>NZ_BLWF01000001.1:0-300000 GCF_013167955.1 Thermanaeromonas sp. C210
GAGGCAGGATGCCGAATTTGCCGGGAAGTCCGCCGGAGCTTGAGGCTGAGTGATAGTTTGGCCTGCGAGGGTTTCCGGAGCGAGCTGAAGCCAAGCAGGCCTAGAAGCCAAACTGGGGATACGCCAGGACCTCGTGTCGTTGACAGGGCGCCGGCAAATATGCTATACTAACCTTGCCATTACTGGAGGGGTGTCCGAGGGGTTTAAGGAGCTGGTCTTGAAAACCAGTGATGCCCGGGAGGGCACCGTGGGTTCGAATCCCACCCCCTCCGCCAAGGAAAGCGTGGAGAGATGGCCGAGTAGGTCGAAGGCGGTCGCCTGCTAAGCGATTGTACAGGTGTTAAGCCTGTACCGTGGGTTCGAATCCCACTCTCTCCGCCATTTTTAAAACCGGGAAACCTCCTGCCCTTCGGGGTAGGAGGTTTCTAAATGATGTCCTAGAGAATATCCGCGGGGGGGACAAAAGGGAGGGGAAGCAGAGCAGTCCCCTCATCCTTGACTTATGCGTCCATATCTGCTACAATAAACACTGCCGGTTATACCGGCGGATAAAGACACGCGCCCGTAGCTCAACAGGATAGAGTAACTGGCTACGAACCAGGTGGCTGGGGGTTCGAGTCCCTCCGGGCGCGCCATTTTTTATATGAAGGCCAGGTGCGTCCGTAGCTCAGGCGGATAGAGCAGCGGTTTCCTAAACCGCGTGTCGGGGGTTCGAGTCCCTCCGGGCGCACCAGCTTTTTTAAGGCCTTGCCCGCGGGCGAGGTGGCAACCGGGCGGAGAGGAGCAGTTTAAGAGCCGTTGGACCACCGCACTTACATGCAGATGGCCCTGGAGGAAGCCAGGAAGGCCCTCCGGGAAGGGGAAGTGCCGGTGGGCGCCGTGGTGGTACAGGATGGAGAAGTCATCGCCCGCGCCTATAACCGGCGGGAAACGACCCAGGATCCTACCGCCCATGCCGAGATACTGGCCCTGCGCCAGGCAGCTCAGAGGTTAAGAAGCTGGCGCTTGGAGGGTGCCACCTTGTATGTGACTCTGGAGCCCTGTCCCATGTGCGCCGGGGCGGCCGTCCAGGCAAGGCTCAAGCGCCTGGTCTACGGTGCTCCCGATATCAGGGCCGGGGCGGTAGATTCAGTACTCAACCTGGTAGAGCACCCCCATTTCAATCACCGGGTAGAGGTTGTATCTGGTATCTGCGAGGAAGAATGCCGCCTCATCTTACAGGAGTTCTTTGCCAAGTTGAGGCGAGAAGGCATGACGCGGAGAGATGGCCGAGTTGGTTGAAGGCGCTCGACTCGAAATCGAGTAGGCGGCTGATGAGGTCGCCTCGTGGGTTCGAATCCCACTCTCTCCGCCACCAGTGTTCAAAGTGAATACCTGTATTTCAGGAGCAGCCTGCGGGATTTGAAGCTTGGCTAGGAATGTTGCCCTGCGGAGAGATGGCTGAGCTGGCTGAAGGCACTCGCCTGGAAAGCGAGTAGACGGGTGAAAAACCTGTCTCGTGGGTTCGAATCCCACTCTCTCCGCCATTTTTTATTTTAGCCAGATGGACCGTGCTAGACGGGGAGGTAGCGGTGCCCTGTAACCCGCAATCCGCTATAGCGGGGTCGAAGTCCCACTGGCGGGCCCGGTCTGTGGGGACTGCCCGGTGTAAGGGACGAGGAGAGCCGGGTCCTGCGCGGCGAGAACTCATGAACCCCGTCAGGTCCGGAAGGAAGCAGCGGTAAGTGAGCCCTCTCGGGTGCCGCAGGAGTGCCTGGCTGGAGTTACCTGCTCCGGTAACGCCCGGAGGCCGCGGTTCAACAGTGGGTGCACGGTCATCTGATAAATACTTGACGGCCAGGGAAGTGAGAGATTATTCTTTGCACGAGAGAATAATCTCTTTTTTAGTATTTAATGGTGGTGGATAGGATGCCCCAGTACCAGGCCCTTTATCGGCAGTGGCGACCCCAGACCTTTGGAGAAGTAGTGGGGCAGGACCATATCACCGTTACTTTGCGCAACGCCGTGCGGACCGGGAGGTTGGTGCACGCCTATTTATTTTGCGGTCCCCGGGGAACGGGAAAGACCAGCACGGCTAAAATACTGGCTAAAGCCGTCAACTGCCTCGAGCCCAAGGATGGCGAACCATGCAACCTGTGCCCCAACTGCCGGCGGATATCCCAGGGCCTCTCCCTGGATGTGCTGGAAATCGATGCTGCCTCCAACCGCGGCATCGACGAAATCCGGCAGTTAAAGGAGAGGGTGCAGTTTGGCCCCGTAGAAGGCAATTATAAAGTGTACATCATTGACGAAGTGCACATGCTCACTACCGAGGCCTTTAATGCCTTGCTGAAAACCCTGGAAGAACCGCCCCGCCATGTCATCTTTATCCTGGCTACCACCGAACCCCGCAAAGTATTGCCCACCATCATATCCCGCTGCCAGCGCTTCGATTTTCAGCCCTTAAGAGGGCATATCATCGCCCGGCGCCTGCAGGAAGTGGCCGCCGCCAACGGCGTCAGTGTAGAACCTGCGGCTTTAACCCTGCTGGCCCGCAAGGCGGCTGGCGGCCTACGTGATGCCCTGGGCTTCCTGGACCAGATCCTGGCTGGCGGCCGGGAGCGGGTGACGGCCGATGAGGCCGCAGCCCTTTTGGGTGTTCCCCGTCAAGACCTGCTGCAGGAAATGGTCGCCTCTCTCTTGGCTGGCGACGCCGGCCAGATCCTGCGTCTGGTGGATGTTGCCTTAAGGGAAGGGGTGGAGCCCCGGCTGGTACTGGAGGATTTGCTGGACTGGTGCCGTAATCTCCTGCTGTTAAACTTGGACCCCCAGGCGGCGGAGCTGACCGGGCTACCAGAGGATGCCCTGGAGAATATGCGGGCGTCGGCCGGCAGCGTCGACGGAGCCAGGCTTTTCAGGATCATGGAAAGGCTGCAGGGAGCGACGGCCGAATTGCGCTCCAGCACCCAACCCCGCATAGCCCTGGAAATGGCCCTGGTGGGAGTGGTGCTGGAGGAGGAAGGGGTGGATGCCCGCCTGAGGCAACTGGAGGAGCGGGTTAAGGAGCTGGAGGAGCGTTTGGCCTGCGTCGAACACCCACCGAAGGCGGTCCCCGGAGAACGCCCACCGGGGCGGGAAAGAGTGGAGCGCCCGCCCGGGGCCCGGCAGGAGGGCGCGGCCGGACCTGAAGCCTCGGAGGGAAGTAAACCGGCGGCCCGCCGGGAGAGGCAAGGGGCAGCAGCAAGCGCCGTTGCCCGGAGGGAGGTGGAGGCGGCCAGGGCCGAGACGGCGGCTGCCGGGGCCCTCACCCTGGAAGAGGTACAGCGCCTGTGGCCCGAGGTATTGCAGGCAGCGCGAAGAAAAAGCATCCAGCTGCAGGCCTACCTGAAGGGCGGCAGGCCGACCGGTCTGTATAACGGCCGCCTGGTCCTCGCCTTTAAGTCGGCCTTCCATAAGAATATGGTGGAGCAGCCCGCCCACAAAAAAGCCACGGAAGAGGCTTTGCAGGCCGTCCTCGGTCAACCCGTGGAGGTTGTCCTGGTAGACGAAGCCCCATCCCGGCCGGAAGGCAAGATTACCGACGAGATGATCCAGAAGCTGGTGGATTACTTTGGCCCCGATAAAGTCGAGATAAAGGATTGAAGGACGGCAGGCGGGCCCTTAGCTCGCTGTTGCGGTGGTCAATGAATCAAGGAGGGGGAAAATGAACCTGGGTAACATGAACAAAATGATGAAGCAGATGCAGAAAATGCAGAGCCAGCTGGCCAAGGTCCAGGAAGAACTGGCCGAACGCACGGTGGAGGCAACGGCCGGTGGGGGTGCGGTCCGCGTGGTGGTGAACGGCCGCCAGGAGATCGTGAGCCTCGCTATCAGCCCCGAGGCGGTGGACCCGGAAGACGTGGAAATGCTGCAGGACCTCATCGTGGCCGCAGTCAACGAAGGGCTCCGTCGTTCCCAGGAAATGGTAGCGGGGGAGATGGCCAAGATTACGGGCCAGTTTAAACTGCCGGGTCTTTTCTGAGGATGGCGGGAGAGGGTAGATCATGCTGTACTATGCAGAGCCGGTAGCCCGGCTCATTGCCGAATTAAACAAGCTCCCGGGAGTAGGGCCTAAGACCGCCCAGCGCCTGGCCTTCCATATTCTGTACAGCCCTCCGGAGGAGGTTCGGGCTCTGGCCGAAGCCATCCTGGCTGCCAAGGAGAGGACGCGGTACTGTTCCCTGTGTGGCAACCTTACGGAGGAAGATCCCTGCTTCCTGTGCCGCGACGACAGCCGGGACCCTTCGGTGATCTGTGTGGTGGAGGAGCCCCGGGACCTGGTGGCCCTGGAGAGGACGAGGCAATTTCGCGGACGCTATCACGTGCTCCACGGAGCCATTTCTCCCATGGAGGGCATCGGGCCGGAGAAGCTCCGCATCAAAGAACTCCTGGACCGCCTCAAGGACGGTACGGTTAAAGAAGTGGTGTTGGCCACCAACGCCGACGTGGAAGGGGAAGCCACGGCCCTTTACCTGGCCAAAATCCTAAAGCCCCTGGGATTAAAGGTTACCCGGCTGGCCTACGGTATTCCGGTGGGCGGGGACCTGGAGTATGCCGATGAAGTAACCTTGGCCCGGGCCTTTGCCGGCCGGCGGGAAATGGACTAGATCAGGCAAGAATTGGCCACCCCCTGCATATGCTATTTCCAGGAGTATGCAAGGGAGGTGGCTTTTATGCCCTCTTCCTCCAAAGAACTGCCGGCAGACGTAGAAGTCTTGGTGGTCGCCTTAAAGGAGGCCCAGCAGGAGTGGATGGAGGCCCAGAACCTTTTTTCCGAAGTAACCGAACCGGATCTCGTAGACCAAGCCATTTATCGATTGCAGGCGGCCGAACGCAAGTTTATGTACCTCTACAAGGAGGTACAGCAGAAATGGATGGGTGGTGGCTGAAAACATGGGAGCGGCGGATGGCGTCCAATTAATTCTGGCCTTACTTTTCCTGGCTTTCCTGATATATCTGGTAGGGCGGTTGCTCCTCACCCCCTTAAGGTTGATGGCGAAAATCGCCATTAATTCCCTCTTTGGCCTTCTCCTTTTATGGGCTTTTAACTTTGCGGGCAGCTATTTCAGCTTTACTATCCCCTTGAACTGGGTGACCGTCCTGGTAGCCGGGTTTCTGGGAATACCCGGGCTGCTAATGCTCATTTTTTTTCGCCTGGTCCTCTAATCCCGGTCCTCTAAGTTATATTTAACGCTGTAAGAGACAAGCCGGCCTGGGGCCGGTTCTTTTTGTTCCCTTTTCCAGGAGGTTCCTCCGGGGCTAAGAGTAAAGAAGACCACCTGCGCCTATACTAAATTTTGAAAGTGGAAAGGCGAGGAGGCAAGGACTTGGCGACGAAGCCCGTGCAAGGAGAACAGCGCGCCTTTATGACCGGCAACGAAGTTATAGCCTGGGCTGCCCTGGCCGCCGGGGCCGAGGTGATGTACGGCTATCCCATCACCCCCCAGAGCGAGATTATGCATTACTGGGCGCGTCTGGCCCCCAGGTACGGGCGCCGGTTCTTGCAGACGGAAGATGAGCTGGCGGCCGGTTTCACCACCCTGGGGGCGGTTTTGGCCGGCAAGGTGGCCTTCACCGCCACCGCCGGACCCGGCAACGTCCTCATGCAGGAACCCTTGTCCATGGCCGAGATGATGCGGCTGCCGGTGGTGGTAATCATAGCCCAGCGCGGCGGGCCCTCCACGGGGACGGTGATCTATTCCCAGCAGGAGTTCAACCTGACCTGTTTCGGGGGAAACGGCGAGGGCCTGCGGATCGTTTACTCCCCTTCCCACCACCAGGAACTCTTCGATTATACCCTCAAAGCCTTCCATACCGCCTGGAAATACCGCTTCCCCACCTTCATCCTGGGAGACGGTTACCAATCTAAAATGCGCGAGGCGGTGACCCTTTACGATCCGGCCGGGCGAGGCCTGGAAGTGGCGCCATCCCGGCCCCTGGTGGGCGTGCCGGGCACTCCGGGCCGGGACCGGCCTCCAGTCCATCTCCGCAACACATATAATCTGGAAGAAGAGCTCTATGAGGCTTTACAGGAAACCATTGAGGCCTATGACCGGGCAGCGCCGGAAATAGTGGAGTGGGAGGCCTATAGGGCAGAGGACGCCCAATACCTGGTGGTGGCCCACGGCGTGGTGGCCCGGGCCGTCCGCGAGGGAGTGAGGCGCCTCCGGGAAGCCGGCGTGAAGGCCGGTGCCTTTCGTCCCATTACCCTGCGTCCCTTCCCCCAAAGGGAATTAAGGGAGATGGCTTCGCAGGCTAAACTCGTCCTGGTCATGGAGTCTTCTTACGGTCAACTGGAACGGGAGGTCAGGGCCCAGCTTTACGGACTTACCGTGCCCTTAAGGGGCTACCGCCGTCCGGGGCTGGGCATTACTCCTGAAGAAGTAGTTAGGGAGGTGCAAAGGTATGCTTCCCGCTCGGCTGCCCCAGATGCCTGAGGTCTGGCGCTTAGAAAGCAAACCCCACAAGTTCTGCCCGGGCTGCGGCCACGGGATAGTACTTAAATGCCTGGGGGAAGCCGTAGGGGAACTGAGGCTGGCAGATAGAACGGTCTTCGCGTGCGACATAGGCTGTTCCCTGTTGGCCTGGGATTTCTTCAACCTGGATACGGTCCAAACCCACCACGGCCGCACCCTCCCAGTGCTGGCCGGCCTGAAGAGGGTACGGCCCGAACTGGTGGTCGTGGCTTATATGGGCGACGGCGGCGCTTATGCCATCGGGGCCCAGCACCTCGTGGCTTCGGCCGGCCGCGACGACCCCGTGACCGTCATCGTGGTCAATAACACCGTCTATGCCATGACCGGCGGCCAGATGGCCCCCACTACCCTGCCGGAAGAAAAAACGGAAACGAGCCCTTACGGCCGGAGGGTGGAGGAAAGCGGGCCTTCCCTCCGCGGCCCGGAGCTAGTGGCCAGTATAGCCTCCCCGGGGGCCTATGTGGCCCGCGGGAGCGTGGCACGGGTGAGGCAGTTGAAGGACTTCATCAAGAAGGGTCTCCGGGCCCAGGTGGAGGGAGGGCACCTCGCCTTCATTGAAGCCCTCTCCACCTGCCCCACCAACTGGCGTACCAATGCGCGGGAAACCTGGCGATTTTTGGAAGAAAAGATGCATAAGCATTTTCCCCTGGGCGAGTATTCCCCGGCCCAGACGGCGAGGGAGGAAGGTGCCGGTGCTCAACCCGCGAGGAAATCTTAAAATCGTTCTGGCCGGCGAAGGGGGTCAGGGTGTGCAGACGGTAGCCGAGATCATGGCCGAGGCCGCCTACCACAGCGGCTACCAGGCCCTCTACATTCCCAGCTTCGGGGTGGAACAGAGGGGCGGTGTTTCCCTGGCCTTTGTCCAGATCGGCCAGCACCCCATTGGAGCTCCCGTTTTTTACACGGCGGACCTGGCCGGGGCCTTCAGCCTCCGGGCCGTAAGGAAGGTCGGTCGCTACCTGGGGGAGGAAACCTGGCTGTTTTATGATGCCCACCTGGAGGAAGAAGTGAAGGAGCTGTATCCTTCCTTAGAACGCCGGGTAGCCATACCAGCCCTGGAAGTAGCCCGGGTAGAAATGCACCCCCGAGTGTTCAATGTCATTATTCTCGGTGCCCTCGGGGAGGTCACGGGACTCTTACCCCGGGAGGCGGTGGCGGAGGCCATGGAAAAGCAGCTGGGCCATAAATTCGCTCAGGACCCAAGTCTCAGGGAGATGAACTGCAGGGCCCTGGAGAGGGGGCGGGAGCTGTGTCGCCAAGCGCTGGCGGGTGAAGGGGCAGCCGGCGGCAGCCCGGCGGAAGACCGGCAAGGTGTGGCCGGGGAAAGGGGGGCGGAAAAACCGGCCGGCAGGCGGGACGGTTTGGTGCCTGGCTCCCTGGAAGCCATCATTACCGAAGATGGCCAGGGCCGCTTCTATCTCTACCCCGCCCTGTGCAAGGGGTGCGGCCTATGCATTGAAAAATGCCCGGTCCGGACCATCGGCTGGGCCCGGCAGCTGGGGGCCCTGGGCACACCCGTAGTGGAGCCGGGCCACGGCGAGCCCTGCATAGCATGCAGGCAATGCCAGCTGGTCTGCCCCGACTGCGCCATATGGATCGAGGGGAGGGATACGCGTAAGCTGTAGGACGGGGCGACCCGCAGCTTACACAAAAACCTGGAAAAAGGACTAACTTTGGCCTAGTATTGCGATTATTGTAAGTTTATCCTAAGGCAACTAGAACTTAGCAAAAGGAATCTATTGCAACTTTAGATAAACAGTGCTATGATAACATATGGCAGAATAAGTGATAAGTAATAAGTACTACTGCAGTCGCCGAACGGGGGAGCTCAAATGGGGGAAAGGGGAAAAGCCTAATTCCTGATACCGAGAAATTCATTCCTAAAATCGATAATGAAGAGCTGTCCCTTAAGGTTCACCGGGCATTACTGAAAATGCTGCGGGAAGGTCCTTTCGGGAAAAGAGGCAAGTTGCCGGCGGAAGATATCTTGGCCCGTCAACTGGGGGTCAGTAGAAACGTTTTAAGGGACGTCCTGGCCAGCCTGGAGGCCGAAGGATTTATTACCCGGCGGCGCGGCATCGGAACGATGATCAACCAATATGTTTTGGACGCGCCTTCGAGGCTGGATCTGGAGAAAGATTTTGAGGAAATGATAGAGGAGGCGGGATACCGGGCTTCCCTGGGGTTGGTGACCGGTGGCGTAATCCCTGCAGAGGAAGAGGTGGCTAAAGACCTCCACTTAGAAGTAGGGGAAAAGGTTCTGAAGGTAGAGAAGCTTTTACTAGCCGATGATCGGCCGGCCATTTACGTGTTAGACTACATACCCTACCGGTTGATCGAAGGGAACCCGTATACCCCGGAGGAGCTAAAAATACCGATATTTCGTTTCTTGAAAAGAAAGAGTCAAGTTAAAGTGGAAATCGTACTCATGGACGTAGAACCGCGGTTACCGGACGGTATAATCGCCGGGATGCTCGGGGTTGAACCTTCGGAACCCATAATGTACGTTCATGAGATAGGTTATAGTTGTACGCAGACTCCGGTCCTCTTATCCCAGGCTTACTATCGTAACGGCGTTTTCCGGCTAAGCATTCTAAGGAGAAACTACTTGGGATGATTACAGTGGACGTACGGCGGCGGAACACCTTTGACTGGGACAAGGAAAGGGAATATGCTTTAAAGGCTATCGCCATATCCCAGCGAGCCAGGGAACACGGTAATACTCCCTTCGGATGTCTGTTAGTCGATGCCCAGGGGAATATTCTCCTGGAGCAGGAAAATGTCGAGATTACAGAAAGGGATTGCACAGGTCACGCGGAGGCCGCCCTTATGCGTAAAGCCTCCCACCTGTATAGTAAAGATTTCCTCTGGGGATGCACCCTCTATTCTTCCGCGGAACCGTGTGCCATGTGCGCCGGAGCCATTTATTGGGGCAACGTGGGCAGAGTGGTGTATATCATCAGCGAAAAGCGCCTGCGGGAGCTTACCGGCAACCATCCTCAAAATCCCACCCTGGATCTACCTTGCCGCGAGGTCTTCGCTAGGGGGCAGAAGGATATTGTGGTAGTCGGGCCCCTTCCGGAGCTAGAGGAAGAAGCCATAAAAGTACATGAGGGGTACTGGAAGTGAAGGAACTTTTTTCAGCCTTGAGGGGGCGTGCTGGTAGACCCCATAAGAAGATTCAAAAATAAGTATCTTGCTTAGCAGGATTTAAAAAATTTGCGTCGAATAAATAAATATTAAACTTCGACCTTATCATAAAGGGAGTGGTGGGAGATCGACCAGTCAGTCAGGAGTTGGATAATGCAGGTGATCATTCTTTTGGGCGCCCTAGTGGGCGCTCTATTAGCTGGAGCGGTGCTCCTCCTCGCTGCCGGGGCGGACCCTTTTAAAGCCTACGGGGTCATGCTAAGCGGTCCTGTAAGCAGCGAATTCGGGATCACCGAAACCCTCGTTCGCGCTACTCCCTTACTCTTAGTCGGCCTGGGGATCGTCATTTCCTTCCGCGCCGGCATCCTTAACATCGGCGGTGAGGGACAGATACTTATGGGCGCCGTGGCTTCTTCTGCTGTGGCCCTGGCGCTGCCCCACTGGCCGGCAGTGGTGCTGCTACCCCTGGTTTTACTCGTCGGGTGCGTAGCGGGTGGCATTTGGGGAGGAATAGCAGGATGGCTTAAAGCGCGCCTTTCGGTCAACGAGATCCTGAGCACCGTCATGCTCAATTCCATTGCCTTACAGTTGTACACTTATCTCATCCGCGGTCCCCTAATCGATCCTCAAGAGGTGGCTTATGGTACGGGCGTACCCCAGACGGCGGTGTTGCCCGAACACATTTGGCTGGCTCGCCTGATACCGGGAACGCGGTTGCATACCGGCTTTATCCTGGCCATCCTTCTGGCGGTACTGGTGTATATCTTTCTCTGGCGTACGACCATAGGCTACCGTATGCGGGCCGTGGGAGCCGGCCCGGAGGCCGCACGCTACGGCGGAATTAGAGTCGAGTTCTACCTGGTACTCGCCATGGTCCTCTCTGGCGCCTTTGCCGGCCTGGCCGGGACGGTAGAGGTGCTGGGAGTGCATCACCGCTCCCTGGAAGCCCTGTCGGCGGGTTACGGCTTTAGCGGAATAGTCGCCGCACTCTTTGGCCGGTTGCACCCCTTAGGCACCATACCGGCATCCATTCTCATGGGGGCCCTTATACTTGGCGCGGACATGATGCAGCGGGCCGTCAGCGTACCGGCAGCCATCGTTATGGCCGTCCAGGGCCTGGTCATACTTTTCGTGGTATCCAGTGACCTCTTAATGCGTAAGCCGGAGTTGCTGGCGCGCCTTTGGCGCCGGAACGGTGCCCTCCGTTCCAAATCTACAGGGGAGGCAGGGACGAGCGCGTAATGGAGGATGTGGTCGTAAGTCAAGGACTACTCGTCGGGGTTCTAGCTACGGGGATCCGCCTGGCTACACCCTTTCTCCTGGCTGCCCTGGGCGAGATGTTCGTCCAGCGGTCGGGGGTGTTTAACCTGGGTGTAGAGGGTATTATGCTCATGGGGGCCTTCATGGGTTTTTTCCTGACCTTGCAGACGGGGAATGCCTACTGGGGCATCCTAATCAGCCTGCTGGTCGGCGCCTTGATGGGAGCGCTTATGGGTTTGGTCAGCGTAACCTTCAAGGCCGAACAGGGTATCAGCGGCATCGGACTGTATATGTTCGGGTGGGGGTGAAGGTCAGGATCAGCAGTCGGACAAGGTGCGCATTGCTATGGTATGTGCCAGTACAGTGGACGACATGGCTTGGAGCCAGTCCATGTATGAGGCTCTCAAAGCGGTACAACAAAGGATGGGTGAGGATAAAGTAGAGATAGCGGTGAGTGAAAGACTGGGTGATGCCGTGAATGCCGGCGCGGCCATAAGGCAGTATGCGAGCCAGGGTTTCGATATAGTAATTGCCCACGGTGCCCAGTACCAGAGTGTATTAAGGGAGATCGCGGCTGATTTTCCCAAGACAACCTTCGCCTACGGAACCGGATTCCAGACGGCACCCAATATTTTCGCCTATGATCCCCAGGCCCAGGAGGGCGGCTACTTACTAGGCATCCTGGCGGGGCATATGACTAAATCGGGTATCGTGGGCGTGGTAGGTCCTGTGGAATCCGGAGACGCCATTAAGTACAATTACGGGTTCCAGCAGGGTGTGCTGGCCGCCAACCCCAAGGCGCAGGTACGCATTGCTTATACAGGCTCCTTCAACGATATAGTGGGAGCGGGAGAACTGGCTAAGGTGCATATGGATGCCGGAGCCGATATTCTTACGGGATCTTCCCAGCAGTCGGTAGGTGCCATCAAGGCGGTGGCCGAGCGCAGCGGGAGGTACTGGCTGTCTACCGACATGGATCAGAGCAGCCTTGCGCCTGACACCGTCCTGGCGGCCCAGGTTTACAATTGGGAGAAGGTTGTCACTAAAATAATCGAACTGAGAAAACAAGGTGTCCTCGGCGGTGAGCATCTCATGCTGTCCTTTGCCGACGGGACCTTGGAACTTAAATACAACAGCAAGTTAGCCGATAAAATACCGCAAGAGGCTAAGGATGCGGTGGAAAAGGCAAAACAGGAAATTATCAACGGCAGCCTGAAAATAGAACTTCCGAAAGAGCAACCTGGGCAGGCACAGCAAAAGAAGTAAAGGGGAAGCCGGAATGGCACAAGAAATTAAACACCTGGAAATGCGGGGAATTACCAAGAGATTTCCCGGTGTGCTGGCTAACGACCATGTGGATTTGGAGATACGGGCAGGGGAGGTTTTAACCCTCCTGGGCGAGAACGGGGCCGGTAAAACAACTTTGATGAGCATTCTATACGGACTTTACCAGCCCGATGAAGGGGAAATTTTGGTGAACGGGAACCCCGTCAAGATAACCTCTCCCCGGGCGGCAATGGAATTGGGCATTGGGATGGTGCACCAGCATTTTATGCTGGTGCCCACCCTTACGGTGGCTGAAAATGTGGCCCTGGGCTCTCCCCCGCGCAAAGGCGCCTTTGTGGACCTCCAGAAGGTCAGCAGGGAAATTGAGGAAATTTCTAGGACCTATGGTTTAGGTATACAGCCGGATGCATATGTGTGGCAACTTAGCGTAGGGGAACAGCAGAGGGTGGAGATCGTCAAAGCCCTTTATCTGGGCGCCAGCCTTCTCATCCTTGACGAACCTACCGCCGTGCTAACCCCCCAGGAAGCCGGGGAACTTATAGCTCTGTTAAAAAACATGGCCCAGCAAGGCCGCCCTATCGTATTTATCAGTCATAAGCTCAACGAGGTTATGGCAGTGAGTGATAGGGTGGCCGTCCTGCGAGACGGCAGGGTGGTTGCTACCCTGCGTACGGCGGAGACCTCTGCCCAGGAGCTGGCCCGCCTGATGGTGGGGAGGGAGCTGACCTTTAGGCCTACCAAAAGCCAGTCGGCTCCCGGTGAGACGGTGTTAAGCCTGAAGGAAGTGTGGGCCTCCGGTGATAAGGGAACCCCCGCTCTAAGGGGATTGTCGTTGGACCTGAGACGGGGAGAGATAATGGGTATAGCGGGTGTCTCCGGCAACGGACAGAAGGAGTTGGCCGAGGTTATAAGCGGGTTAAGAAGAGTGGTTAAGGGGCAGATCCTGCTAAACGGTAGAGAGGTCACCAACTTTTCGCCGGAAAAAATGATTAAGGAAGGTCTGGGCTTCATACCCGAGGACCGGCTGCACGTGGGGACCATTCCCTCCTTTGCCGTGTGGGAAAACCTCATCCTGAAGGACCACGACCAGCCGCCCTATGCTCGGGGTATTTTCCTCCAGAAGCAAAGCATAAGGTCGCAGGCAGCGTCCTTAGTAGAGAGTTACGGGGTTAAAACACCTACCCTGGATACTCCAACCGGCCGCCTGTCCGGCGGTAACATCCAGCGGTTGATATTGGCCCGGGAGATTACCCGCCAACCTTCCGTCTTAGTGGCCGCCTACCCGACCCGCGGGCTGGATGTCGGGGCTACGGAATACGTCCACATGAAGCTCATGGAGGCCCGGGATAACGGTATGGGCGTGCTGCTGATCTCGGAAGACCTGGAGGAGATAATGAACCTCTCGGACCGAATTGCTGTGATTTACGAGGGCCGGATTATGCGGGTGATGACCGCAGAAGAGGCCGACGAACGCACCTTAGGCCTGCTCATGGCGGGCGTTGCCCAGGAGGCTTCCTAAAGGCCGGGCGCAGCGATAAAGGGTCTTACCCCGCGGCGGGACCGCTTCCGGCGGGGCCGGGCCCTAGGAAGAACAGGTATAAGAGGAAAAAGCTTGAGGTAAAAAGGCTGTCGACCGGGAAGGTCGGCGGCCTTTTTTATCGAATTCCTTATTCAAGGCAAGGTGAGCAATTTAGGACCCTGAAGAGGGGGTGGCTTATGTCTGCTCGTTTGGGCCTCGTGGCTCCCTACGGGGGGCTGGCTGAGCTCGCCCACGAAGTTTGCCGGGAGCTGGGCCTGCAGGCCACGGTGGCGGTCGGTGACCTGGCGGAAGGGGTCAGGGTGGCCCGCGATCTGGTGGCTCGAGGCATTGAGGTCATCGTCAGCCGGGGCGGTACTGCCACAGCCATCGGCCGGGAGCTTGACGTGCCCGTGGTAGAGATCGCCGTCAGCGCCTTCGACCTAGTGCGGGCCCTGGGCGCTGCACGCACTTACGGCAGCCGTATAGGGGTAGTGGGTTTCCGGAATGTTATTTACGGCTGCAAGAGCCTGGAAGAGATTTTGGGGGTGCGCATTCAGGAGATCGAGATTAAGACCGAGGAAGAGGCGCCGGCGGCCATTTCTGCGGCCCGCGAAGCAGGTATCCAGGTCATAGTGGGGGATGCGGTTTCGGTACGGTTAAGTAAAGAGCTGGGCCTCCACGCCATTCTAGTGACCTCGGGTAAGGAAGCCATAGGCCTGGCCCTGCGTGAAGCCGAAGAGCTGGCGGAAGTACGCCGGAAGGAGCGGGCCCGGGCGGAGCAGTTCAAGGTAATTCTGGACTTTACCTACGAGGGCATTATAGCTACCGACCCGGAAGGCCGGATTTCCCTGGTAAACCCGGCGGCGGAAAAGATCTTAGGCGTGGCGGAGGGCCATCTGGTGGGCCGTCCGGCCGGGGAGGTTTTGCCGGGGCTGGCCCTTCAGCAGGTGCAGAGCACGGGTAAGCCGCGGTTGGGCGAACTGCACCGGGCGGGCAGCTCGCTGGTAGTACAAAACGTGGTCCCGGTAATCGCCGACGGGGAGATTGTAGGAGCGGTGGCCACCTTTCAGGATGCGAGTCACCTCCAGGCGGTGGAAGCCAAAGTGCGCCAGGAACTGTATCTTAAGGGGCACGTAGCCCAATTTACCTTTGCCGACATGGTGACCGGGAGCCCGGCCATGCAGCGGGTGATTGCCCAGGCTCGGGAGTTCGCCGCCGTTGAAGGTACTATACTCATCACCGGGGAAACGGGGACCGGGAAGGAAATGCTCGCCCAGAGCATCCACAACGCCAGCCGGCGGAGGAACGGCCCTTTTGTAGCAGTGAATTGCGCCGCCGTGCCCGAGAGCTTGCTGGAAAGTGAACTGTTCGGCTACGAAGAAGGAGCCTTCACAGGGGCGCGCAAAGGAGGCAAGAAAGGCTACTTCGAGCTGGCCCACCGCGGCACCCTCTTTTTGGACGAAATAGGGGAACTGCCGCTTAATTTGCAAGCCCGGCTCCTGCGCGTGCTGCAGCAGAGGGCCGTAATGCGGGTGGGGGGCGACCGGGTCATACCGGTGGACGTGCGCATTATCGCCGCCACCCATCGGGACCTGGAAAAAGCCGTCCGGGAGGGAAGTTTCCGGCAGGACCTATATTACCGTTTGAATGTTTTGCGCCTGTCCCTGCCTCCCCTGCGGCAGAGGGGCGAGGATATCCCCCACCTGGTAGGGCGGCTGGTGGACAAAATCTGCCGGCGCACGGGCCGCCTTCCGCCGCGGATGGGGCCCGAGATCCTGCGGGTCTTTCAGCACTACCCCTGGCCGGGTAACGTTCGGGAGCTGGAGAATGTCCTTGAGCGGCTAGTGGTCCTGCGGAGCGGCCTGGAAGTAACCCCGGAAGATCTGGAAGATCTGTTGGATGCCCGTGGGGTTGTGGAGCAAGTAGATACAGAGGGCCTGAAATTGGAGGTGAGGGGAACCCTGAACGATATGGAGAAGGCCATTATATGTGCTGTCCTGGAGGAAACCGGGTACAACCGCCAAGCAACGTGCCGCCGGCTGGGCATTAGCCCGGCCACCCTTTGGCGCCGCATGAAGGCCTGGGGTATTGCAAAATGAAATATTACATTGCAATATGAAATATAAGGCCCGGATCCAAGAATTTTAAGGAACCGGGCCTTATATTTTATCCCTTAATTATTCAACTTGAAATTCCGCGCAGCCCGGATATTCCTGGGGCCACGGAAAAACGGGGTCTGGCACGCATCTTGCATCGGATAAGCCCGGACTGTGGTACCAGGAGCGAGGGCTTGTATGGAGCGTATTGCTATCATTGCCGACGATCTGACCGGAGCCAGCGACACGGGCATCCAATTTCGCAAATACGGTCTGGAAACCCTGGTCATTGTGGACTACCAGAATATTGACGGTGGGGATACAGGAAAACAAGTATGGTCCGTCAATGCCGACACCCGCTCTCTGTCGGCCGCAGAAGCCTACGGGCGGGTGTACTCCGTGGCTAAAAAATTAAAGGCCCTGGGCTTTAAACGGATTTATAAAAAGCTCGATTCCACCCTGCGGGGGCACCCGGGAACCGAACTGGAAGCGGTTATGGATGCCCTGGTGGCCGACGTGGCGGTAGTAGTACCCGCTTTTCCGGCCAACGGCAGGGTAATGGTCAAGGGCCGCCTTCGTTGGGGTTCCGCCGCCGCACCGGGGATAGCTGGAACTAAGGAGAGCGATGACCCGCAGCAGGGAAGTACCTGTGATGTGCCCGGCCTCCTGCAAGGGAGCATGGGGCGGCAAGTGGGGAGCATCCACCTGGAAACGGTACGGAGGGGAGAAGAAGAACTGGCCCGGGCCATGGAGGCCCTGCGGCAGGAAGGGAAGGAGGTACTGGTGCTGGATGCGGCTGAGGAGGAGGATCTGGCGGCGATTGCCCGGGCTTGCAGTACGTTAAAGGGCGAAATAGTGATAGCCGGGGCAGCGGGACTGGCCGCTCACCTGCCTGCCGCTTGGGGCTTGATACCTCCTGCCTCCCCGGCCGTCCTTCCCGGCGGCCTTACCCTCCTCGTGGCCGGGTCGCGGAACCCCGTTACGGCCGGGCAGGTCCAGCAGGTATTGGGAGGTTGCCGGGCCACCCTGGTGAAGGTGGCAACGGCAGCCGTGGCCGCGGGCCGAGGGGCCGAAGAGGTGGAGAAGGCGGTGGCGGCGGTCCAAACCCTCTTGTCGTCGGAGGGGCCTGCTCTCCTGGTCGTAGCGGTGGACAGCCTGTGGGAGGCCGGCGGCGCGGATAACGTGGAAACCGAGGGGGCCTCACCCCAGAGTAAGGCCGTTGCTGGGGTCCTGGCAGAAATTGCCCGCCGGGTGGTGGCAGGAGGGCGGGTGCGCAGTCTCGTAGTTACCGGGGGGGACACGGCCGTACATATCTGCCGGGCCTTGGGAGCCAGGGGCATTGACCTCGACACTGAACTGCTGCCGGGTATTCCCCTGGGGCGGCTCTTGGGGGGAATGGCCGACGACCTCCCCGTAGTGACTAAGGCGGGGGGCTTTGGTCCGCCGGACGCCTTTGTAAGGGTGGTGGAGTACCTACAGGATCCCGGTCTGGCGGTAATAAGCGGTAATAAAAGGACGAACCTCGAAAGGAGATGATGCTGAGTGACCAGGCCTATTATTGCTATCACCGTGGGAGATCCCTGCGGTATCGGCCCGGAAATAACCGCCAAGGCCCTGGCCTTGGCGGAAATATATGAGCGCTGCCGCCCCCTGGTAGTAGGCGATGCGGGCTTGATGTGCGAGGCAGCCAGGATTGCCGGTGTAAAACTGGAAGTCAGGCCCGTAGAGCATCCGGCCCAGGGGCGCTATGAGTACGGCGTTATGGATGTTCTAGACCTGCAAAATGTAGATTTAAGCCGCCTGGAATACGGCAAGGTTACTTCATTGGGAGGGGAGGCCAGCTTTCAATATATAGCCAAGGCCATCGAGCTGGCCCTGGCCGGGGAGGTGGATGCCGTCACCACCGGCCCCATCCATAAGGAAGCTATAAACCTGGCGGGCCACCACTACGCGGGGCATACAGAAATTTTTGCCGACCTCACCAAGACTAAGGATTACTGCATGATGCTAATCGACAAAAATTTCCGGGTTTCCCACGTGACCACCCATGTGGCCCTCAGCCAGGTGCCTTCCCTGGTAACCAAGGAACGGGTCCTCAAAGTAATCGAACTCACCCATGAAGCCCTCCTCAGAATGGGTATAGCCCAACCCCGCATAGCCGTGTCCGGCCTGAACCCCCATGCCGGCGATGGGGGCCTCTTCGGCCGGGAAGAGATCGAGGAGATCGGTCCCGCCGTGGAAGAGGCCTGCCGCAAGGGTATGGCTGTGGACGGGCCCCTCTCCCCGGATACGGTCTTCGTCAAGCTCCAGGGCGGCCAGTATGACGCCGTAGTGGCCATGTACCACGATCAGGGGCATATTCCCACTAAAATTGTGGGATTTCGCTACGACAATGCTACCGGCACCTGGGGGTCCGTGGCCGGGATAAACGTTACCCTGGGCCTGCCCATTATCCGGACCTCGGTGGACCACGGTACGGCCTTTGGCAAGGCAGGCAAGGGAACGGCTAATCCCGAAAGCATGGTCGACGCCATAAAGCTGGCCGCCGACCTGGCCTGCGGAGGAAGGCCGGCCGACTAAATAACAGCCGACGGGAGGTATAAAAATGAAGGCCGCCGTTGTAACCGAACCTTATAAAGTAGTCCTCCAGGACATTGATGACCCCGTGGTGGGTCAGCGGGACGTGCTAATCCGGGTTAAGGCCACCGGCATCTGCGGTTCCGACCTTCACCTCTATAAGGGAGCCCACGCTTTCCGCAAGTTGCCTGCCATTTTAGGCCACGAAGTAGCCGGTGAAGTGGTAGAGGTAGGCTCCAAGGTAACCCGCTTTAAGCCGGGCATGGCCGTCACCGTGTTGCCCCAGATCAGCTGCGGGAACTGTACGGCCTGCCGCAGGGGATACTTCAACATTTGTCCCCAGAAGACGGTGCCCGGGACCCCTGCCTGGCAGGGCACCTTTGCCGAATATTTTATAGCCCCGGAGGATGCAGTATATCCCCTGCCCGCCGGGGTGGACTACCTTGCCGGATCCCTGGCCGAGCCCCTGGCCGTGGCCGTCCATGCAGCCGGGAGGGCCGAGCTGAAGGGGAGGAAAAGGGTGGCCATTTTGGGTTCGGGCACCATCGGCCTCCTCGTCCTGGCCGTGGCCAAGCATTACGGGGTAAAGGAAATAATAGCCACCGACGCCTATGATTATAATTTAGGCGTGGCGCGGAAAATGGGCGCCACGGTTACCATTAACGCCCTCCGCGAAGACGTGGCGGCTAAAATCGACGAACTTACCTCAGGGGAAGGGGTGGAAGCCGTAATCGTAGCGGCCAGCGCACCCGGCATAATCGACCAGGCCGCTGCCATTGCTGCCCGGAGGGGCACCATCGCCTTAGTGGCTATGATTTCTCAAGCCATTCCGGTAATGACCTACACTTTTGTGTACAAAGAGCTGGAGTTGAAGGGTTCCCAGACGTACACGGCCAGCGATTTCGAGGCGGCCCTCGACCTTCTGGCAGCAGGTGCCGTTCCGGTGGCCGAAGTAGTAACCAAGACCGTTGACTTTAAGGATACGGCCAGGGCTTTAGAGATACTGGACAAGCGCCTGGAAGAAGCCGTCAAAATCGTCGTTACCCTTTAAGCGGTATGGAAAATAAAGACTCTGGAGGAGGCGAGCGGCATGGAAAAGATGAAGGGGCTGGTAAAGGTCAAACCGGAACCGGGGGCTGAACTTCTGCACGACTTGCCGGTGCCCGAAGTCAAGGGGGACGAGATCCTGGTCAAGGTAAAGTGCGCGGCTATCTGCGGCACCGACCTGCACATCTATGACTGGACACCCTACGCCCAGCAGCGGGTCAAGCC
This sequence comes from Thermanaeromonas sp. C210, assembly GCF_013167955.1. Classification (NCBI taxonomy): domain Bacteria; kingdom Bacillati; phylum Bacillota; class Clostridia; order Neomoorellales; family Neomoorellaceae; genus Thermanaeromonas; species Thermanaeromonas sp. C210. Next base: position 19,656 of record NZ_BLWF01000001.1, read on the forward strand.
CCCCATGGTTTTCGGGCATGAATTCAGTGGGGAAGTAGTGGAAGTAGGTCCGGAAGTAAAAAAATTTAGAGTAGGGGACCGGGTGGCCGGAGAGACTCACATCGCCTGCGGCATGTGCTTCCAGTGCGAAACGGGGAACGCCCATATTTGCGAGAGCATGAAAATCATAGGCGTTCACACTGAGGGGTGCTTTGCCGACTATATTAAAATCCCGGCCGGCTGCGGCTGGAAGCTGGCGGATTCCGTTTCCTATGAAGTCGGGGCCCTCCTGGAACCCCTGGGCGTGGCCGTGCACAGCGTGCTGGCCGACGCCGTAAACGGCATGTCGGTGGTAATTTACGGCTGCGGGCCCATCGGGCTAATGGCCGTCAATGTGGCCAGTGCCTGCGGCGCCACCCGGGTCATTGCCGTGGAGCCGGTGGCCGAGAAGTTGGCCATCGCCAAAAAAATGGGCGCCACCCACACTCTGCAGCCGGGTAAGGATGATGTCATCGCAGGGATCTTAGACCTAACGGGAGGGAGGGGTGCAGATGTAATCGTAGAGTTATCCGGCAACGTACAGGCCATTAGCGAGTGCTTCCGGGGACTGCGCAAGGGAGGTCGGGTGACCCTGGCCGGCCTGCCCAACGGTCCGGTTACCCTGGATTTAGTCGACGGCGTGATTTATAAAGAAGCCAAAATCCTCGGGGTAACCGGCCGGAGGATGTACGACACGTGGTGGCAAATCGAAGCATTGCTGGGGGCCGGCAAGCTGAATTTGGAGCCCGTTATCGGGGGTATCTTCCCCTTGGAGCGGTACCAGGAGGCCTTTGCGGCCCTCCACGCAGGCAGGCCCGGCAAGATGCTTCTCACGATTTAAAGGCTTTAACAAGAAGGCAGTGGCCCGGCAAGGGCTAAACTAGAGGGAGGAGGTTGCAGTTCATGAAGAAGTACCTGAGCTGGATACTAGTTGCCCTGGTGCTCGGCCTTCTGGTGAGCGGCTGCGGCGGCGGCCAGGATACCCAACAGAGCGGGAACGGGGAGGGCGAGCCCATTGTATTAAAACTAGGCCATATCCAGACCCAGGAAGATTTGTGGCAGCTCGGGGCCGAGCGGTTCGCCCAATTGGTGGCCCAAAAAACCGGCGGGCAGGTCAAGATAGAGATTTATCCCAATTCCACCCTCGGTGGGGACCGGGACATGGCCGAGGGAATGCAGATGGGATCCGTAGATTTCGCCCTTATTGCCGGGGTATTGGGCAATTTCGAAAAGTCATTCCAAATATTGGAACTACCGTATCTCTTTGAAAACGAGGAGCACCTGCGCAAGGTCATCTACGGCCCGATAGGCCAGGAGCTTTTGGAAAGGTTGCGTACCAACGCCAACATCCGGGGCCTGGCCTTCTGGGAAAGGGGTTCCCGCCAGCTTACTTCCAACAAGCCCATCAACTCCATAGAGGACATTAAAGGGCTAAAAATCCGGGTGCCGGAAATACCCGCCATGGTAGAGGCCTGGAAGGCCATGGGGGCCAATCCGACTCCGATGGCCTGGTCCGAGGTGTACAGCGCCCTGGAGCAAAACGTAATAGAGGCCCAGGAAAATCCGATACCGTATATTTACGCCGGGAATATCCATGAGGTCCAAAAGTATCTGGCCATAACCAACCACAAGTACGAGTACGTTGTCTTGTGTATGAGCGAGCTGACCTACAACAAACTAACGCCGGAGCAGCGCCAGGCCATTGAGGAGGCGGCGGCTGAGGCCACCGAGTACGAAAACCAGCTGGTGAAGGAGAAGACCGAGGAATACCTGGAGGTCATGAAGTCCAAGGGCATGCAGGTAACCTATCCGGACATCGGGCCCTTTAAGGAGAAGGCCCAGACCGTCCACCGGAGCTATGCCGAGCAATTGGGCCTCGTGGACCTGTATGAAAGGATAGTCAATGCCAAGTAACCCCTGCCAAGTCTTAGCGCCGGGGTCCCCGGGAGGGGCCCCGGCTAAAATTAAGAAGGGTGAGCATGAGCTATGGGTGTCCCGCAATCCAGAGGGCCTTTAGCCGTCCTGGAGACGGCAGCCCGGGGGTTATCCCTCCTCCTGGGGGTCCTGATGCTGTTGATGGTCGTGGTAATCTTCGCCCAGGTTATAGCCAGATACGTGTTGCACAATTCCCTTTCCTGGTCGGAGGAGATCGGCCGCTATCTCTTCATCTGGATAACCTTTTTGGGTGCGGTGATAGGGGTCAAGGAAAGGCTGCACGTGGGGGTGGACGTAGTTGTAAATGCCGTGCCCCCCGGGGTCCGGAGAATCCCGGTACTGGTGGGCAATTTGCTCATGATTGTTTTCGTCGCCTATATGTTGCAGGGCAGCTTTAAGCTGCTGGAGCTCGGTCGGCACCAGGTCAGCCCGGCCACGAGCATTCCCATGCTGTACCCCTACCTGATCTTGCCCCTGGCGAGCATCCTCATGCTGGTTTATCTTCTCGTAAATGCGGTCCTCGACTGGATAAACGTGGGGGGCGGTAAGTCTTGACGGCCATTCTCTTTGGAGCCTTTATTGTGCTCATACTCCTGGGGGTTCCCATCTCCTTTGTCCTGGGTATTGCCGCCACCCTGGGATTGGTAGCGGCAGGGAATTACCCTATGCAGGTGGTTATCCAGCGCATGTTCGCCGCCGTAAATTCATTTCCCTTTATGGCCATTCCCTTTTTTATGGTGGCCGGGGAAGTGATGAGCCGCGGAGGCATTACCAAGAGGATCATAGATTTCGCCCTGGCTTTAGTCGGCAGATTTAAGGGCAGCCTGGCCCATGTCACCGCCGTGACGGGGGTAATCATGGGGGGGATATCGGGCTCGGGAGTGGCCGATACGGCGGCCATCGGCTCCCTCATGGTCCCGGAAATGGCGCGCAGGGGATATGACAAGGCCTTTTCGGCGGCACTGACGGCCGTGGCGGGAAGTATCGGGCTTATAATTCCTCCCAGCATTGCCCTTATCCTGTATGGGGTGACCGCCCAGGTTTCCATAGGGGATCTCTTCTTAACAGGCATAATACCCGGGGTGTTAATCGGACTGGGGCTTATGCTTGTTTCCTATATTGTTGCCAATCGCGAAAATTATCCTGTGGAAGAAGCCGTTTCGTGGAAAGAAAAGCTGGTCCGGTTTAAGGACGCCATATGGGCCCTCATGATGCCCGTTATTATCATCGGCGGTATAAGGGGCGGCATATTTACGGCTACGGAAGGCGGGGCAGTGGCGGCTGTTTACGCCATTGTAGTGAGCCTTTTTGTCTACCGGGAGATGACTTTGAAGGACCTGTTCGCCGCCCTGGTGGAGGCGGGGAAAAAGACGGCCATTATCGGCTTCCTCATCGCCACCTCTTCCTTGTTCAGCTGGATCCTGGCCAGCGAGCGCATTCCGGAGCAAATAACGTCCTTCATCGTTTCCCTGACGGACAACAAATACATGATTTTACTTTTAATCAATATTTTGCTGCTCCTGGTGGGAACGGTTTTGGACAGCGGGCCGGCCATCATCCTGCTGGTGCCCATCCTCGTCCCGGTGGCCAAGTCTTTGGGCATCGATCTGGTGCAGTTCGGGCTTATTATGGTAATCAACCTGACCATCGGCCTCCTGACGCCGCCGGTGGGGACTGCCCTGTATGTGGCCTGCAATATCAGCGGCCTGCCGCTGTTAACCTTAAGCCGGGCAGTGCTAAAATTCCTGGCGGTAATGCTGGTCGTCCTTTTCCTCATGACCTACGTACCGGCCCTCGCCCTCTTGCCCCTCCAGTTGGGTCAATAAAGGGAAGGGGCGGCCCTTAGCCTGGGGAAAAGTTGTAAAGCAAGGGAAAAAGAAACCCCACAGCCTCGAGGCAGCTGTGGGGTTTTGTCGTGTGCCCGGCATGGGCGTTAACCCGGTGGTGAAGGCAGGTGCAGGGGAGGCGACGGCCCAAGTGTAAGCATAGCTTCCGGACCATTCAAGCAGTAGGAAGGGAAAAACAATTGTGATATAATGAAAACAGTTACTGCGGCCGAGGGCTAAAGGAGTGACCGGTTTTGCCTCCTAGGTATCAGGATTGGCTTAAACAAGCAGAGCGCGATCTTAAGGCTGCCCAAGACAGCCTCCGGGCGGAGAACTATGAATGGGCTGTATTCCAAGCCATCCAAGCTGCAGAGAAGTCCCTAAAGGCTGTCCTTCTTTTTTGTGGTAGAGTGGTGCGGGGCCATTCCTTAAAACACCTTTACCACCAGCTAAAATCCGCCGCCGATCTTGGTATCCCGGAGGAGACGTTGGCTGAGCTGGACAGGCACTACATCACTACGAGATACCCGAACGGGTTTGCTGAGGGCTACCCGGGAGAATATTATAGCGAGGCGAAGGCCAGGGAGTGCATAAACTATGCCCGAGCGGTGGTGGAGAAGGCCGTATCGTTCCTATCGGAAACACCCCAACTATAAAGAGCTGGACACCTTTGTACAACAGCTTTGTGCGGAGCATAAACCTGAGCTGATACTGCTCTTTGGTTCAGGAGCGCGAGGAGACTATACCGAGGAAAGCGACCTCGATGTGTTAGTGGTTCTTGACAAATTGAAAGAAAATACTTGGCAGGAGGTATACAAGCATTCTCGGGGGACCGTACTGCCGGTGGTATGGCCGAAAGAGCGCCTACTACAAGAACTGAAGAACAACAATGATTTTTTGAGAACTGTGATAGAGGAAGGCATTTTTTTGGCCGGGGATAGAGATTGGTGGGACGGACTAAGGAAGGAATTTAAGAGTGAATACAGCGGATAAGGCGAAAAACCCCCCACAGCTTGCTTAAGGCTGTGGGGGGTTTACGCTTCTACCAGTAGCTATAACCTATGGCCCTCCATGGGGAGCTCGACAATACCTATCCCTGGGCCAGCTTCTGGTAGACGGCCAGCCTGGCCTTGGCCTCTTCCTCCGCCTGGGCAAAGAGCTCCTCGGCCTGGTCCGGGAACTGCTTCTTCAGGGCGGTGTAGCGGATTTCTCCCATGAGGAAGTCCCGGAAGCTCAAAGTCGGCGCTTTGGAGTCCAGGATGAAGGGGTTCTTCCCCTGGGCCGCCAGGGCGGGGTTGTAGCGGTACAGGGGCCAGTAACCGGCTTCTACCGCCCTCTTGCCCTCCCGCTGGCTCTTGCTCATATCGATGCCGTGGTTGATGCACGGCGCATAGGCGATGATGAGGGAGGGGCCGTCGTAGGCTTCGGCTTCCACCAGCGCCTTGATGAGCTGGTTGGGGTTGGCGCCCATACACACCGAGGCCACATAAACATAGCCGTAGGACATGGCCATGAGGCCCAGGTCCTTCTTCCTCGTCCTCTTGCCCGCGGCGGCAAACCGGGCCACGGCCGCCGAAGGTGTGGCCTTGGAGGACTGGCCACCGGTGTTGGAATACACTTCGGTGTCCAGGACCAAAATGTTTACGTTGGCCCCCGTGGCCAGCACGTGGTCCAGGCCGCCGTAGCCGATATCATAGGCCCAGCCGTCGCCGCCCACAATCCAGATAGATTTCTTGACCAGGTAGTCCTGGAGGTTTTGGATGACAGTGAGAAGCTCCTTGGCCTCCGGTCCGGCGGCCTCCAACTCGCGGGGCAGGAGTTCCTTAATCCGGTTGCCCGCTTCCCGGGAACGGGCGGCGTCTTCCTTTCCTTCCAGCCATGCGCGGCAGGCGGCCTTAAACTCGGGGCTAAAGGCCTCCGCCGCCAAGACCTTCTCCACCGCCCCGGCCAGCTCCTCTCGCCGCTTTTCCACGGCCAGGCTTATGCCGTAACCGAATTCGGCATTGTCCTCAAAGAGGGAATTGGCCCAGGCCGGGCCATGGCCTTGCCGGTTGACGGTGTAAGGACAGCTGGGAGCACTGCCGCCCCAGATGGAAGAGCACCCCGTGGCATTGGCGATGATCATGCGGTCCCCGAAGAGCTGGGTAATGAGTTTTACATAAGGCGTCTCGCCGCAGCCGGCACAGGCGCCGGAGAATTCCATGAGGGGCTTTAGGAACTGGCTGCCCCTGATGGTGGCCGGGTTGAAGTTGACCTTCACTTCCGGAAGGGCCTCGGCAAAGGCGTAGTTCTCGGCCTCCACGGCCAGGGCCTCTTCCAGCGGCACCATGGTGAGGGCCTTGGTCTTGGCCGGGCATACATCAACGCAGTTGCCGCATCCGGTGCAGTCCAGGGGTGAAACCTGGATGCGGAACATGAGGCCGGCAACTTCCTTACCAGTAGCCTTCTTGGTGACAAAGGTTTCCGGAGCCCCTTCCAGGTCTTCGGGGCGGGCCAGGTAAGGCCGGATGGCGGCATGGGGGCAGACCAGGGAGCACTGGTTGCACTGGATGCAGTGTTCCGCCTCCCACCGGGGCACGCTTACCGCTATACCACGCTTTTCATACTTGGTAGTACCGGTGGGGAAGAAGCCTCCGGGCGTAAAGGCGCTTACCGGGAGCTCGTCGCCCTTCAGGGCCAGCATGGGTCGCATTACTTTGCGGACGAACTCCGGTTCTTCTTCCCGGGTGGCCGCAGCCTGGGAAGCATCCTGCCTGCAGTTGAGCCAGCTTTCCGGGTAGCGGATCTCCACCAGGGCTTCGGCGGCCCGGTCTACCGCCGCCTGATTCATCTTGACAATCTTGTCGCCCTTACGGCCGTAGGTCTTCTCGATGGATTCCTTAATATAACGGAAGGCATCTTCCGGCGGTATGATATTGGCGATCTTGAAGAAGGCCGCCTGCATGATGACATTTATCCGGCCGCCCAGGCCTAGTTCCTGGGCTATCTTAACGGCGTCGATGTTGTAGAATTTGAGTTTCTTTTCGGCAATGGTCCGCTTCATGTCGGCCGGCAGCTTTTCCTCCATTTCCTCCGGGCTCCAGCTGGAGTTCAGGAGGAAAATGCCGCCCGGCTTAATACCCTCCAGGAGGTCGTAGCGCCCCACATAGGAGGGGTTGTGGCAGGCTATGAGGTCTGCCTGGTCGATGAGGTAGGCAGACTTAATGGGCGACCTGCCAAACCGCAGGTGGGAGATGGTTACCCCCCCGGATTTCTTGGAGTCGTAGACGAAATATCCCTGGGCGTACATGTCGGTATGGTCGCCGATAATCTTAATGGAATTCTTGTTGGCCCCCACCGTGCCGTCCGAGCCCAGACCGAAGAATTTGCAGCGGTAAAGCCCTTTCGGTGCCGTGTCGATATACTCCTTGATTTCCAGGGAGGTCCCGGTAACATCGTCGGTTATGCCCACGGTGAAATGATTTTGGGGCCGGTCGGCGGCCAGATTGTCGAAGACGGCCTTGACCATGGACGGGGAGAACTCCTTGGAGCCCAGACCATACCGGCCGCCGACCACCAGGATATTGTTCTTGCCTCTTTCCGCCAGGGCGGTGGTGACATCCTGGTAGAGGGGCTCGCCCAGAGCGCCCGGCTCCTTGGTGCGGTCCAGGACGGCAATGCGCCGGACGGTGGGCGGGAGAGCGTTTACAAAGTGCTCGGCAGAGAAAGGACGGTACAGCCGTACCTTAACAAGGCCCACCCTTTCTCCCCGCTCCACCAGGTAATCCACCGTTTCTTCCACCACATCGCAGGCCGAACCCATGCAGACGATGACGCGTTCGGCATCGGGGGCCCCATGGTAATCGAACAGCCGGTAGCGGCGCCCGGTCAATTCCCCGACCTTCCCCATAACCTCCTCGACGATCCCCGGCACTTTCAGGTAATAGGGGTTGGCGGCCTCCCGCCCCTGGAAGAAGATATCGGGATTCTGGGCGGTACCCGCCTGGTGGGGATGTTCGGGATTAAGGGCCCGGCGCCGGAAGGCCTCGATGGCTTGCCAATCCACTAGCTTGGCCATATCCTCGTAAGCGATGACCTCGATTTTCTGCACTTCATGGGAAGTGCGGAAACCGTCGAAAAAGTGGACGAAGGGGACGCTGGCCTTTAAGGTGGCCAGATGGGCCACCAAGGCCAAATCCATTACCTCCTGTACCGAAGCGGAAGAAAGGAGGGCAAAACCCGTTTGCCTGGTGGCCATCACGTCGGAATGGTCCCCGAAAATGGACAGGGCATGGGTGGCCACGGAGCGGGCGGCCACATGAAATACACAGGGCCACAGCTCGCCGGCAATTTTGTACATATTAGGGATCATGAGAAGCAACCCCTGGGAGGCGGTGAAGGTTGTAGTGAGGGCCCCACCGGCCAGGGACCCGTGAACCGCACCGGCGGCCCCGGCCTCCGACTGCATCTCCACTACCTTCAAGGGGCGACCGAAGATATTTTTGCGGCCTTGGGCGGCCCACTCATCGCACAACTCCGCCATGGGGGAGGAGGGAGTTATGGGATAAATGGCGGCTACTTCCGACAGGGCATAGGCCACGTGGGCGGCAGCCGTGTTGCCGTCGATGGTTAACTTGGGCATATATATTTCATCTCCCTTGCCTTAACTTAATAGAGAGTCCTCCTTACCCGCTCTTACTTTAACACTACCCTCCAGGATAGTCAACTCTCCGGTATACAACATACACGACCCCTATAACCTCAAAATTACCCGTCGGGCAGTTGCCGGTTTTTGCCGGGCATCCTTGGGCGGACTTCATCCGGCAGCCTCGCGGAGCAAGGCCCCTCCTCCAGTTGCGGCCCCGGCGTACCCGGTGCCCCCCTTTCTCCTTTCTGCGGCCCGGCCACCGGGCCCTGCTTCTTGCCCCTCCGGCGGGCCTCGGCCCGCTGTTCCGTTTTAGTGAACCCGCTCCCCAGGCCGGAAGCCCCCTGCTTGCGAGGCATACTATCTTAATTACAAACGGAGTACCTCGGCGTCGGCTGGTTGAGGCGTCTGCGGAAGGTTTGCGGCGTCCGGGGAAGAAAACCCACTGGTCTGACAACCAGATGGGCACACCTAATTATTGACAGGTTCCGGCTTCAATGGTATACTCAATTTAAAAATTACAAACCTTAAGGGGAGAACCGTTCCCCGGGCCGCCGCGGCAGCCTTCACGGTAAACACCTGGTGGAAGAAGGCCGGGGAAGGGGAAGGTGCGCACAAAGCCGATATACTACATAGGGGGAGGGGAAGAATTGCGCATTGTTTTTATAGGGCAGGCCCCCTTCGGGCGAGACTGCCTGCAAGCCCTTATTGACCAAGGCGAAAAAATTGTCGGAGTATTAACAATACCCGATAAACCCGACCAGAAAACCCCCAATCCGGTTAAGGAATTGGCCCTGGAGCGGGGGATACCTTTACTTCAGCCCCCCAGGCTTAAGGATCAGGAAGCCATCGCCTGGGTGGCGGATCTCCAGCCCGACCTTCTGGTGCTGGCCTATGTTACCCAATTTGTCCCCAAGGCCATGATCGACCTGGCGACCCACGGAGGAATAAACTTCCATCCTTCTCTGCTTCCCAAGTACCGGGGCGGGAGCGCCATGAACTGGGCCGTTATAGCCGGAGAAAAGGAAACCGGCGTGACCATCCACCAGATTGACGAAGGTGTGGATACCGGCCCCGTCATTCTGCAGGAGAGAGTCCCCATCGATCCCGACGACAGCGTGAAAACCCTTTACTTTGGCAAGATCTACCCCCTGGGCGTAAAACTGGTGGCGGAGGCCGTCCGCCTCATCCGGGAGGGCAAAGCCCGGCCGGTACCCCAGGACGAAAGCCAGGCCTCTTTCCAGCCGGTCATTAAGGAGGAGCACGTGGGCCTGGACTGGTCCCAGCCCACGCCAAAGCTTTATAATTTGATCCGCGGCTCCGACCCCACACCGGGCGCCTGGGCCGTGTTCCGGGGTGAAAAGCTAAAGATCTGGGAGGCCATGCCCTGGGAAGGCGGGGGCACGCCGGGCGAAGTCCTGGACGTCCGGGACGACGGCTTCGTAGTGGCCACCGGTGACGGCGCCCTACTGGTAAAGAGGGTGCAGTTTACAGGCACCGGCAAAATACCGGCCGCCGAATGGGCCAGGTCCCAGGGCCTACGGGCGGGCGATAAATTGGAGCCGGGGCGGGCTGAACTCCCGTTTAATTTGCCTTAATCTTAAGGCAGGACAATTAAATTAAAATACATAGAAGGGGTGGGGTTAGCGAATTAAGTACATTTTAACTGTTGTGAAACACTGCACAAATACGGGAGAGGAGGAACTGATATGGCTAAAATGGTTGAGATCCGCTGGCATGCCCGCGGCGGCCAGGGCGCAGTCTTGGCCTCCCGTTACCTGGCAGCCTCGGCCATACGGGAGAACCTGTATTTCCAGGCCTTCCCCCAGTTCGGTACCGAGAGAATGGGAGCTCCCATTGTAGCCTATACCCGCATAAGCGATGCTCCCATTAATTTACGCTGTGCCATCGAGCAGCCCGACATGGTGGTGGTACTGGACCCCACTTTGCTGAAGGCCGTGAAGGTGACCGCCAACCTCAAAGAAGGCGGGGCGGTTATTGCCAATTATCCGGGCACGGCCGCGGACCTGGCCCGGGAACTGGGAGTAGACGGCCAGTTCAAAGTCTACGCGGTGGATGCCTATAAGATTTCCAGCGAAGAGCTGGGCCGCCCCATTCCCAACACTCCGATGGTAGGGGCCCTGGCACGGGTCATGGGGCTCATTAAGCTGGAAAACATCCTGGCGGAGTTTGAAGAGCAATTCAGCCACCGCTTCAAACCCGAAATCGTGCAAAAAAATCTCAATGCCGTGCGCCGGGCTTATGAGGAGGTGCGGGGTTTATAATGGTCCAGATCAACAACGCCATCCGCAGGCTGGACAAAACGGCCTTTCCCGCGTGGTATGAGATTCCCCTGGGAGGAACCCTGGTTTCCGAGGGCTCCACGGAATACAAGACGGGGGGCTGGCGGACCAAGAGGCCCATCTGGGATCCCGAAGACTGCTCCCATTGCCTCATCTGCTGGATTTACTGCCCGGAAATGGCCATTCAAGTTAAGGACGGGAAAATCACCGGCATCGATACCACCCTTTGCAAGGGCTGCGGTATCTGTGCCCAGGAATGTCCCAGGGAAAAGGCCATGACCATGGCCGAAGGTGGGGATTACTAGGCCCTTGCCCCGGGGGACAACAAGCCGGGATAATCGGGAAGGAGGAACAAGGATGCGGAAAACCATCGGGTTGACCGGGGACGGCGCGGCCGCCGAGGCCATGCGCCAGATCGACCCGGATGTGGTGGCGGCCTATCCTATCACACCCCAGACCGAGATTGTAGAACGCTTTGCCGAGTTCGTGGCCGACGGTTCGGTGAAAACGGAGCTGGTGGCCGTGGAGAGCGAGCACAGCGCCATGAGCGCCTGCTGCGGCTCCTCGGCGGCTGGGGCCCGTACCATCACCTGTACATCCTCCCAGGGCCTGGCCCTCATGCACGAGGTCCTGTATATTGCCGCCGGCAATCGGCATCCCATAGTCTTGATCAATGTTAACCGCACCCTGTCGGCCCCCATTAACATCCACAACGACCAGAGCGACAGCCTGGGCTCCCGGGACTGCGGCTGGATCCAGCTCTACTGCGAGGGCGCCCAGGAAGTATACGATACCGTGATCCAGGCGGTACGGATCGCGGAGAATCCTTCGGTTCTGCTGCCCGTAATGGTTTGCCTGGACGGGTTTGTGGTCAGCCACAACGTGGAACCCATTAACGTCCTCGATGACCAGGAAGTCAAGGATTTTGTGGGCGAGTTCCGGCCGGCCTACAGCCTGTTGGATACGGAAAACCCCGTCTGCCTGGGCAACCTGACCTTGCCTGAGTATTTCTTCGAACATAAGTACTCCCAGGCTTACGCCTTAGAGCAGTCTAAGGGAGTCATAGAGGCCGTGGACAAAGAATTCGGCGCGAAGTTCGGCCGCAGTTACGGGATTGTGGAGGGCTACCGCCTGGAAGATGCGGAAATCGCCATCGTGACCCTGGGTTCCATGGTGGGCACGGCCCGCGCGGTGACCGATGAACTCCGCGGCCAGGGCGTGAAGGCCGGGGTCCTCAAGATCCGCTGTTACCGGCCCTTCCCCATAGAGGAGGTGGCTGCGGCCCTCAAGGGCGTCAAGGCGGCGGCGGTTATGGAGAAGGCCCTCTCTCCCGGCGCTCCGGGACCGGCCGTCTTCAGCGATGTGTTGGGCGCCCTTTATCATAAAGGAGTACAGGTCAACCTGATAAGTTACGTAGCCGGCCTCGGCGGGCGGGATGTACCGGCCCGGAGCATACGCAGGGTATACGAGCACCTGCAGAGGATCGCTTCGTCCGGCCAAGTAGACCGTATCCTCAACTACCTGGACCTGAGGGGGTGGCAATAATGGCGAGCCTTAGGGAACTCAGCCAGAAGGAAGTACTCTTCACCGGCGGCCACCGCCTGTGCGCCGGCTGCCCCGCGCCCATCGTAGTAAAGCAGGCCCTGCTGGCCGCGTCCCAGGCGCCCATTGTAGTCCAGCCCACCTGCTGCCTGGAGATTTCTTCGGCCGTCTTCCCCTATACGGCCTGGAAGACCCCCTATTATCACAATGCCTTCGAGAACGCGGCGGCGGTAGCCTCTGGCATCGAGGCGGCCGTCAAGGCCCTTAAGAAACGGGGCAAACTGGACCAGCAAAAAGAGTTCGCCATTATCGCCATCGGCGGCGACGGCGGCACCTACGATATCGGCTTCCAGGCCCTCTCGGGCATGCTGGAGCGGGGGCACCGGGTTCTCTACATCTGCTACGACAACGGAGCCTACATGAACACCGGTATCCAGCGTTCCGGCGCCACCCCCTACGGCGCCTGGACCACCACCAGCCACGTTGGGGAAGCCCAGAAGGGTAAACAACAGCACCGCAAGGACCTGGCCTGGATTGCCGCCGCCCACGGGGCCTACGTGGCCAATGCCTCCCTGCACAACTGGCGGGATTTTATGCGCAAAGTAGAGAAGGCCCTGAACTACGAGGGCTCCTCCTTTATTAACATCCAGGCTCCCTGCCCGCGCGGCTGGCGCTTCCCCGAAAACATGACCGTGGAAATCGCCCGCCTGGGTACCGAAACCTGCTTCTACCCCCTCTTTGAAGTGGAGGACCGTGGCCAGAAGTGGGTCATCAACTACACTCCCAAGAATAAGCTGCCCGTAACGGAGTACCTGAAGCCCCAGGGCCGCTTCGCCCACTTCTTCCAGAAGGGCAACGAATACCTTATCGAAGAATTCCAGGCGGAAGTGGACCGGCGCTGGGAGCACCTGCAGCGCCTGGCCAAGGTGAGCGCCGAGTAACGCCCGAAGGGGGAGGCTGCTGCCGCCCGCGGTGGCCTCCCCATCCTTTCTTGGTCTATTGGCTTGACCATAGGATAGGCGGATAGGGCGGCCGAGGCCCGAAGGGGCCCGGGGCTGAGGGAACCCCGGCTATGGGGACCCCCGTGACGCGGCCTTCCCGGAGGTCCGTAAGGGTCTTCCGGGCCAGGCCGGCAAGGACCGGCGAGTTTTAGTAAACTTATTAATCTTTTGAAGGGGTATGTAGTCAGGAGCGGGGACCTTTAGAAGACCCCGCCGGATTGGAGCGGGTGAATTCCCAGGAAGGAGGTCTGGCATGCTGGATCGCGACACCCTGTCTCAACTGGTGCGTATCGTGGGCGAGGGGAACGTACTGACCTCCGAAGTATCCTTGGCCACCTACATGTATGACGCAACCCTCCTTTACGGCAGGCCCGATGCTGTGGTCTTTGTCCAGAAGGCCGAAGAGATAGCGGCCATCCTGAAACTGGCCAACGCCAAAAAGATTCCCGTAACCCCCCGGGGGGCCGGCATGGGATTGAGCGGCGGCACCGTGCCCCACCGCGGGGGTATAGTTGTGGTCATGACCCGTATGAACCGCATCCTGGAAATCGACCCGGCTAACCGGGTGGCGGTGGTGGAGCCCGGGGTTACCAACATGGAGCTCCAGAAGGCCGTGGCCCCCTACGGGATGGTTTATATGCCCGACCCGGCCAGCCAGAAGGTCTCCACCATGGGAGGCAATTTCGGTGAAAACGCCGGCGGCATGCGGGGGATCAAGTACGGGGTTACCAAGGACCATATCCTGGGCGTGGAGCTCGTCTTGCCCACGGGCGACATCGTACAGATAGGAGGCAAATGGGAGCCCATTGCCCCGGAACTGAACCTGCTTTCCCTCCTCATCGGGTCCGAAGGTACTCTGGGCATAGCTACTAAGATAATCGTCCGCCTTACTCCCCAACCCCCGGCCATTAAGACCATGCTGGCCGTCTACAACACCCTGGAGGAAGCGGGGAATTCGGTATCCCAGATCATAGCCCACGGCATCATCCCGGCCACCCTGGAACTCATGGACAATAAGGTCATCCAGGCCGTGGAGGACTGGCTGCATATAGGCCTGCCCCTGGAGGCCGGCGCCGTGCTGCTGATTGAAGTGGATGGGTGGGAGGCCGGCCTGGACCGGCAGGCGGAAAAGATCATCGAGCTCTGCCGGGCCAACGGGGCTATTGAGGTGCAGCTGGCGAGAAATGCCGCCGAGCGGGATAATCTGTGGCTGGCCCGCAGGACGGCCATCGGGGCCATTGCGCGCCTGCGGCCCTCCTACGACCTGGAGGATGCCACCGTTCCCCGCACCAAACTGCCGGAGATGCTACGCCGGGTGGCGGCCGTGGCCGAAGAATATAACGTCCCCATCGGGATGCTGGCCCATGCCGGGGACGGGAACCTCCACCCCCTTGTGCTCTTTGATGAGAGGGACCGAGAGGAAATGGAGCGGGTCCACAAGACGAGGGGAGAGATCTTTAAGGCCGCCCTGGACCTGGGCGGGACCCTCTCCGGGGAGCACGGCATCGGCCTGGCCAAACTGGACTTTATGCCCCTGGCCTTTACGGAGGCCGATCTGGATTTCATGCGGCGGGAACGCCGGGCCTTTGACCCCAATGGCATCCTTAACGCCGGAAAATTCATACCCGAGGCTTAAGTTTGGCAAGACCGGGGGGTTAAAAGCATGGAGGCCAAACTCATTAAGGAACTGGCAAACTTTCTGGGACAAGAGCACGTCATAGAGGACCCGGCCGTGCGCCGGCAGGCCTCCCTGGGAGGGGATTATTTACCCGACGTGGTGGTCTACCCGGGCAACAACGAGGAGGTAGCCCGGGTGGTGCGCCTGGCCAACGAGGAGGGCGTGGCCGTCATTCCCTGGGGAGCCGGATTGCAGGCCTGGCGCGGGCTCCTTCCTTACAGGGGCGGCATAGCATTGAGGCTCACCCGGCTGCAGAAGATTATCGAATTCGACCAGGATAATCAAACGGCATGGGTAGAGACGGGGCTGTCCCTGGCGTCTTTAAACGAGGCCTTCCAGAAAGGAGGCCTCTTTTTACCCCTTGATCCCCTGGAGGGCGAAGCCTGCACCCTGGGCGGGTGTATTGCCGCCAATGCTTCGGGCCCCCGCAAATTGGCCTACGGCACCACCAAGGACTATCTCCTGGGGCTGGAAATTGTTTCCCCTACCGGGGAAATCGTCCACACCGGGGGGAAGACGGTCAAGAATGTCCAGGATTACGACAACACCCGTTTCCTGGCCGGCTCCTGGGGTTCCCTGGGAGTGGTTACCAAGGCCATACTTAAGCTGAAGCCTTTACCGGAAAAGGAAGTCTCCCTTTGCCTGGGCTTTCCTCGCCTGGAAGAAGCCTGCGAGGCGGCCTTCAACCTGCGCCAGGACCTGGGTCCCGTAGCCCTGGAACTAATGGACGCCGCTATTATGGAAGCCCTGCAGGGAAGCGGCCATCCCCTGCCGGTACGGGGCGAGGCCTGCCTCCTGGTGGCCTTTGCCGGTTTTACGGAGGCGGTGGATTGGCAGGTAGGAGAAGTGCGGACTAAGTACGGGGCAAGGGCCGAACTGGCGGTGGCCGGAGAGGATGATGCCGCGGCCCTCTGGGAAGCCAGGCGCCAAGCATGGAGGGTCATGGCCGGCGGGGAGGGGGCCATCTTGGGCAGCGCTTCCCTGCCCTTTACCGCTACCGGGAAATTTATCCGGGAAGCCCGTTCTCTGCTCGACTCGGGGCAGCAGAAGGTCGCCCTGGTGGCCCACTTCGGTAACGGCCATGTCCACGTTTTTCTCAAGCACTCGCCGGCCGACTACGGAGCAGTTCGGGAGGTACTCGGCCGGCTGCAGGATTTGGCGGCGGGAGCCGGAGGCCTTTTCCTCGTGGAAAACATTAATGATTTGACCATGGTCCGCCGGTGGGTGGAGGCCCGCGGTCCGGCCCTCATCCCCCTCCTCCGGAGGATTAAAGAAGCCTTGGACCCCCGCCGGGTCTTAACACCCAATAGCAAAGTGCTGGCCTATGTGCTGGACGCTGCCGAGGCTACTGAAACTGCGGGGTAGGAAAGGAGAGGCGAGGATGGTTAGAGCTCTGCGCGACATGAGGGAAGAAGTGGTGCGCTGCAACAAGTGCGGGTTTTGCCAGGAGGTTTGCCCCACTTATAAGGCTACTGGGGAAGAATTCTCCGTGGCCCGCGGCCGTAACCGCCTAATCCGCCTGTCCCTGGAAGGCACCTTTGATCTTACCCGTAGCCCCGAGATTAACCACCACATCTATTCCTGCCTCCTCTGCGGGGCCTGCGTCAATGCCTGCCCCTCTTCCGTCCTTACGGATACCCTCGTAAAAGCGGCCCGGGCGGAAATCACCAGGGCCAAGGGGCAGCCCTTCCCCCTGCGCCTGGCCTTAAGGGGCGTCCTGGCCGACCAGCGCCGTTTAAGCCTGGGGGCCAAGGCCCTCCGCTTCTACCAGCGGAGCGGCGCCCGCTGGCTGGCCCGCCAGATAGGTTTCCTCAAGTTGCTGGGCGCCCTGGGCAAGGCCGAGGGGCTCCTGCCGGACGTGCCCGCCTATACCCTGCGGCAGCGCCTGCCCCAGCTCCTCAAGCCGCCGGCTCGTCCCCGGCACACGGTGGCCTACTTCATCGGGTGCGTAATCAACAATTTTTTCCCCGCTATAGGCGAGGCTACCCTCCGGGTGCTGCAGCACAACGGTTGCGAAGTGGTAGTACCCCCCACCGGTTGCTGCGGGATACCCCACGAGGCTTACGGTGACACGGAGACTCTTTTACGCCTGGCCAGGCAGAACTTGGAGGTATTCAGGCGATATCAGGTGGAAGCCATCCTAACCGACTGCGCTTCCTGTGCCCACGGGCTCCAAAATTACGCCGAGCTGTTGGGAGAAGATCCCCACTACGGTCCCCTGGCCCGGGAGATGGCCGCTAAAGTAAGGGATGCCTTGGCGTACCTGACGGAAATAGGCATAAGAAAGGAAATGGGCAGCCTGGATATTACGGTTACCTATCACGATCCCTGCCACGCAATACGCGGGCTCAAGATCAAGCAGCAGCCTCGGGAAATCCTAAGGAGCATTCCGGGCGTCCGCTTCGTAGAAATGAACGAAGCCGACTGGTGCTGCGGCGGGGCGGGCTCCTACAACGTTACCCATTATGACCTGTCCCGCCGGATACTGGAGCGCAAAATGAACAATTTCCGCAGTACCGGTGCCCAGTACCTGGCCACCGCCTGCCCGGCCTGCCTCCTCCAACTGGCCCACGGCCTAAGGGTCCAGGGCCTGCCGGGCAAAGCCGTTCACGTTATCCAGCTGCTGGACCAGGCCTACCAGAAAGCTTAAAACCTTAAACAAAGACATATCCCATCCCCCGGCCGAATAGGATTATCCAGGAGGTGCGGGGGATGTTTATTCTTTTGCGGCGAAGGGCCTTCCGGCAGGTACTTGCCGGTCTTTTGCTCTTTTTTGCGGGCATGTTGGCCGGAGGGTATCTGGCCGACCGGCCGCCCCTGGCCGTATTGGTGGGCCGGGCCAGGAGGTTGCTGCCCATCTACAGCGTGGCGACTACGGAGAAAAAAGTGGCCCTTTCCTTTGATGCCACCTGGGGAGCCGAGTACACGCCCAGGATCCTGGAAATCCTGCGGCAGCACAACGTAAAGACCACCTTTTTCCTCACCAACATCTGGCTTAACAAATACCCCGACGTAGCCAAGAAAATTGCCGCCGAGGGCCATGAAATCGGCCTCCACTCGGCCACCCATCCCCACTTTACTTCCCTATCGGAAGAGGAGATGGAGCAGGAGCTCCGGGAAAACCACCGCATGGTAGAGGAAATTACCGGCTACAAACCGGAGCTCTTCCGGCCGCCCTTTGGCGACTACAACGACACTGTCATCCGCGTGGTCCAGCGCCTCGGGTATAAGGCCATCCAGTGGGATGTGGACTCCCTGGACTGGCAGGAACACTTGTCGGCCGACGACATTTACCGGCGGGTAGTGGAGGGCATTAAACCCGGCTCCATCGTTCTTTTCCATAACAACGGGAGGTACACGGCGGACGTCCTGGGCCCCCTCCTGGAGAAGCTCAAAGCCGACGGTTATCAGGTGGTGCCGGTGTCCCAAATGTTAATTAAGGGCGACTACTACGTGGACCATGCCGGCGTGCAGCGGCCGGCACAATAAGCGCAGCATCCCGGCCAAGGCCGGTCCTGCGGGGCTCACAGAGCGAGCGGAGCTAAATCGCTCCCGGGCGAAAAGTGGGGACACGCTAAGGGAAAATTGCCTTGGAGGCCCTATTTTATCGTGCTATAATAAGCACCAAAGGACCAAAGAGACGGGAGTTTAACAAAGTGGGACTTAAAGGTCGCCGCCGGGCGCCCCTGTGGGAGGCCATGAAAGCATATCTGGAGCAAGGATTGGCTTCCTGGCACACGCCGGGACACGGGGGCGGCCGGGCAACCTGGCGGGACTTTTACCGCCGCCTGGGGCCGGAGGTCTTCCAGATGGATTTGACCGAGGTTCCCGGCCTGGACAACCTCCAGGAGCCCCGGGGCGTCATCAGGGAAGCTCAGGAGCGGGCGGCAGCCTTCTTCGGGGCGGGCTCCACCTTTTTCCTGGTCAACGGTGCGAGCGCCGGGATCGCGGCCGTCTTCCTGGCCACCTGCCGTCCGGGGGACGTGGTCCTCATGCCCCGGTATGCCCACCGCTCCGCCTTTGCCGGCCTGATTTTAAGCGGTGCGCGGCCTGTCTACCTGGAAACCGCCTGGCTCCCCGGCCTGGGCATGGTTTTAGGGGTCGAGGCGGCGGCGGTAAAGAAAGCCCTGGAGGATAATCCCCGGGCCAAACTCCTTTTGCTGGTACACCCCACTTACGAGGGATTGGTGCCGCCAACCTGGAGCCTGGTGGAGCTGGCCCACGGGCGGGGGGTAAGGGTGCTGGTGGATGCCGCCCACGGAGCCCACTTCGGCCTTGACCCCCGGCTGCCCCCTTCGCCCCTGGCCTTGGGGGCCGACTATGTGGTCCACGGCACCCACAAGACCCTGGGGGCCTTTACCCAGGCGGCCATGCTCCACCTGCGGCCGGGGATGGAGGGCCGCGAAGTTGAGCAGGCCCTCGGCCTTCTGCAGACCACCAGCCCTTCCTACCTGCTCCTGGCTTCCCTGGATGCGGCGCGCTTCTGGGCGGAAGCGAGGGGAAGGAGAGATTGGGCCTGGGCCGTGGATAGGGCCCTGGAGTTGCGCCAAGGATTGAAGAACCTCGGCCTCCCGTGTCTGGAACTGGAGGATGTGCCGTCCGCGGCCGTGGCCGGCCTGGATGTCACCAGGCTGGTCGTTGCCGCGGCGCCCCTGGGCATGACGGGACCGGAGTTGGACCGGGCCCTCCGGGAGCGGGGCCAGGAGATGGAGTTGGCGGCCGATAAATATATCGTCGGGATCCTTACGCCGGCCCAGGGGCAGGCCGCCGTAAAGGGGCTCATCCGCGCCCTGGAACAGATCAAGAAGGATGCCCGCCGGGCGTCCGGCCGCCCGGCCGGGGCCACGCCCGCGGTGCCGAAGGCAGGGCCCTGGCCCCTACCGCCGGTGGCCCTAACGCCCCGAGAGGCCTTTCAGGCCGCCCACCGCAGCCTGCCCCTTGAGGAGGCGGTGGGGCGGGTGGCGGCCGAGCTGGTAGCACCCTGCCCGCCGGGGGTGGCTCTGGTGGTGCCGGGGGAAGTGCTGACGCCGGAAACCATCGAAAGGCTGGCCCTCCTGAGGGGGCCGAGAACCGAGATACGGGTAGTGGACGCATGAAGGGCATTTTCATCACCTTTGAAGGGCCGGACGGCTCCGGGAAGACCACCCAGATGGGGCTCCTGGCCAGGCATCTTGGGCTTAGAGGCCTGAGGGTACTGTGTACGAGGGAGCCGGGGGGTACCCCCATGGCCGAAGCCATACGCCAGCTTTTGTTATCGTCGTGGCCGGAGCAAGTGCTGGGAATTACCGAGGTCTTTCTGTACGCCGCCAGCCGGGCCCAGCATGTCCGGGGCAAGATACTGCCGGCCCTGGAGGCCGGACGGGTAGTGCTTTCTGACCGCTTTGTGGATTCCTCCCTGGCTTACCAGGGGTTCGGACGGGGACTGGACCCCGAACTCGTGCGCCAGGTCAACGACCTGGCTACCGGAGGATTAACCCCCCACCTCACCCTCCTTCTGGACCTGCCGCCGGAAGAGGGTTTGCGGCGGAGCAGGGGCGAGGGAAGGCATGGCGACCCGGACCGCTTTGAACAGGAAGACCTGGACTTTCACCGGCGGGTGAGGGAGGGCTACCTGGAACTCGCCCGCCGGGAGCCCGGACGCTTCAAAATTATTGATGCTACGGGCCCTCAGGATGAGGTGTTCCGGCAGGTCTGGGAGGCGGTGGAGCCCCTCCTCTGAGGGCCCTTAAAGGGTCGGGAAAACCGGCCGGACTCGGGGACGGCAGGGGGCGGCCAGCAGGCCTCCTCGGGCCTTCCGAGGGTTAAAAGCGTTTTTTAGGAGCTGAAGCCCGGTGACAGTGCAGGAACGGCTGGAGCGGGCCCTGGCAGCCGGACGCCTGAGCCATGCCTACCTTCTGGTGGGCGGCGAGGCAGAAGAAAAATTAAGAACGGTGCGGCAGATTGCGGCGGCTTTAAACTGCGCCCACCGGGAGGGGGGGAGGGCCTGCGGCCGCTGTCTTTCCTGCCGCCAGCTGGAGGCCGGCTGTCACCCCGACTACCACTTTATAGAACCCCGCGGTGCCAGTATTAAAATCGACCAGGTGCGGAAACTAGAAGGAGAGCTCCGCCTCAAGGCCTTCCAGGGAGGAGCCCAGGTGGTGGTGTTCCACCCGGCGGAAAGCCTCACCCTGGAAGCGGCCAACTGTCTGCTCAAAATCCTGGAGGAGCCGCCGGGGGGCGTTTATTTCTTCCTCCTGGCCGCCCAACCAGCCCTCCTCCTCCCCACCATTGTGTCCCGCTGCCAGGTTTTATCTTGCGGCGGGGAACAGAGGGGGGAGGCCGGGGTCCGAACCCTGTGGGAGGAAGTGCTGGCCTCCGATCTGGGCCGGCTGATGACGTCCGTCCTCCCGCGGCTGGAAAAGGAAGAAGACGTGCTGTCCGCGGTGGATGGACTCATGGTGGCCTGCCGGGAGCAGCTGGTGTGGCAGCTCACCGGGGAAGAGGGGCTGCTCCTGGAGGCAGGCCGGATTCCCGCCCACCTGGTGGGGATTTCCCTGCCCCCGGCCGCCCTCTGGAGGTGCTACCGCCACCTCCGGCGGACCCGTACCTTTTTGGAACAGAACGCCAACCGCCACCTGGCCCTGGAGGTGCTCCTCCTCAACCTCCACCGCGAGGTGCATTCTCTGTAGGGCCGCCGAAAGGTTTCCCAAAGACCCGGTTCTTGCCGGGTGCGTGGCCGGAAAAGGGCCGGGGCGATACCGCCCCCGGGGGGTTATCTTAGGGTGAGAAAGAAGGGAAAGCAAGATTGTCCACGGTTGTGGGAGTACGCTTCAAGAAGGCGGGGAAAATCTATTACTTTGATCCCAACAACTTGGAGCTTAAAATAGGGGACAAGGTTATTGTGGAAACAGCCCGGGGACTGGAATACGGCGAAGTAGTGGTCGGTCCCCGGGAAGTGCCGGAGGAAACGGTGGTCCAACCCTTAAAACCGGTAATCCGGAAGGCCACCCCGGCCGACGAGGCCCAGGTGGACTTCAACCGCCGGCGGGAGAAAGAGGCCTTTGCCATCTGCCAGCAGAAAATCGCCGAGCACGGTCTGCCCATGAAATTAATCGATGTGGAATTTACCTTCGACGTGAGCAAGATCATCTTCTACTTCACAGCCGAAGGGAGGGTGGATTTTCGCGAGCTGGTGCGGGATCTGGCTTCCGTCTTTCGCACCCGCATCGAGTTGCGCCAGATAGGGGTGAGGGACGAGGCCAAAATGCTGGGGGGCCTCGGCTGCTGCGGGAGGGAGATCTGCTGCGCCTCCTTTTTGGGGGAATTCGAGCCGGTTTCCATCCGCATGGCCAAAGACCAGTGTCTCTCCCTAAACCCCGCCAAGATCTCCGGAGTGTGCGGGCGCCTCATGTGCTGCCTGCGCTTCGAAAACAATATTTATGAAGAGGCCAAGCCCCTCTTCCCCGAAGTGGGCGACCGGGTGAGGACGCCCGCAGGGGAGGGCAAAGTAACGGGCCTCAACATCTTGAGGGGCAAGGTGGCCGTGGAACTGCCCGAACGGGGGGTTATGGAATTCCGGCGGGAGGAAGTGGAGAACCTTGAATGAAGAACGGGAAATCCGGGTGGCGGAAGACCAGGGGGGCGAAAGCCTGGTCGCGGCCCTGGCGGCCTTGGAGCTCAAAGTGATGGAGGTCCAGCGGGAGATAAGGCGGCTCCGGAACTACGCCCGGGGCCTGGAAGAAGAAAACCAGCGCCTGCGGACCATGATGGCCGAAACCGTCTTCGGCGGGCAAGGGCAAGAAAGGCTGCGCCTTTTCTACGACCAGGGATATCACGTTTGCCCGGCCCAGTTCGGCCGGGTGCGGGGGAGCCAGGGCTGCCTTTTTTGTCTCAGCTTTCTGGAAAAGAGGGGTTGAAAAGGTGGCGGGCTGTCTTTTCCTGGTGGGAACTCCCCTGGGGAATCTCGAGGACGTCACCCTGAGGGCCCTCAGGATTCTAAAGGAAGTGGACCTGATAGCCGCTGAGGATACCCGCCATACCCGGAAGCTGCTGAACCATTACGGCATCGCCACTCCCCTGACCAGCTATCATCAGCACAACCAAGGGCCCAAGGGCGAGGCCCTTCTGCGCCTCCTCCGGGAGGGTAAGAAAATAGCCCTGGTGACGGATGCCGGTATGCCGGGTATCGCCGATCCCGGGGAAGAACTGGTCCGGCAGGCTGCGGAGGCCGGAGTGGAGATAGCCGTTGTCCCCGGGCCCAGTGCCGTCATTGCGGCCCTGGCCGTATCTGGCCTTTCTACCCGGCGTTTCCTTTTCGAAGGCTTCCTACCACGGAGAAGAGGGGAAAGGAGAGAGAGGCTGGAGGAGCTGGCCCACGAAGAAAGAACCCTGGTCTTCTTCGAGGCGCCCCACCGGTTGGTGGAGACCCTGGAGGATATGGTCGAGGTTCTCGGACGGCAACGCAAAGTGGCCGTGGGGAGGGAACTGACCAAGAAATTTGAAACGGTCCTGCGCAGCAGCCTGGAGGGTGCCCTGGAGCATTTTCAACAAGAGCCGCCCAGGGGCGAGCTAACCCTGGTGGTGGAAGGCGCGCCGCCCCACCGGCCGGTCTTCGTACCCCGGGAAGCGGCCCTCCTGGTGGAGGCTCTGGAAAAAGCAGGGCGACCGCGCAGGCAAGCCCTGGCCGAAGTAGCCAGGTTCTACGGTCGCCCTCGCCGGGAGATTTACCAAGCCTCTCTGGCCGACGAGCCCTAAACGGCAATAGAACTCATAGCCATGGCGCAGTCGCGGCACACGTTCTTGCCCCGGAAATTGGTCACATTTTCCGCATTGCCGCAGAAAACGCAGGCGGGCTCATACTTCTTCAGGATGATCTTTTCCTGATCCACATAGATTTCCAGGGCATCCTTTTCTTCAATACCCAGGGTGCGCCGCAACTCAATGGGAATAACAATGCGGCCGAGCTCGTCCACTTTGCGGACAACGCCGGTGGATTTTAACAAGACTTTCCTCCCCCTTTTCTACACGTTTCGACAGGCTAGCTATATGGTACCACCTTTTCCAGTTCTAGTAAAATCTAAGAATCCGGGAAAAACGGTTATTTTGCCCCTTTTTAGGCAAAACTTGACATATTGCTTGCTTTTTTAATATAATACTCCTGAATTTGCAGAAAGGGGACGGCCTTTAATGGGGGATAAGGTTTTTTATGTAACTACCCCGATCTACTATCCCAGCGACAAACTCCATATTGGCCATGCCCTTACCACCACCATGGCCGATACCCTGGCCCGCTACAAGCGGATGCGGGGTTATGATGTTTTTTTCCTGACCGGTTCAGACGAACACGGCCAGAAGATCCAGCGCAAGGCCCGGGAGGTCGGCCTCGAGCCCCTGGAATACGTGGACCGCATTGTGGCCACCTTCCGCGAGCTGTGGCGGCGGCTGGATATTTCCTATAACGACTTTATCCGCACCACCGAAGAGCGCCACAAGAAGGTGGTGCAGGATCTCTTCCGGCGGATTTACGAAAAAGGGGATATATATAAAGCGGAGTACGAGGGCTGGTACTGCACACCCTGCGAAACCTTCTGGACGGAGCGCCAGCTCCAGGACGGGAAGTGCCCTGACTGTGGCCGGCCGGTGGAGCTTCTGCGGGAGGAGAGCTATTTCTTCCGCATGAGCAAATATGCCGACCGGCTTCTAAAGTACATCGAAGAGCATCCCGAGTTTATCCAGCCGCCCTCGCGGCGCAACGAAATGATTAATTTCATTAAGGGCGGCCTGGAGGACCTGTGCGTGTCCCGCACCACCTTCGACTGGGGCATACCCGTGCCCATAGACCCCAAACATGTGATCTATGTGTGGTTCGACGCCCTGACCAACTACATCTCGGCCCTGGGCTTCGGCACCGAAAACGACGAGCTCTTCCACAAGTACTGGCCGGCGGCTGTGCACCTGGTGGGCAAGGACATTGTGCGCTTTCATACCGTCATCTGGCCGACCATCCTCATGGCCGCAGGCATTGAGCTCCCGCGGCAGGTTTTCGGCCACGGCTGGCTGCTGGTGGACGGGGGTAAGATGTCCAAATCCAAGGGCAACGTAGTGGATCCCATGGTCCTCATAGACCGCTACGGTTCCGACGCCATCCGCTACTTCCTGCTGCGGGAAATGCCTTACGGCGCCGACGGGTATTATTCCGAGGAAGCCCTGGTGAACCGTTTAAACAGCGACCTGGCCAACGACTACGGCAACCTCCTGAGCCGGACCGTGTCCATGATAGAGAAGTTCTGCGGCGGCCTGATCCCTGCCCCGGCCGGGGAGGAGCCCCTAGACCGGGAGCTTAAAGAGCTGGCCGCCCGCCTCCCGGATGAGGTAGATGAAGCCCTGGAGCGCTTTGAGTTCGCTCGGGCCCTAACCGCCATCTGGCAGCTCATCAACCGGGCCAACAAGTATATCGAAGAAACGGCTCCCTGGGCCCTGGCCCGGGACCCGGAGAAGAGGCCCCGGCTGCAGACCGTCCTCTATAACCTCGCCGAGGCCCTCCGCCAGGCGACGGTCATGTGTTCTCCCTTCATGCCGGGGCTACCGGCCCGGGTGTGGGAACAGCTGGGAATGCAGGATGCCTTCCACGCCCAGACCTGGGACAGCTTGAAGGAATGGGGAGGGGTGCCGGCCGGCAGCCGGGTGAAGCGGGGTGCACCCCTCTTCCCTAGGGTAGAATGGAAGGCAGAGGAGGAAGGGGAGATAGCGGTGAGGAAGGAAGAGCGGATCCCGGGGCCGGGTCAGGAAGCTCCGCCGGACGGGGCAACCGCCGAACCCGAGATTAGCCTGGAAGAATTTTCCCGACTGAGGCTGAGGGTGGCCCAGGTGGTAAAGGCCGAAAGGGTACCCCAGACCGATAAACTCCTCAAGCTGGAGGTAGACCTGGGGGGAGAGACGAGGACGGTGGTGGCGGGCATCGCCCGTTACTATCAGCCCCAGGACCTCATAGGCAAGAAGGTAGTGCTGGTGGCCAACTTAAAGCCGGCCAAATTGCGCGGGATCTGGTCGCAGGGCATGGTGCTGGCGGCGGTGGAGGGAGAAAATCTAAGCCTTATCACCCCGGAGCGGGATATTCCTCCCGGAGCCCAGGTGCGCTAATAAGGGGGACCGGGGATGAGCTCCCAGATCATCGATTCCCATGCCCATTTGAACGATCCCGCCTTCAGCCGCGACCTCCCGGAGGTCATCGCCCGGTTGCAGGACGCCGGGGTGGCGGCGGTCATTAACGTAGGCTATGACGTCCGGTCTTCCCGGGAAGCGGTCGCCCAGGCCCACAGCTGGCCCTTCCTTAGGGCGGCGGTGGCCGTCCATCCCCACGATGCCGCGACCTTTGATGAGGAGAGCGCCCGCATCATACGGGGCCTGGCCCTGGACCGCCGGGTAGTGGCCATCGGCGAGACGGGGCTGGACTATTACCGCAACCTGTCACCCCGGCGGCAGCAGGAAGAGGTATTCCGGTGGCACCTGCGGCTGGCCAAGCAGCTAAACCTCCCGGTTATCATCCACGACCGCGACGCCCACCAGGATGTGCTGCGCATCTTACGGGAAGAGGGCCGGGATCTGCCGGGGGCGGTTATGCACTGCTTTTCGGGGAGCTGGGAAATGGCCCGGCAGTGCCTGGACATGGGCTTCTACATCTCCCTGGCCGGGCCCATCACCTTTAAGAACGCCGTGAAGGTGCGGGAGATCGCTGCCCGAGTGCCCCTGGACCGGCTCCTGATCGAAACCGATGCCCCTTACTTAACCCCCGAGCCCCACCGGGGCCAGCGGAACGAGCCGGCCAACGTGCGCCTGGTGGCCGAAGGGGTGGCGGCGGCCAGGGGGGTGCCGGTGGCGGAGATTGTAGAGGCTACCTTCAACAATGCCCGACAACTGTTCCGCCTGAGTTGAATCCGCGCCTTCGTCCGGGGCCCGGGCCCACCGTAAAGGGGGGCCGGGCCCCTCCATTTTTGCACCGGCCACGCCCCGCTATGGTTGGCCGCTCCGGTCTAAGGGGGACGGTATTATGCCGGGGCGCTTCCATGGAGCAGCTGCGAAGGGGGAGCTGTTTACCGGCTGGCGGGGGATGCCGCAGGAAGTACCTGGAGGTCGGCGCGGGTTTCCGGCAAAATGGGGCCATCCCTACCGCCCTTCCGGGGGCGGCGAGGATGGCCCGAACGCCTTTCAGCTCCCGAAGCCCTGGGGACGGGTTTAAAGTGAGAATAATATGGCAACAATTATCGCCAGGAGTAAAATCGTGTCCTCAAGGCAAAAGGGAGTGAAAGCAATTGGTACCGGATCTTCGATACCGGGCCTTAAGGGCCAGCTTCTTGCTGGTCCTGACCCTCTGGTCCCTGGTGTCGATAGGATGGGCAGAGCGAGAAATACAGATACATGTTGACGGGCGGGTCATGGAGATGGCCACCCGCAGTTGGACGGTGGCTGGCGCCCTGGAGGAAGCCGGAATACGCCTCGGGCCGGAGGACCTGGTTATCCCCGAGCCTTCCAGCCCCGTCACTCCGGGTTTAGTGGTCAGGGTTGAGCGGGCGGTACCGGTGCGCGTTCAGGTCGACGGCCGGGAACAGCAGGTATGGGTAGCGGTACCCACCGTGGCCCAGGTGCTGGCCGCGGCGGGAATTACCCTGGGTCCCCTGGACCGGGTGGAGGCCGACCTCGCCGGCACGGAAGGAGAGGCCTCCTTGCGGGTTTTCCGGGTCCGGCAGGAAATCGAAGTAGAGCGGGAGGCCATTCCCTACAAAGTGGAGCGCCAGGCCGATT
Organism: Thermanaeromonas sp. C210; assembly: GCF_013167955.1. Lineage (NCBI taxonomy): Bacteria > Bacillati > Bacillota > Clostridia > Neomoorellales > Neomoorellaceae > Thermanaeromonas > Thermanaeromonas sp. C210. Next base: position 47,360 of record NZ_BLWF01000001.1, read on the forward strand.
TCCGGCTGGAGCGCGGCGAGCAAAAAGTGGTGCGCGAAGGGCGGGAAGGGATACGCTGCTATAAGTACCGGGTGACCAAAGAAGACGGCCGGGTGGTAAAGCGGGAATTGCTGGACACCTGGGTGGAAGCCCAGCCCCGGTCCAAAGTCATCGCCTACGGTACCCGGACTCCCGAAGCCGTGGCTGCCATGGCGGGGACGGGCAAAATCCTGGAGGTAGAGGCTACTGCTTACACCCATACCGGCAACCCCACGGCCACAGGCATTTACCCCTACCGGGGAATCGTAGCCGTGGATCCCAGGGTTATCCCCTTGGGGACCCGGTTGTACGTTGAGGGTTACGGGTATGCCTGGGCCCAGGATACGGGAGGGCTCATCAAGGGCCACCGCATCGACGTCTTTATGGAAACCGAAAAGGAAGCCCTCCAGTGGGGACGGCGCCGCGTGAGGGTGCATATCTTAGAGTAGGGGATGTTTTTCTTCCAGAAATTTACCAGAAGCGGCGGCAGGAAAATATTGCTCCGGTGTCGAAGTTATTATGGCCACTCTTTTTGGTAGCAAGGAGGTGGCCCCTTGGACGGGTGGATCACCACCTGGAGACAGAAAAAACAGGCGAGGTCACGCCGCCGCTTCTTTTTTTTGTTTTTGCTGGTCTTTCTTCTCCTGGTGGCCGGCACCGCCTGGGGAGTGACCAATTTCGGGTGGAGAAAAATAGCCCTTAAAGTCGATGGAGAAGAAAGGGTGCTGCGGACGTGGGCCCGGGATATCCGGCAGCTGCTGGAGGAGCAGGGGATAACCCTTTACCCGGGGGATGAGGTCGTCCCTTCCCTGCAGACCCCCTTGGCCGGGGGCATGGCCGTGGAGATCAGGCGGGCAGTAGAGATTACTATTCTGGCTGACGGGAGGGAGAAAAGGCTGCGTCTGGTGCCCACCACCGTGGAGGCGGCCCTGGCCCGGGCCGGCATTGCCTTAGGCCCCGAAGATAGGGTCGAACCCGGCCGGGAAAGGATCATCGGCCAGGGAGACACCATAAGGGTGGTGCGAGTAGCCACCAAGACCGAGACGGTGGAAGAAGAGCTGGCCTATCGGGTGGTCCGCCGGCCGGATCCGCAGCTCGAGAAGGGCATCACCCGCCTGGTCCAGCGGGGCCAGAAGGGGATACAGCGGACGGAGTACCGGGTTACCTACGAAGACGGGCGGGAAGTTAAGCGAGAGCTGGTGAGCCAGACGGTCCTCAAGGAGCCGGTGGCCGAAGTAGTGGCGGTGGGAACCCTGAGCAAGGTTTCCCGCGGCGGCCGTGTTTTTGGTTTTAGGCGCGTACTGTGGGCTACGGCCACGGCCTACACCCATACCGGCCGCCGGACGGCGACGGGGACGGTTCCCCGGGTCGGTACGGTGGCCGTGGATCCCTCCGTCATCCCCCTGGGCAGCAGGCTCTACATCGAAGGTTACGGCTACGGCCGGGCCGAAGATGTGGGTAGCAGCATAAAAGGGGACCGCATTGATGTCTTCCTGGACAGCGAAGAAGCGACGCGGCGGTGGGGAGTAAGGCGCGTTAAGGTTTATGTCCTGGAGTAAAATAGCCTTTTCCTTGGTCTTGCCGGGGCTTTTGTAGTATAATTAAGATCGACGGAGGGAAGAAGAGTGCATCCGGTCGCCAGCCCCGGCAGGCTCATATCTTTCATGCAGGGCAGGGGGCTCAGCCCCCGGAAGTCCCTAGGCCAGAATTTTCTTGTAGACGCCAATATAGCCCGCAAGATGGCGAAAGAAGCCCGGCTTCGGCCGGAGGACGTGGTGGTAGAGATAGGGCCGGGTTTGGGAGCCCTGACCCTGGAATTGGCCCGGCGGGCGAGGATGGTCGTGGCCCTGGAGATAGACCGGGGCCTGGTGAGGGCCCTGCAGGAAATATTGGTAGACCGGCCGAACGTGCGCCTCGTGGAGGGCGACGCCTTAAAGGCCGACTTCGACGGGCTGGTGGCGAAAGCCCTGGGGTTGCAGGATAGGGGGAGGTTGCCCGCTTACAAGGTGGTGGCTAACCTTCCCTATTATATTACTTCCCCCCTTTTACGCCGCTTATTAGAAAGCGGCTTTCACATCGGGTGTATGTTGCTTATGCTCCAGGCCGAGGTAGCCCGTCGCCTTGTGGCGCCTCCGGGCGGCAAGGAATACGGGGCCCTGACCGTGCTGGTCCAGTACTATGCGCGGCCTGAAATCGTCATGCAGGTTCCGCGAACGGTCTTTTTCCCCCGGCCAGAGGTGGATTCGGCGGTGGTGCGCCTTGATCTCCATGCCCGGCCGCCGGTGGAGGTAGGGGATAGGGACTTTTTCTTCCGGGTTGTCAGGGCGGCCTTTGCCCAGCGGAGGAAAACCCTGGCCAACGCCCTGCGCAGCCTGGTCGGCGCGCGGGGGCCGGTGGAGGAGGCCCTGGCGGCGGCGGGGATCAACTCCTCCCGCCGGGGAGAGACTTTGTCCCTGGAAGAGTTCGCCTACCTTAGCCGCTGCCTGCAGGCCTGTGTGGGAAGAAGGTGACAAAGGTGTATTTCATCAGTCCCAGCAAGGGTCGCCTTAGCGTGGAGGAAATGTTCCAGGACATCATGACCTTCATCGAGGCTACTCCTGAGGCCCAGTACAAGGTAATCATCGGTACGGATTCCCAGGCTAGGCTTAATACGTGTTTTGTAACGGCCATCATAATTCACCAGGTGGGCAAAGGGGCCCGGTATTACTATCGAAAGAAATACCAGCGGAAGATTACCTCCCTTAGACAAAGGATTTTTTACGAAACGGCCCTCAGCCTGGAAATCGCCAGTTTCCTGGCCCAGAAGCTGGCGGCCAACGGTCACCCGGAACTCAACGTAGAGATTCACCTGGATGTAGGGCCCAACGGCGATACTAAGGAGCTCATCCGGGAGGTCGTAGGAATGGTGGTAGGGAGCGGTTTTGCGGCCAAGATAAAGCCCTATTCCTGCGGCGCCTCCAAGGTGGCGGATAAATATACCAAGAGCAGCTAATAGAGGACGGGGGCGGCTGGCCCTGCCCCCGTCTTCTCCCGCCTCTAGAGACCCGATGGGTCCCTGGAGGGCTGCGACCAAAAAAGCCGGCTAATTACAGCCGGCTTTTTGGTCGCGGTATTGTTCTCCGACTCCCTATTAACCTCCGTTCCTCTGTGCCGCCTTCCCTTTTTAGATGGCGAAAACATGGTTGCCTATGACGGTGGTTATCTGCCGGGTCCATACCCAGGGGCTGGTGGCGGTAGCCGGGTTCCAGAAGAAGAGGGCCCCTCCGCTGGGATCGCTTCCCGCCAAGGCTTCCCTGACAGCCTGGTAGGCGGTGGTATTGGGCTGGAGCCAAAACTGGCCGTTGGTTACACACTCAAAGGCGTCCGGCTCATAGATTACCCCAGCAATGGTGTTGGGGAAGCGCCCGTCCCGCACGCGGTTGAGGACCACGGCGGCCACGGCTACCTGGCCGGCATAGGGCTCACCCCGGGCTTCGGCATATACCAGCCGGGCCAGCAGGTCCACGTCCTGGGCCGAATAGGTTATACCCCCCCGGGAGGCCGTGCTCCCCCTGGAAGCCGGTGATGGGGAGGCCTGGGTTCCGCCGGTGGGGATCCACAGGGCTTGTCCGGGATAAATATAAGAATCGGACAGGCCGTTAGCCCACATGATATCCTGGTAGGGGACGCCGTACCACTGGCCGATTAGGAAGAGGGTATCGCCAGGGCTCACTACATGTACTCTACCCTGCCCGTCGGGTATCCAGAGGACCTGGCCGGGATAAATCCACGTATCCGGCAAACCGTTTAGCAGCTGCAGCTCCCACGCCCCGATTTTATAACGCTGGCCGATCAAATAGAGGGTATCTCCCGGCTGGACGGTGTAAGTAGCTGCCTGGGCGGGGCGGGAAGAGAGAAGTAGGGCGAAAAGGAAGGCAAGCACCACACTGGCAAGAAGGCACTTTCTTTCTGTCCTAATGGCTATCCACTCCTTTGCTTTTGGATACCAACTGCCAGCTTGGATATTATTATACAGGTTGACTCCGGGCCCGTCATTGAAAAATAGTTGCCAGCGCAGGTACTTTATGTAAACCAACTGCACTATATCTTAGAACCTTCCTTTCCTTGAAGCATAAACTAATAACAGGCAGGAAAGGGAGGGAGGGGGGAGAATGCCGGACATCAAACCGGGGGATATTGTAGCTCGCAAATCCTACGGCAAGGACATTTTTTTTAAAGTAAAGGCCATCACCATCACCGACAAGGGGAAGTCCACAGCCCTTCTCCGGGGACTGGACGTCCGCTTGAGCGCCGATGCCCCCCTGGAGGACCTGGAAGTACAGCCGGCAGAGCAGGTGTTGCGCTACCGCCACCGGGATATCGAGAAATTTCGGTGCTGTTTCCAGCGGGTGCTGGCCCGGCGGGCGGCGCGGCTGGACGTCGGGCTGGCCCGGGCGGGTAGTGGGGGAGGATACGGCTACTCCCTTGCCGGAGAGGACGGAGGCGAGACAGAAGGAGGCCGAGATTTTTTTGAACTTCCCGGCAGGGTAGTGCACCTGGACGGTGATGAAGAGTATCTGGAACGCTGCCTCCACGCCTACAAGCAACTACGCCTGCCGGTGGCGGGTTTTTTCGTGGCGGAAGAGGAGCAGGCCGAAAAAGTACCCCACTTCCTGGCCCAATACACTCCTGACATCCTCGTACTCACCGGGCACGACGGTTTGATCCGGGAGAAAAAAGGCTTCACCAATTTAGACAACTACCGGCATTCTAAACATTTTGTGGCTGCCGTCCGGGCGGCCCGGAAGTTAAGGCCCAGCCACGATGACCTGGTTATTTTCGCGGGGGCCTGTCAATCCCACTACGAGGCTCTCCTGGAGGCCGGGGCCACCTTTGCCAGCTCTCCCGGCCGCATTCTGATCCATGCCTTTGATCCTATCCTGGTAGTGGAGCAGGTGGCCTACACCTCCATCCGGGAAATCGTACGCCCCGATGAAATAATTAAGGATGTCGTTACCGGGGAGGGCAGTATAGGAGGGTTAGAGATCAGGGGGAAATTTAGGCTAGGCTACCCCTCTTCTTCCTATGAAGAGTTGTCCAACTTGACAGGGAAGGAAGGATAGCACTGATAAATATAGAAAAATACCGGTGGGCTTTAAGAAAATCCTAATCAAACCGCAATAAAGCCTTAACATAAGGATGGCTACCCTTGACAGACGGGCGTGGGGTTTAGTAAAATAAACGTTTACCTTGACACCCTGTCCCCGGCATAGTATAATATAGTATGTATGCCGGGAAGGGGTGGTTTTATGGCTGGTAAGGAAGTTTTGGCTACTATCAGACAGGATTTGGAAGCCCGGGTGGGCCAGAAAATTAAACTCCGGGCCAACCGCGGGCGTAAGAAAATTATAGAGAAGGTCGGCATTCTAGAAAAGACCTATCCCAACATCTTCATCATCCGCCTCGAAGAGCAGAAAATCCCGGAACGCCGCATTTCCTTCAGCTATGCCGACGTCCTCACCGATACCGTGGAACTCATGGTGGAGGGAGAAGAAGGGGATATCAAAATAGGTGCCAAGTCCTGAGGAGCTTTGGGGAAACCCGGAGCTCCTCTCCTTTACTTTCCAGGGGCCTCCGGGGCCCTTTATTTTTATTGCCGGGCCCCGGGGAGGGCGGTCCGCCCCCGCGGGGGGAGCATAAACATGTTATAAGAAGGGTAGAGGCGAGACTCCGTGCGCAGGGAACAAGAAGTCGCAGACGTGCTGGCCCGGTGGCAACCCGTGCTCCTCGAGAAGGATAATGTGGTGGCCGTGGGCGCAGGCTACAAAACCCGTGGCGGCCGGCCCACGCCCATCCCGGCCATAGTTGTTTACGTAACGCGCAAAGTTCCACTTCGACACCTGGCGCCCCACCAGCGTATTCCGCCCCAGCTGGAAGGCATACCTACCGATGTGGTGGAAGCAGGCGAGGTGCGGGCCCTGGAGGCCGGGGCCTCCCGCCCTGGCGGCGAAAGGGTTGACCCGTCCTAGGGTTGCAGTTGCCAGGGGCCAAGGGAAAGCCGGCCTCCCTTACCCTCACCCTTACGGATGGCAAGCTGCCGGAGGCCGCCCTGCGGCGCCAAAGGGAAAGGGGAAAGGGAAGGCCTAACGACGATGGCCTCCGGCCGGCGGCCTTTATACAATGAAAGTGGCCTTCTCCATTAACCGGCGAAAAGGGGTGGGAATCATGACCAAGCGCATCGGCCTGGATCCCGGCCACGGCGGCTCCGATCCGGGAGCCGTGGGGGTGAACGGTCTCCGGGAAAAGGAAGTAACCCTGGCCGTGGCCCTGCTGGTGGCAGAACTCCTTTCCAGGGCGGGGATAGAGGTGGTACTGTCCCGCGAGAAGGACGTGGATGTGTCCCTGGCCGAGAGGGCGGCCCTCTTTAACCGGGCCGGCCTAGACCTGGTGGTCAGCCTCCACATCAACAGCTCGGAGAATCCCCGCGCCGACTACCTTAGCACTTATATCCTGGGCCCGGGCGGCCAGGCGGAAAGGGTCGCCAGAACCATCCAGGATGAGCTGGTCCGGGCTCTGGGGTGGCCGGACGGCGGGGTGCGGCAGGCTGGCTTTTACATCCTGCGGGAAACGGAAGCCCCGGCGGTGCTGGTGGAGATGGGCTTCCTCAGCAATCCCCAGGAAGCCCAGGCCTTAAAGAAGGAGGAAGTGCGCCAGACTCTTAGCCGGGCCCTGGCCCGGGGTATTGCCCTCCACTTGGGGCTCGATCCCGCAGTATTTTCACCCGGCAGCGATATTGCCGGCCACTGGGCCGAAGCCACCATCAGGCGATGTCTGGAACTGGGCCTCATGCACGGTTACCCCGACGCCACCTTCCGGCCGGATAATTTCGCCACCCGGGCGGAGCTGGCGGCCAGCCTGGTAAATCTCCTGGACAAAGTAAAGGCCAACAACCTATAATTAAGGTTGGAGAATGAACGTCCCGAGGTGATCCAGTCTCCTTGCAGGCGCGCTACAAGATATGGCTGGAGGAAGGAGAGCATATTTTCGGGGAGGGGTTATTTGCCCTTCTCCGGGAAATAGACCGGCGGGGCTCTATCAACCAGGCTGCCCAGCAGATGCACATGTCTTACCGTCAGGCATGGGGCCGGATAAAAAAGGCCGAAGAGCGGCTGGGTTTTCGCTTGCTGGTAACCCGGATCGGTGGCGAGGCCGGCGGCGGCGCCGAACTGACCCCAGAAGGGCGAAGGCTAGTGGAAAACTTTCACCGTTTCCTGGAAGAAGTAGACCGGGCCATCGGGGAAGCCTTTGCAAGAAATTTTGGTTATCCCCGGTAGGGGGTATTTATTTTTAGGGGTTCGTTATGTTATTATGAGCATAAAGGCTATCAAGTACATAGAGGGAAGGGGATGACCGTGTACTTACCTAGCTGGCTAAGAAGGTATTTAACCCCCTTGGTAGTGGGAATTTTGCTAATAGGTCTACTCGCCGGCTGCGGTCAGAAGGCCGAAGGGGAAGCCCCGCCGGTAGCTTCTGCCAAGAAACCGGTGATCCTGGCTACTACTACCAGTACCATGGACACCGGCCTGCTGGATGTACTGATCCCCTTGTTTGAAAAAGAAACGGGCTATACGGTGAAGCCCCATGGCGTAGGTACGGGCCAGGCCCTGGCCATGGGAGAGCAGGGCAATGCCGATGTGCTTCTGGTGCATGCCCCGGAAGACGAGAAAAAGCTGGTGGATAAGGGCGTAGTGATAAATCGCCAGCTGGTCATGCATAATGATTTCGTTATCGTAGGTCCGCCGGAGGATCCGGCCGGAGTCAAGGAGGCCGGGAGCTCCGCCGAAGCCTTCCGCAGAATTGCGACCCAGGAGGCCCTCTTTGTTTCCCGGGGAGATGATTCCGGAACCCATAAGAAGGAAAAGGCCATCTGGAGCCAGGCCGGGATCCAGCCTTCCGGCCGCTGGTACCAGGAGGCCGGGGCCGGCATGGGCCAGACTCTGAATATCGCTTCGGAGAAGGGGGGCTATACCCTCACCGACCGGGGGACCTATCTGGCCCTCAGGAAAAACCTGAAGCTGGACATCTTACTGGAGGGAGAGAAGTCACTCCTTAACATATACCATGTCATGCAGGTCAATCCCGACAAGTTTCCGGATTTGGAAATCAATAGCGAGGGAGCCAAGGCTTTTATAGACTTCCTTCTGGCGCCGGAAACCCAAAAGATAATCGGGGATTTCGGCAAGGATAAGTATGGCCAGCCCCTCTTCTTCCCGGATGCCGGTAAGGACGAAAACAGTCTCGGGATGTGAGCGCAGTGGGAACGGCCTGGCAGGGGCTGGTCAGGGGGGTTGAGCTCCTTGTAGGCCTGGATCCCGGAGTGCTGGAGGTGGTGTGGCTCACCCTGAGGGTCTGCGGCCAAGCCACCGTCTTAAGCGTTCTGGTAGGCGTGCCCCTGGGTGCCTTCCTGGCCTTTCGCAGATTCCTCGGCCGGGGGCTGGTGGTAAGTGTAGTAAACACTTTGATGGGGATACCGCCTACGGTGGTCGGCCTGTGGGTGAGCTTCCTCCTGTGGCGCAGCGGTCCCCTGGGACGGCTGGAATTGATCTACACCCCTACGGCCATCGTCATAGCCCAGGCGGTCATCGCCGCGCCGCTGGTCACGGGCCTGTCCATGGCGGCCTTCCAGCAATTGCCGCAGAAACTGCCGGCCCAGATCCTGGCCCTGGGGGCTTCCCCAGTACAGCTTTTCTGGACCCTCCTCAAAGAAGCCCGGCTGGGGCTGCTGGCAGCAGTGATAGCCGGGTTCGGCGGCGTAGTCTCCGAAGTGGGAGCGTCCATGATGGTGGGGGGGAACATCCTCCACCACACGCGGGTGCTGACTACGGCCATCGTTATGGAAGTGAGCCGCGGGAATTTTGCCATGGCCTGGGCTTTGAGCTTTATCCTCCTGGGTTTGAGTTTTACGGTTACGGCCGTTCTTACCTTGTTGCAGCAGGGGAGGCGCAGGTATGGGGATTAGCCTTAGGGCAGAAGGCATTAAGGTAGTCAAGGGGCGTTTGCAGGTATTGGCGGTGGATGAATTCGACATTGCCCCGGGTGAGATCTGGGGGATCATCGGCCCCAACGGCGCGGGCAAGAGCACCCTGCTCCACGTATTGTCCCTACTGGAACGGCCCGACGAGGGCACCGTCTATTTCGACGGCCGGCCGGTAAACTGGCGGCGTCAGGAGATAATGAAGCTGCGGCGGCAGCTGGCGGTGGTTTTTCAGGAGCCCCTCTTGCTCAATACTACGGTGTATCAGAACGTAGCCCTGGGCCTGCGCTTCCGGGGAGTAAAGGGGCCGGAAATGGGGCGGCGGGTACAGAAGTGGCTGGAAATCCTGGGCATAGCCCACCTGGCCCTGAGGAAGCCCTGGGAACTCTCGGGCGGTGAGGCCCGGCGGGTCAGCCTCGCCCGGGCCCTGGTGCTGGAGCCCCAGGTTCTTCTCCTGGATGAGCCCTTTGTGGCCCTGGACGCGCCAACGCGGGCGGCCCTCATGGTGGAGCTCCGCAGGCTCTTGCAGGCCAGGGGTATTACCGCCCTCTTCGTTACCCACGATTTTACTGAGCTCCCCCTGCTGGCCGACCGGGTGGCGGTCCTCCTGGAAGGCAGGATAGTACAGACCGGCCGGCCCCGGGATATTCCCTGGCCCTCCTGGGGCCCTCACCCAGGGGAGACCTGGGAAGAGAGCCCCTACCTCGTGGCCCTGGCCGGGAGCCTGGACAAGAAATGAGGGGGCAAAGTAGAATAGAGGTAGGAACGGGCTGAGTTATCTCCACTTCTTGGGGTAGAGGCCTGCCTTGGCTTGAAAGCGAGCGAACAAGCCTTCGCGGCTGCCAAACTTCACGAAGTCTAAAGCGGAGGCGGACCCGAGGCCTAAAGAGGCCTGCGGCCGGCAACTGAGCCGTGTGTCGAATTTGCCGGGCAGTCCGCCTTAAGCTCTGAGACTGAGTGATAGTTTGTTCCGCGAGGGAGGCCTTTGCGAGCGCAAGCCAAGCAGACCTAGGTTCGAAAGTGGGGATGCGCCAGAGAAGCGGGCGGTTAACGGGACCGCCGCCCTTCCGGCTGCTGGCCGAGGGGGCCTGCCGGTGGCCGGGTGAACCGGCCCGACGGGAGCGCGGTTCCTTCGCCCTGCCCGGACAGGGAAAAGGCAGGGAGAAGAAAATGACGGCCAAAATTCTGGTAGTGGACGACGAACCGGCCATCCTGGAGCTGGTAACCTACAATCTGGAGCAGGCCGGGTTTACCACCATCACCGCGGCCGACGGGGAGACGGCCCTAAAACTGGTAGAAACGGAAAAGCCCGACCTCGTCATCCTGGACGTCATGCTGCCCCGGATCGACGGCTTCGATGTTTGCCGGATCTTGCGGGCCCGTACGGCCGTTCCCATCCTCATGCTCACCGCCCGGCGGGAAGAGGTGGACCGGGTGCTGGGACTGGAGCTAGGGGCCGATGATTACCTCACCAAGCCCTTCAGCCCCCGGGAGCTGGTGGCCAGGGTGCGGGCCATCCTGCGGCGGGTGGCGGAGAGGACCAGGCAGCCCGGGGGCAGGGTGGTGGTCGGCGACCTGGTCATAAACCCCGACAGCCATGAGGTTAAGGTGAGGGGCAAGCCGGTGGATCTCACCTTGAAGGAATACCAGCTGCTGAAATTCCTCGCGGAAAACCCCGGGCGGGTCTTCACCCGGGAGGCACTGCTGGACCGGCTGTGGGAGGGCGACTACTACGGAGATACCCGCACCATCGATGTGCATATCAGACACCTGCGGGAGAAAATCGAGGAGGACCCCGGTAATCCCCGCTATATTTTGACGGTGCGGGGCGTGGGCTACAAGTTTCGCGAGGCCTAAAGGAAGGAGCCCCAGGGAAGGGCCTGTCGCCTCGCCGCGCAAAGGGTGGAAGGGAGCGCTTTTGATGCCGTCCACGGCCCCCGCCCACCTTCGGGGCTGCGGTTAAAGCCGGCTAAGGGCCTGGTGCTGGTTGCCGGCGCCCGCGGTCGTGCCTTGTAGTTCGGACTGCCCTGTGGAACGATCTACAGATGGCATACGCAGGTGCCCGGCCAAGTAAGCAGCGGGTAAGAAGCAAACCCGCACCCTCTGTCTAGTGGCGCGGGTTTGCCTTTACCTGCATTAAGGCCTCGGTGAGGGCGGCATAAATATCCGCGCGGTACTGGGCCTCCAGCATGCAAAGCTTGGTGTAGACCGCGCCCTCGTCCCTCACCACGTAGCGGGGCGGGAGCCGGTTAAGGGCCAGGGCCGCAATATCGTGGCGGCAGATTTCGCATCTGCAGGCGTCGGGGTCCTTAGCCAGCACCTCGTCCAGGAGTTCCCATACACAATTTTCCATATAGTTTTTGAGGACTATTTGTCGGGCCATGGTTTTCCCCCATTTCTACTGGAGATGATTCGCCTTCGGCGGGTACCTTTCCTGCCGGAAGGCAAAAATAGTAGGGGAGGAAACTCCATGGCCCTTTATATCATCGGCGGCAATGAGGACAAAGAGGGGAGCTGCACGGTCCTGCGCCGCTTTGTCGAAGCGGCGGGTGGCGAGGAGGCCGTCCTGGCCGTCATCCCGGCGGCCTCCGGGGACCCGGCCGGGGCCGGGGAAGAATACCGGCGGGTCTTCACCCGCCTGGGCGCCGCCAGGGTGGAGGTTGTGACCTTCACTTCCCGCCGGGAGGCGGCCGGCGCCGACCTAGTAAATATCCTGGAAAGCAGCACCGGCATCTTTCTAACCGGCGGCGACCAGCTGCGGCTTACGGCCCTCTTAGGGGGGACGGAGCTGGACCGGGCCCTCCACCGGGCCTATCGCCGGGGCGCCGTGGTCGGGGGTACCAGTGCGGGTGCCGCGGCCATGGGCACCACCATGATAGTGGAGGGGCCCGGGGAGGAGGCTCCCCGGGCCGAGGTGGTGCGCATGGCTCCGGGGCTGGGGCTCATCCGGGAAGTCATGGTGGACCAGCATTTTGCCCAGCGGGGCCGCCTGGGACGGCTGCTGGCAGCCGTAGCCCACAACCCCTACATCCTCGGCCTGGGTATAGACGAGGACACGGCGGTGCTGGTGGACGACCGGCAGCGCTTCATGGTCTATGGGTCGGGGGCCGTGACGGTGGTGGACGGCCGCGAGATTGAACACAGCAGCATCTCCGACGCCGGGACCCGCCCCGTTGCCCTGACGGGTTGCCGGCTCCACGTCCTGGCGGCCAGCTACGGTTTCGACCTGGCCCTGCGCCGTCCCCTTCTGCCGGAAGTATAATTTGGTTCCCCATGGTTAAACTAGCAATTGGCAGAAGGGGGAATAAATGGATAGATGGAGATTAAGGGCCTGCGGGCCCTCGAAGGGCCCAATATTTTTTGCCTCCGGCCGGTCCTGGTGGCCAGGGTGGACTTAAAGGACGTGGCAGGAGTGAAGACCAGCAGCCTGCCGGGCTTCGCCGAACGCCTGCTGGCCGCCCTCCCCGGCCTGGGGGAACACTACTGCTCCCGGGGTTATCCCGGCGGCTTCCGCGAACGCCTCTACGAGGGGACGTACCTGGGCCATGTGGTGGAACACGTGGCCTTAGAATTGTTGTGGCTGGCGGGGGAGGATGTTTCCTACGGCAAAACCCGTACCACCTCCCATCCCCGGGAAGTGGAAATTGTTATAGAGTACGAATGCCGGCCGGCGGCCGAAGCAGCCCTGCACCTGGCGGTGGAGCTGGTCTCCGCCTTCCTGGAGGGACGGGACTACGACCTGGACCTCGCCCGAGAAAAACTGGCCGGTATCCTGGACCAATACCGGCTGGGACCCAGCACTGCGGCCATTGTGGCCGCCTGCCGGCGCCGCGGCATTCCGGTCCGGCGCCTCGGAGACGGAAGTCTCCTTCAGCTGGGCTACGGCTGCAAGAGCCGGCGGGTCCAGGCCACCGTAACGGAAAACACCGGCTGCCTGGCGGCCGATATTGCCGGCGATAAAGCCCTGACTAAAGAGCTCCTACAGGAATTCGGGCTGCCGGTGCCCCGGGGCGGCGTGGCGAAAAATGCCCATGAGGCCGCGGCCCTGGCCGAAAAGCTAGGCTTTCCGGTGGTGGTCAAGCCGGTGGCCGGCAACCAGGGGAAGGGGGTCGTCGCCAACCTCCAGAATGGGGAAGAAGTGAGGCGAGCCTATAGAGTGGCCGCTCCCGGCGGGGGGCCGGTCCTGGTGGAGAAGCACCTGGCCGGCCGGCAGTACCGCCTCCTGGTGGTCAACGGCCGCGTGGTGGCGGCGGCCGAGCGTTTGCCTGCCCGGGTGATAGGCGACGGCCGCCATACCGTTGAAGAGCTCGTCCGCCTGGCCAATCAAGACCCCCTGCGGGGCGAGGGACACGGTCGGCCCCTGACCAAACTCCCCTTGGACCCCATCGCCCTCTTCACCATGGAGCGCCAGGGATGGAGTTTAACGGATATTCCCCCTGCCGGGACGGTAGTGCTCCTGCGCGAGAGCGCCAACCTGAGCACCGGCGGGACGGCCGCCGATGTGACCGATCGCGTTCACCCCTACAACGCCTACCTAGCCGTGGAAGCCGCCCGGGTGGTGGGTCTGGACGTAGCCGGGGTGGACGTGATCTGCCCGGACATCGCCCGGCCTATACACCGGGGTCAGGGGGGCATTCTGGAGGTCAACGCGGCACCCGGTATTCGCATGCACCATTTCCCCGCCGCCGGGCGGCCGCGGGACGTGGCGGGGGCCATTGTAGCGGGGTTGTTCCCGCCCGGGGATGACGGCCGCATACCCCTGGTGGCCGTCACGGGAACCAACGGTAAGACAACCACCGCCCGCCTCATAGCTTATATGCTAGGGCTAACCGGCCGCAGGGTTGGCCTCACCACTACGGACGGCATTTACATAGGCGGATGTCTGGTCCAGCCCGGGGATGCCGCGGGTCCGGCCAGCGCGCGGCGGGTATTGGCGGACAAGAGGGTAGAGGCTGCCGTCCTGGAGACGGCCCGGGGTGGTATCCTCCGCTCCGGCCTGGGGTACGACCGGGCCGATGTGGGAGTAGTGCTCAACATAGCCGAAGACCACCTGGGCCAGTACGGCGTGGAAACCCTGGCCGACCTGGCCCATGTGAAGTCCCTGGTAGTGGAGGCCCTTAAGGAAGAAGGCCATGCCGTCCTCAACGCCGACGATCCCCTAACCGTCCGGATGCGGGAGCGGGCTCGGGGGCGCATCATCTTTTTCAGCCTCAAGGCCCGCAACAAAGTGGTGCAAGAGCACCTGGCCGGCGGGGGACAGGCGGTCTTCGTCAAGAAGGGGAACATCTTTATTGCCTCGGGGAGGGATGAGAGGCGCCTCCTGGCGGTCCGGTCCGTGGCCTGTGCCTGGAAGGGCCTGGCCCGGCACAATCTCCAGAATTCCCTGGCTGCCGTGGCGGCGGCTGTGGCCCTGGGCCTGCCGGATGACGTCATCGCCAGAGGTCTCCGGGAATTCGGCCGGGAACCGGCCCACAACCCCGGCCGCCTCATGTACCGGGAGGTGGGCGGAGTTAAAGTCATCATCGACTACGGCCATAATCCCGCCGGCTATGAGAGCGTCCTCAAGCTGGCCTCGCGCCTTTCACCGGAGGTCATAGGGGTCATCGGGGTGCCGGGGGACCGGCCGGATGCCTCCATCTGCAAAAGCGGCCGGGTGGCGGGCCGTTTTTGCCGGAAAGTAATTATCAAGGAGGATGCCGACCGGCGCGGAAGGCAGCCCGGAGAAGTGGCCGGCCTTCTGCGGCAGGGAGTCCTGGAGGCCGGTCTTAAGCCGGACGATGTTTACCTGGAGCTGGACGAGGGCCGGGCGGTGGCTAAGGCCCTAGCTTTGGCCGTCCCCGGGCAGGTAGTGGTGATCTTCTACGAAAACCTGCCGGCGGTCTTAGAAGTGGTGGATAAATCCCTACAGGTCACCGCAGGAGCCGGCTAGCGGCTTTTTTGCTGCGGAAAGAGGATTTCGGTCGAATATGATGTATAATTAAAGGGCGGGAAGAATACCTTCATCCCCGACCCGGGAGCGATTTTCTTTGCAGGGGATCAAGATACGGGCCTATGCCAAGGTCAATTTGACTTTGGAGGTTAAAGGTCGCCGCGCCGACGGTTACCACGAGATAAGCACCATTTTTCAAAGCATTGACCTTCACGATACGGTTTTTTTGACTCCCGGCCGGGGGATAGAGCTGGAGGTTCGGGGCCGGGCGGCGCCGCGGGGTGCGGATAACCTGGCCTACCGGGCGGCTTCTTTGCTTCAAGGGAGGTATCCTTTTCCGGGCGTGAAAATAACCCTGGAAAAGAGGATACCCCTGGCCGCCGGGTTGGCGGGGGGAAGCGCAGACGCGGCGGCGGTCCTGGTGGGTCTCAACTACCTGTGGGATCTGGGCCTGACGGCCGGGGCCTTGGCCGGCATAGGGGCCGAACTGGGGAGTGATGTGCCCTTTTGCGTTTTAGGGGGGACGGCCCTGGGGAGGGGGCGGGGTGAACGGCTGGCCCTTTTACCTCCCCCGCCCCGTCTCTGGCTGGTGCTGGTGAAGCCGCCCTTCGGGGTCAGCACCGCCGCCGTCTACCGGGGATGGGATGCCGGCCTGGCGTCGGGATGGGAGGGCGACCGTCCCCGGGAGGAGGAAGCCGTGGCGGCCCTCTTGGGCGGTAACCGGGAAGGTCTGGTGAGGTCCCTGGGAAACGTCCTGGAGGGAGTAACCTTGCGCCTGTACCCGGAAGTAGCAACTATCAAAGGCAGGCTCATGTCCCTGGGTGCGGAGAAGGCCGTTCTGTGCGGCAGTGGGCCCACCGTTTTTGGGGTGGCTCCCACCAGGGAAGAAGCCGAGAGGATAGCCGCGGCCCTCCGGCGGGAATATCCGGAGACCGTGGTCGCCTGCACCCTCTCCCCTTAAGGCCGGCCCGGCCGCCGGCCTTTTGGCTCCCAGGGGCCCCCTGGCAGGAGGTGATTAGGATGAAAAATCTGCTGGCAGGTAAGCTGGAAAATTATAAGCCATTGCGGGAGATAGTCTTTGAGACTCTGCGGGAGGCAATTTTGAGCGGGCAGCTTAAGGCCGGAGAGCGCCTGATGGAGGTCCAGCTAGCCGAGGAAATGGGCGTGAGCCGCACACCGGTGAGGGAGGCCATTCGCAAGCTGGAACTGGAAGGCCTGGTAGTCATGGTACCCCGCAAGGGTGCTTATGTGGCGGGCATCTCTACCAAGGACATCACCGAAGTCTTTGAAATCCGCTCCGCCCTGGAATCCCTGGCTGCGGCCCTGGCCTGCGAAAGGATCACCGAAGAAGAACTGGAAGAGCTGGAGCGGCTGCTGGTGCAGGTGGCCGAATGCGCCGAAAAGAACGATCTGGAAACCCTCATCCAGGTAGATACCCGCTTCCACAATGTATTGTACCGGGCCAGCCGCAACGAGCGTTTAGCCCAGATCATCAACAACCTGGGCGACCAGATCCAGCGTTTCCGCACCACCTCCCTGGCCACACCGGGGCGCATGAAGGAAGCCCTGGAAGAGCATAAGGCCCTGGTGGAGGCCATTACGGCGCGGGATGTCGAACTGGCCCAGCGCCTGGCCCAGGAGCATATTGAAAATGCCGAAAACCGCTTGATGGAGGCCATGCGGAAGGGAATGAACTCATCCCGGGAAGAGGAAGCCTCCTAAAGTGCGGCAGGAGGGGGCGGACGTCGTGCTGGTAGACGGAGTAGTGCTGGCCGGGGGGAGCGCAGGCAAGGGGGACCGGCTGGGAGCCGGTAACGAGGCCCTGGTGCCCGTCGCCGGACGGCCCATGGTGGCCTGGGTGCTGGAGGCCCTGCGCCGTTCCGGCCGCCTGCGGCGCCTGGTCCTAGTGGGCCCCGAGGAACTGGCCGGGCTGGCCGGGGAAGAGAAGATAACTCTGGTGCCGCCCGGCCGGACGGCGGTGGAGAGCGCCCTTAACGGAGCCGGGGCCCTGCCGGGAGCGGAATGGCTCCTCCTGGTGACCGCCGACATTCCCCTGCTCACGCCGGAAGCGGTCCGGGATTTCCTCGATCGCTGCCGGGAAATTTCGGCCGACCTTTATTACCCCATCGTCACCCGCCGGGAAAGCGAGACGGCTTACCCGGGCGTAAAGAGAACCTACGTATCTCTGAAGGAGGGGACCTTTACGGGGGGGAATATGGCCCTTCTGCGGGCCGACGCCCTTTCGACCTGCGCCCGGCGGGGGCAGAAGCTGGTGGCCCTGCGCAAAAGCCCCCTGGCCCTGGGCTGGCAGATAGGCCCCTTCTTCATCGTGAGATTCCTCCTGCGCCGGCTTTCCCTGGCCGAGGTGGAAAGGCGGTTTTCGGAGCTCTTAGGGGTGCGGGGGAAGGCCGTGATAACACCCTACCCCGAAATCGGGGTGGATGTGGATAAACCCGACGACCTGGAACTAGCCTGCCGGGTATTATCCGCCCAGGCCGCCTCCGATCCCTGGCCGGGCCCCACGGGCTCTCCTTGACGGCTCCGGTAGGGCCCGAATTTTTGGGGGGAGGGTTTCTCCAGTGTCGAAAGTGGTGGCCGTCGTTCTGGCGGCCGGTGAAGGGAAAAGAATGCGTTCCGGCCGGCCCAAGGTACTGCACCGGGTAGCCGGCCGGAGCCTGGTGGAGCACGTTCTGGCCGCGGTGGAGGCGGCCGGGATCACTGAGAGCATTGTGGTAGTAGGCCACGGGGGAGAGGAGGTCCGGAACGAGCTGGGGCCTGGATTCCGGTACGCCTGGCAGGAAAAGCAGCTGGGTACCGGTCATGCCCTGGCCCAGGCGCGGGACCTGGCCCGGGAAGCGGAAACTGTCCTGGTCCTCTGCGGGGACACCCCCCTCCTGCGCGGGGAAACCCTGGCGCGCCTGGTGGCCGAGCACCGGGAGCAAGGAGCGGCCGCTACCCTGCTGGTAGCTGCCGTGGAAGATCCCACCGGCTACGGCCGGGTCATCCGGGATAAAGAAGGCCGGGTGCAAAGGATTGTGGAGGAAGGCGATGCCGATGCCGCCACCCGGGCCGTTAAGGAGATCAACAGCGGCACCTACTGTTTTACGGCTTCGCTCCTGTGGCCGGCCCTGGAAGAACTCCGGCCGGAAAACGCCCAGGGCGAATACTACTTGACCGACGTCATCGAGCTCTTCTGCCGCCGGGGGTACTTGGTCCACGCCCTCCTCTGCCCGGATCCCGAGGAGGTGCTGGGGGTAAACGACCGGGTGCAGCTCGCCAGGGCGGGACGGATCCTGCAGCGCCGCATAAACGAAGAGCTCATGCTGAAAGGAGTAACCCTGGTGGATCCGGACAACACTTATATCCACGCAGGGGTGGAGATAGGCAGGGACACCGTCGTATGGCCCTTTACTTTTCTGGAGGGGAAGACCTGGATAGGCTCGGGCTGCGTCATAGGTCCCCAGGCCAGCATCCGGGACAGCCGGATAGGCGACGAGACCGTTATCAGCTATTCCGTGGTCCGGGAGAGCACCATTGGCAACCGCTGCCAGATCGGGCCCTTTGCCTACCTGCGACCGGGGACCGTGCTGGACGACCGGGTTAAGGTGGGAGATTTCGTGGAGATCAAGGCCTCCCGCGTGGGCGAGGGCAGCAAAGTGCCCCACCTGACCTACCTGGGCGATGCCACGGTAGGCAAGGAGGTCAACATAGGTGCCGGCACCATTACCTGCAATTACGACGGCCTCCACAAGTGGCCGACGGTGGTGGGCGACGGCGCCTTTATCGGCAGCAATACCAACCTGGTGGCTCCGGTGGAGGTTGGTGAACGATCGGTCATCGGTGCCGGTTCCACCATTACGGAAGATGTTCCTCCGGGGGCCCTGGCCATAGGAAGGGCCCGCCAGGTGAACTTGGCCGGGAAAGGGCTGGAGAAATTAAACGCGAAGGGTCGGGTGAGGGATGAGCAACGATAACGGCATGTTAAAAATCTTTACGGGCAACGCCAACCCCAAACTGGCCGAAGAAATCTGCTCTTACCTGAAGGTGCCCCTGGGTGCGGCCAAGGTGGGGCGCTTCAGCGACGGGGAAATCAGCCTGGTCATCGACGAGAGCGTGCGCGGGGCGGATGTCTTCGTCATCCAGCCCACCTGCAACCCCGTCAACGATAATTTAATGGAGCTTCTGATCCTCATCGACGCCCTGCGCCGCGCTTCGGCCCGGCGTATAACGGCGGTGGTGCCTTACTACGGCTATGCCCGGCAGGAGCGCAAGACGCGCGCCCGCGATCCCATTTCCGCCAAGCTGGTGGCCAACTTGATTACCGCCGCCGGGGCCGACCGGCTGCTGGCCATGGACCTCCACGCCGGGGCCATCCAGGGCTTCTTCGATATTCCGGTGGACCACCTTACGGCGGTGCCCATTCTGGCCGACTATTTCCATTCCCTGGGGCTCAAGGACGTGGTCGTCGTTTCGCCGGACGTGGGTGGGGTGACCCGGGCCCGCAATTTTGCCGAGAGGCTGGGGGCCGAGATCGCCATCATCGATAAGCGGCGGCCGGAACCCAATGTGGCGGAAATAATGGACATTATCGGTGACGTGGAAGGCAAAACGGTCATCATGATCGACGACCTCATCGACACGGCCGGCACCATTTGCCTTGGCGCCCAGGCTTTGATGGAGCATGGAGCCAGGACCATTTATGCCTGCTGCACCCACCCGGTGCTGTCAGGGCCGGCGTTGGAAAGGCTGGGGGAAGCTTCCCTCGAGGAAATAGTAATCTGCAACACCATTCCGGTGCCACCGGGCAAAGAGATACCGAGGATGCGGTGCCTTTCGGTGGCGCCCCTCCTGGGAGAAGCCATTATGCGCATCCACCGCGACGAGTCCGTAAGTACCCTTTTTGACTGACTAGCCGTCGTTCCTGTTCTTCCAGGGCAGGCGCTGGAGGTAGCTGCCCAGGCGGTGGCTTATTTTCTCCCCGGCGGCCGCCGCCCTTTCCCGGTAAGCTGCGGAGAAGAGGCTTTTGGGGCGCTGGAGGGAGTTCTCCGCTCCTGCCCTGGCTATCAAGGCGTCGCGGCCGCAAGTGCGGATGAACTCGGCCGGTAGCTGGCTCTTACCTTGCAGCAGGTGGCCCTTTAACTCTAGATAGCATATCTTGCCGTCCTGGGGTTCGAACCAGAAATCTTCGACTACTCCCAGCACGGCTCCTTCCTCGGTGATGACCTTGGTCCCGAGAAGGGGTACCGGGTTTTTTGAGAGGTTCTCGAGTTCCGGCATCGAGCTTAACTTCACCACCGCCGAGGCCTGGTCTACAGTTACGGCATGGCTGCCGACGTTGTTTACGTGGTCGTAGGGGATCACCGCCTGTTCCTTAAACCACCCTTTGCGGTCCAGGATCAGGCCGGCCACGGCCATATTCCGGTGATCTATTAACAGGCGTTTTATGCGGCCCAGGGCCTGCCCGTCGGCCAGGCTGATGACCGGCATGCCGGCCAGCTTTTTGCTCCTCTGGTACAAGCTACTCACCTCCCGCATAGAACATGGGTATGCGGGTGCTACCGATTTTATGCCTGCTCTTTTAGCCGATCAAGGCCAACACTTAAGGGAAAGGGAGTGAATATCCATGGCAAGATCGTCCTTGACTCTGCGGGTAAGGGAAGAAGTGGGGAAGGGACCGGCAGGTCGCCTGCGCCGCCGGGGTCTGCTCCCGGGAATCCTTTACGGCCGGGAGGTGGGCAACCTGCCGGTAGAAGTCGACCTTAAGGAAATGAAAAGAGTCCTGGGGCGGGAAGGAGAGAGCGCCCTGGTCCAGGTGAAGCTGGAACAAGGAGGCCAGGTTCGGGAATATACTGCCCTGGTGCGGGAGGTGCAGCGTCACCCCATCCGGGGCGAATTAGTACACATCGATTTCTACCAGGTACCGGCCGGGGAAAAGATCACCGCCAATGTGCCGGTGGTGCTGGAAGGGGAGCCCCGGGGCGTTAAGATCGGCGGTATTCTGCAGCACGGCCTCCACGAGGTGGAAGTGGAGTGCCTGCCCGAAGACCTGCCGGAGGCCATTACGGTGGATGTGAGCGGCCTGGATATCGGCGACCACCTGACGGTGGCCGATCTTACCCCGCCGCGTGGAGTAACCATTCTTTCGGAACCCACCAGTCTCATCGCCACCGTCGTCAGTGTCAGGGGCACCGAGGCCGAAGAGACCGCTGAAGAAGGGCAAGAAGGGTCCGAGGAAGGTGCTTCCTAAGGCAGCAGCCGCATAAAACTTCGAGGGGGCGGAGAGGATAACCGGTGAAAATGGTGGTAGGCCTGGGCAATCCCGGGCCCCGCTATGAGACAACGCGCCATAATGCTGGCTTCATGGCCCTGGACCTGTTGGCCGACGACCTGGCCGTCGAGCTCGGCCGCAGGCAAAGGGACGCCCTGGTAGGGACCGGCCGCGTGGGGGAAGAGCGGGTGCTCCTGGTCAAGCCCCTAACCTTCATGAACCTGAGCGGTCAGGCCGTCGGCCCCCTGGCCCGGTGGTATGGTATCCGGCCGGCAGATATCCTAGTCTTGATGGACGACCTGGACCTGGAACCCGGCCGGCTGCGGGTGAGGGCCAAAGGGAGCTCGGGGGGCCACCGGGGCCTGGGTTCGGTGTTGGCGGCCCTGGGCACCGACATGGTTCCCCGAATAAGGATCGGGATCGGCCGGCCCCCGGCGGGCCAGGACCCCGCGGATTACGTCCTGGAACCCTTTACCGAGGACGAGTGGTCCCTGGTTAGTCCCGTACTCCTCAAAGCCGCCAGGGCCGCCCGCCTCTGGCTGGAGGGCCTCGATCTGGAGGAGGTTATGAATCGCTTTAATTGTTAGAAGGAGCATATCTGCTGGCGGGCCTCCTGGCGGCCGCCCTGGCGTGGACGGGCAACCGGTTTTTATTTTCCTTTCTCAAATTCGACGGCCTCCTTTGGGGCCCTCTGCTGGAGGAAGCCCTGAAGACGGGATTAGCCCTGGCCTGGGGGGCTCCCGTGCTCTTGGTGCACGCGGCCTTCGGCCTGGTGGAGGCCGGGTGGGAGCTTACAAGGGCCCGGCGGGGAGCCGCCCTGGCGGCCGTAGGGGGCCATACCCTCTTCGGCGCAGCGGCTGCCGGCCTTTGGGAAGGGAGCGGCCAGGCCGTCCTGGCCTGGGGCGGCGGGTTCCTCCTCCACTTCCTCTGGAACGCGGCCCTTTTTCGGCTGCACCGCCGGGGAAGATAGGCCCGGCGGCCGGAGCGGCGCCCGGGGGAAGGGCGCGGGGCAGAGCGGCTTCTGACGTATCCCTGGTTTGGAGAGGGTGATTTAGCTCGTAAGCGAGCGACTTGAGCTGAGCGGACGACAATCTTTTGCGAAATCGAGGCCGGAGGCGGGGCCGAGGCCGAAAGAGGCCTGCGACCGGCTCCTGAGGCATGGAAGCCGAATGAGCCGGGGACCCCGCCGGAGGCCGAAAATTGAGCTTAAGTATTGGTCCGCGAAGCTCACGGAGCGAGCGGGGAGCTAAATCACGTCAGCTAAAAAGCGGGGATGGCTCAGGGCCGGCTTGCCTTGACGCCGGGAGTCCGCGTGGCTTATAATGAAAACGAGGGCCCTTATCAGCAGCGGCCCTTTTTGTGGTGTATGGGAAGCGGGGGACTATGGACAACTACGGATTATTACAAATTATTAGAGATAGTGCACAATTTCACATGTTGGCGGAAGGCCTGCGCCAGGGGCTACCCGAGCAGCAGCTCTACGGTCTGCCCGAGGGCCTGAAGGGCCTGTGGGTGAGGGCCATGGCCGATGAATTCGGGCCCCTTCTGGTGGTCACCTCCGGCCCGGAGGAAGCCCAGCGCCTGGCCGCTGATGTGGAAGCCTTCGGGCCGGGCGGGGGCGTGGATTATTTGCCGGCGGCGGAGCTCCTGCCTCTGGGATTTTATGCCCACAGCCTCGAAGTACCCGCCCAGCGCATCCGGGTGCTTGAAGACCTGGTGTGCGGCCGGGTGCGGGTGCTGGTAACCAGCATCGGGGCCCTGGCGGCTAAGCTCCCGCCCCGGGAGGCCTTCTCCCGGGCCCTGGTTACTCTGCGGGTGGGCCAGAACGTGGAGCGGGAGGAACTCCTCGAACGCCTGGTGCGGCTCGGCTACCGCCGCGAGGAGATGGTGGAAGCGCCCGGCCACCTGGCGGTCCGGGGCGGCATCATCGATATCTATCCCCTGGGGGCCGAAAACCCGGTCAGGGTGGAGTTTTACGGCGACGAAATCGATTCCCTGCGGCCCTTCGACCCGACAACCCAGCGGTCGGTGGGTGAGACGGGGGAAGTAGTAATTACCCCGGCGGTGGAGACGGTGGCGCCCGAGGACCTGCGGCCGGGCCTCGAGCTTCTCCGGCAGGAATTCCAGCAGACCCTGGCCAAATTGAGGAAGACGAGGCCCGAGGCCGCCCGCGAACTGGAAGAGCGCCTCGGTTCTCTGCTGGCCAGGTTGGAAGCCGGAGACTGGCCGGAAGGGATAATCCCCCTACAGCCTTTCTTTTATCCCCAGCAGGCCACCCTGCTGGAGTATTTTAAGCGGCCGCCCCTTATAATTCTCGACGAACCGGCCAGACTTAAGGATGGGGCCAAGCGCCTGGAAAAGCAGCGCCTGGAGATCTTCACCCAGATGCTGGAGGGAGGCCTCGCCCTGCCTTCCCAGGGTCTGGCCTATGCCGGGGCTGAGGAAATGGAGAACCTCCTGGCCAAATACCAGCGCCTCTATTTCACCCTGTTGCCACGGCGGGCCGGCCTCCAGGTACGCCAGGCCGTCGGCGTGGGGGCCCAAAGCCTCCCCGCCTTCCAGGGTAAGGTGGGCCTCCTGGCCCAGGAGCTGGGCCGCTGGCGCCGCCAAGGCTATCGCATTGTCCTTGTGGTGGCGGACGCCGCCCGCATGGAGGCCCTGCGCCAGAACCTTGCGGCCGAGGGGCTGGAGACCGTTGCCCTGCAGGATACTTCCGACCTCCCCCGGCCCGGCCAGGTGGCCGTGGTGCCGGGCAACCTGCGCCAGGGCTTTATCTGGCCCCAGGTAAAACTGGTCATCCTGGGGGATACCGAACTCTACGGTCCGGTGCGCCGGCCCCGGCGCCACAAGATATCCCGGGCAGGAGGCAAGATAACCTCCTTTACCGATCTCAAGGAGGGGGACTACGTAGTCCACGTCAACCACGGCATCGGCCGCTACCTGGGCATCCAGCAGCTGGAGGTGGGGGGTGTAAAGAAAGACTACCTCCTCATCCAGTATGCAGGCAACG
This sequence comes from Thermanaeromonas sp. C210, assembly GCF_013167955.1. NCBI lineage: Bacteria > Bacillati > Bacillota > Clostridia > Neomoorellales > Neomoorellaceae > Thermanaeromonas > Thermanaeromonas sp. C210. The sequence goes on from NZ_BLWF01000001.1 coordinate 71,598, forward strand.
ACCGCCTCTACGTCCCCATCGACCAGATCTCCCTGGTGCAAAAATACATCGGGGCCGAAGGCCATGTACCCCGTCTCTACCGTTTAGGCGGCAACGAATGGGCTAAGGTTAAGGGACGGGTGCAGGAGGCGGTACGGGCCATGGCCGAGGAACTCCTCAACCTCTACGCCACCCGGGAGACGGTGCGCGGGCACGCCTTTTCCCCGGATACCCCCTGGCAGCGGGAATTCGAAGAAGCCTTCCCGTACACCGAGACGCCGGACCAGCTCAAAGCCATTGCCGAAGTCAAGGCCGACATGGAGCGGCCCAAGCCCATGGACCGCCTCCTGTGCGGCGACGTGGGTTACGGCAAGACGGAGGTGGCCCTGCGGGCGGCCTTTAAGGCGGTTATGGATGGCAAACAGGTGGCCGTCCTGGTGCCCACCACTATCCTGGCCCAGCAGCATTACAACACCTTCAAGGAGCGCTTCAGCCCCTATCCGGTGAAGGTGGCCGTTTTGAGCCGTTTTTCTTCCCCCCGGGAGCAGCGCGAAACGGTAGAGGCCCTGGCCCGGGGCGATATAGATATAATCATCGGCACCCACCGTCTCCTCTCCGAGGATGTTGCCTTTAAGGATCTGGGGCTGGTCATAATCGACGAGGAACAGCGCTTCGGCGTGGCTCATAAAGAGAAGCTCAAGCAGTTGCGCTACACCGTGGACGTCCTCACCATGACGGCTACCCCCATACCCCGTACCCTCCACATGGCCCTGGCCGGCGTGCGGGACATGAGCCTCATCGAAACGCCGCCCGAGGACCGCTACCCCGTCCAGACCTACGTAGTGGAGTACAGCCCGGAGTTGGTGCGCGAGGTCATCAGGCGGGAGCTGGACCGCGGCGGCCAGGTCTATTACGTCCACAACCGGGTGGCCGACATCGACCACGTGGCCTTCACCGTACAACAGCTGGTGCCGGAGGCCAGGATAGCCGTGGCCCACGGCCAGATGGCCGAAGAAGACCTCGAGGCCATAATGCTGGACTTCATAGAAGGGCACTTTGACGTCCTGGTCTGCACCACCATCATCGAAAACGGCCTGGATATCCAAAACGTAAACACCCTCATTGTAGACGAAGCCGATACCCTGGGTCTGGCCCAGCTCTACCAGCTGAGGGGGAGGGTCGGCCGCACGAACCGCCTGGCTTACGCCTACTTTACTTACCGGCCCGACAAGGTTTTAGGGGAAGTGGCGGAGAAGCGCCTGGCCGCCATCCGGGAGTTTACCGCCTTGGGCTCGGGTTACAAGATAGCCCTGAGGGACCTGCAGCTCAGGGGCGCCGGCAATCTCCTGGGGCCGGAGCAGCACGGGCACATGCTGGCGGTGGGCTTCGACCTTTACTGCCAGCTATTGGAAGAGGCGGTGCGCAAGCTGCGGGGACAGGGGTTGCCCGCCCAGGAACAGCCCCGGGGAGCCAGTGTAGAACTAAATGTGGACACCTATTTGAGCGACGACTATATCCCCGATGCCGCCCTCAAAATGGAATTCTACCAGCGCCTCATGGCCGCCAAAGAGTTGGCCGAGGTGGATGAAATTACGGCGGAAATGATCGATCGCTTCGGCACCCCTCCCCTGGCCGTGGAAAACCTCCTCCTCATGACCCGCGTCCGGCTGCTGGCCGGAGAGCTGGGCATCCTCCACGTGCAGCAGCGCTCGGGAGAAGTGGAGCTGAAGTTCGGCGGCGGCAATCATCTGAAAGGGGAAAAACTGCTGCAGTTATCCCAAATATTCCCAAGGAGGCTATCATTTTCCTCGGCAGGGGGCCTGAGCATCCGGGTGAGGATCCGGGATTTAGACCAGCACGCCATTTTAAAGCTCCTGGAACAGCTTTTAAGTTCCATCAGGAAAATGAGCCGGGCGGAGGCCGGTTAAAGAAAACATGAATAAAGGCCTGGGAGGGGTTATATACTAACAGTAAAAGTTAACATTACAAGGCCATCCAGGGGAGGAAAAGGGGGGATACACAGCAGTGAAAGCCACAGGTATTGTCCGACGCATCGACGACCTAGGACGCGTAGTAATACCCAAGGAAATACGCCGCACCCTGCGCATCCGCGAGGGCGATCCGCTGGAGATTTTCGTGGACCGGGAAGGGGAAGTAATCCTAAAAAAATATTCACCCATCGGTGAACTGGGAGACTTCGCCAAGGAATATGCCGACTCCCTGCACGAGGCCATCGGCCACATAGCCTGCATCGCCGACCGGGATAACATCATTGCCGTGGCGGGTGCCCCCAAGAAGGAGTTCTTGGATAAGCCCATTGGCCCGGCAGTGGAGAAGGTTATGGAGGAACGCAAGCCGGTACTCATTAACAACCCTGGCGAGCACCTTCTGTGTAAGGATTGCCCCATAGATACCGAAGGCGAGGGTTGCAAGTTTTCGGCCGAAGTCATCGCCCCCATCATAGCCGAAGGGGATCCTATCGGAGCTGTTATCCTCTGCTCTAAGGACCCCAATGTAAAGATGGGAGAGATGGAGCTCAAGCTGGCGGAGACGGCCGCGAGCTTTCTGGCCAAGCAAATGGAACAGTGATCGCTCAACTGCCAACGGGATCTTACTGTGCCCCTGAAAAAGGGGCTTGTTTTTTTCTCGCCCGGCCGGGTAAGATAAAGGTGACGTGAAAAAGTTAGGAGAAGATGCCCATGGAGCCGCGATGTTATCTTGCCGGGCTGGGCCCCGGCAACCCGGACGACATTCCCCCTACCTTGTGGAAGCTGCTTGAAGGACCCTCCCGAACCCTTTACCTGCGCACCGCCCGCCACCCGGCTGTCCGTGAGCTGGAACGCCGCGGGGTAACCTTCACCGCCTTCGATTCGTTCTATGAAGAAGCCCGTTCCTTTGCAGAGGTGTATGCCCGCATAGCCCGGACGGTCCTCGAGGCGGCCGGGAAGGGAGAGGTTATCTACGCCGTGCCGGGACATCCCCTGGTGGCCGAAACCTCGGTGCAAATGATTCTGGAGGAAGCCGGGCCCAGGGGTGTGAAGACTACCGTCATCCCCGCCCTGAGCTTCCTGGACGCCCTTTTTGCCGCCCTTCACCTGGACCCCGCCCGGGGAGTGGTGGTGCTGGACGCCCTTAACCTGGACCTGGGGCCCTGGGACGGGAGGAGGGGGCTCATCCTGACCCAGGTATACAGCCGCTACGTGGCCGGGCAGGTTAAACTGGCCCTCATGGAATTCCTGCCCGACGAGCATCCGGTGACGGTGGTCCGGGCCGCCGGGGTTCCAGGGGAAGAAAGAATAGAAGGGGTGCCCCTGTACGAACTGGACAGGCTTCCCTGGATCGATCATTTAACTAGCGTCTATGTAGCTCCCTACCCCGATGCCGATAAATATACACTGGAGGGGCTGGCCGACATTATGGCCCGCCTGCGAGGGCCGGACGGCTGTCCCTGGGACAAGCAGCAGAACCACCATTCCCTGAAACGTTACCTGCTGGAGGAAACCTATGAGGTCCTCGAAGCCCTGGAAGAGGGCGATATGCATAAACTTTGCGAGGAATTGGGAGACTTACTGCTACAAATAGTTTTCCATGCCCGGCTGGCCGAGGAAGAGGGCCACTTTAAGCTGGCCGACGTAGTCCGGGGAATCGCCCGGAAAATGATCCGGCGGCACCCCCATGTGTTCGGAACCGGGGAAGCCAGGACCGCCGAACAGGTGCTGGAAAACTGGGCCAAGATCAAGGCCGCCGAGAGGAAAGAGGAAGGCCGGGAAGTTTCCCTCCTGAACGCGCCGAAGGGGCTGCCGGCCTTGCTGAAGGCCTTAAAGATACAGGAACAGGCTGCCCGGTTGGGTTTTGACTGGCCTGAAGTAAAGGAGGTGTGGATCAAGGTCGAAGAAGAGTTGGACGAGCTCAAAAGGGCGGTACAAAAGGGTACCACGGAAAAAATAGGGGAAGAGGTAGGTGATGCCCTGTTCGCCCTCGTTAACCTGGCCCGGCGGCTGCAGGTAGAGCCGGAAGGCGCCCTGAACCGCGCCATCGACAAATTTTGCCATCGTTTTCGCTATATGGAGGAAGCCGCCCGCCGTGAAGGACGCGATCTGGCAACCATGGAACTGGAAGAGATGGACGAGCTGTGGGAAGAAGCAAAAAAGTTGAGAGAGACTAGATGGCAATGAAGGAGAATGTTGGATTTTGACGAATATGCTTTGTAGATCGAAATTCCTTTTACATGGAGGGATGGGACTTGAATAAAGCCGAACTGGTGGCCAGTGTTGCCGAAAAGGCCGACATCACCAAGAAAGATGCCGAAAAGGCCGTCAACGCTCTCTTTGCCAGCATTGAAGAAGCCCTGGCCAAAGGGGATAAGGTCCAGCTGGTGGGCTTCGGCACCTTTGAAGTTAAGGAGCGGGCGGCCCGCGTAGGCCGCAACCCGCGCACCGGCGAAGAGATCGCCATTGCGGCCACCAAAGTGCCCGTGTTCAAAGCCGGTAAAGCCCTGAAGGACGCCGTAGCCAAGTAGATACCGGGCGCAGGAGTTAGAGCCGAAATTGCGGCTGGACAAGTTCTTAAAAGTTTCCCGCCTCATAAAGAGGAGGACTCTGGCGAAGGAAGTCTGCGACGGAGGTGCGGTGGAGGTCAACCGCCGCCCGGCCAAGGCGAGCACCGAGATCAAGCCTGGCGATGTGATAACCCTCAACCTGGGCAACCGCTGGATGACGGTAGAGGTGCTGGCCACCCCGGAGCATGCGCCCGCCGAAAGGGCGCGGGAGCTGTACCGGGTGCTGGCTGAGGGCAAGAAGGCCGGCGAAGACCACCTCTAATTTCCAGGCATAGCCTCTTCCACCGGCGCAAATACTAAGGGGCAAAAGGATAAAGGTGGAAGATGCTATGGAGAGAACGCGCCTGCGGTGGCCGGTAGCCCTGGCGGTGGTCCTGACGGCCTTAATCCTCGGCATCCTGTTCCGGCCCGGCGGGCTGGCGAGGCGTCCCTATACCACTGAGCGGGAGCCCACCATTTCCCTCTACGTCAACGAAACAGGCCAGACCAAAAGCATCAAAATGGAAGACTACATCCAGGGCGTGGTGGCGGCCGAAATGGATCCCAACTGGCCCGTCAACGCCCTCGGGGCGCAGGCCATTCTGGCCCGGACCTTTACCATGAAAAAGATCCAGGAAGGCGGCGTAAAGTCCCGGGGCACGGATGCTTCTACCAGCGTGGAGGAATTCCAGGCCTACGCGCCCCAGAAGATCAATGATAACGTTCGCCGGGCGGTGGAGATGACTCGGGGAATCGTGGTCAAGGCGGGAGGCCAGCTCATCAATGCCTGGTTCCACGCCTCCGCCGGACCGCAGACGGCCGCGTCGGCGGCCGAGGGGCTTGACTACCACCGGGAGTCAGCCCCCTATATTAAGAGCGTAAAGGACCCCGGGTTTGCCATAACCGTACCGGAAAACAAGGCCTGGACGGCGTCCTTTAGCGTAGATGAAATAAGGGCGGCGGTGCGGAAGATAAGCGGCCAGGACCCGGGCCCCATTACCGGCATCCGCGTGGCGGAAAAAGGTCCCTCGGGGCGGGCTACCAGGATCCAGGTAGGCGGCCTCACGGTGAGCGCGCCGGCCCTGCGCCTGGCCCTGGGGAACGACCGGCTGCGCTCAACCTTGTTGACCGGCATCGAGGTACAGGGGGACAGGGTAGTATTCCGGGGCCAGGGCTACGGCCACGGGGTAGGAATGAGCCAGTGGGGGGCCCGGGCCCTGGCCGAACAGGGGAAATCGCCGGAAGAAATCATAAAGTACTTTTTTGAGGGTGTGACTTTAGAAAAAGCCTGGTGAGACCGGGCTTTTTTCATTTTTTCCCTCCCTTCCTCATAGGATTTAAGGAGGAGGGGAAAAGAATGGCCGAGGGCAAGCACCAGCTGACCGTTACCGACCGCCAATCCCTTCACATTACCGGCGTGGTCCAGGTGCTGGGCTACGACGAAGACGAGATAGCCCTGGAAACCACCCGGGGCATCCTTACCCTTAAGGGGAAAAATTTTAACATCACCAGCCTGAGTCTGGAAAGCGGCAGCCTCGAGGCTAGCGGGCAGCTTCAGGCCCTGGACTACCGGGAGGAGAAAGGCAGCCGGGGGCAAGGATTCCTGCGGCGGATCCTCAAGTGAACTCCTTTTACCTCCACTGGCGAACCTTTCTGGCCCTGGCAGGCTGGGGCGTGGTGCTGGGCCTCTTTTTCGACCTCTACCGGGCCGCCCGCTATTACCGGCGCCCGTCCCGCCGGGAGACCCACCTGGGTGACCTCTTCTTTTGTCTCTTTTCCCTCGCCGGCACCTTTGCCCTCCTCATGCTCAGCAACTACGGCGAAGTGCGGGGCTATGTTTTCCTGGCCCTTGTTTTGGGAGCCGCAGTATACGGTTTTTCTGCGGCGCCCGCTTTACGGCCATACCTCTACGCAGGCGTACGGCTGGCCCGGGCCACGGCCCGCGCTGGGGGCCGGGTGCTGCGCCTCCCCCTACTCATTTTCCTCCCCTTCCGCCGCCTCTTAAAGGGGCGTCCCAAAGGTGGTCCCTAAAAAAATTGGGCCGGTCCCCAATAAAAAATCTATGGACGGCCAGGCAGGAATTACCGGGAAGGGGAGCGAATAAAGTTTTGTACAAAAGATGTACACAATATGTGGATAAATCTGTGGATAATAAAGGGGAAGGGTCGGGACCTAACCTCCGGCGTATTCCCGACCGGCCCGGGGCCGGCCCGGCTTCCCCTTGCTTACCGTTTCCCCGAAACCCGGCCAAACCCTCGGCTTTACGTTACGGGGGTCTTCCCGGCAGGCTTGAAGGGCCTGGCCTCGCCTGCCGGTCGCAGGTTTCCATGGCTGCGGGCCGGCCTTCACCTTTGGCCGGGATCAAGTTTGGTTGCCGCGAAGGTTTGTTCCCTCCCTTCCCGGCCCGAACAGGCCTCCCCTGGTAAATAGGGGGAGGTGAGGCAGCGGGCCGGGCAGACCCGCCTTTAAATACGAGGATAGATGAGGATAAATTTTACTTCGAGGAAGGCATATCCCGGTGCAGATCGAGATCCGCGGCGTGGAGAAGCTCAGTTTCCGGGAGAGGCAGGTCGTAGCCTTAAAAGAGATGGGATTAAGCAACGAAGAAGTAGCCCGGCGGCTGGGCTTAAGCGCCAGCAGCGTGGCTACCCTGTACCACCGCGCCCGGACCAAGGGCTACCAGGTGGTCATCGTCCTGCCGGGAGAAATTTTAGGCCCCGCAGCCCAGGAGCCTGAAGGAGAGGATTGACCTTGCAGGTCGTTCCCATCCGTAGAACTTCCCGCGCCCTGCGCCGCCGACTGCAGGTCCCGGCCGTCGCCGACCTGGGGGTCGGAGGGAAAAGCAATGCCACCCGGCGGCGTCGCTCCCGGCGATCCCGCCTGCCCCTTCTCCTGCTCCTCCTGGGACTCCTCTACCTAGCCGGGGCCTTCATCCATTTGGAATGGAAGATCTACCAGGTGAACAAGGAGCTGGAGGCCTACCGGCAGCAGAAGGAGGCCCTCCTGGAGGAGCAAGCCCGCCTGCAGGAAGAGATCCGCCGGCTTAATACCGATGAGTATATCGAGCGGGTGGCCAGGGAAGAACTGGGACTGATTAAAGAGGGAGAGAAGGTCCTCCTGCCGGCCCAGCCGGGGGAGGATGTACCCTCCTACGTACCTCCTCCCCCGGGGCACCAGTTTAGGGACTAGCCCGCCCTATTGCTGCCTGGCCAGGCCTTCCTGATAGTCATACATCATCTTGGCGACGGTAGCTATATTGGCAAAGCCCCGGTCGGGATCGTCAACCCCCTGGGACAAGACGGTGACGATGAAGGGGCGGGAGCCGAAAACTACCCCCACGTCCCCGGGGCTACCCCAGATAAAGCCCTCCTTGTGGGCCACGGTAATCCCAGCGGGGATCTGCGCCGGTATACCCTCGTTGTAAATGCCGTTGGCCATATCATCCAGCAAGCGCCGGCCATCGGGGCTGGCCTGGGAGAAGTCCAGGGCGGCCTGGACGTAGGTGGCCATGTCCCGGGCGGTGGACAAATTCTGCCCGTTGGGGAACACCGTCTGCCCGCCCAGCTGGCGCATGAACTGGGCCAGGGTTTCCTTACCCACAAAGTGGCGGAGCATGTTGTAGGCGATGTTGTCGCTCACGGTGATGGACAAGGTGGTCAAAGTTCTCAGGGTGTACCTGTCCCCGTCCTTGACACCGAATTGGAGGATGCCGCTGCCCCCCTGATAGTGAAGGTCGCTCTGATAGGTGAGCTTGTCCTGCCAGTCCAGCCTACCCTGATCTACCAGGTAGTTGATAAAAAGGACCGCCGGGAGCTTCACGGTGCTGGCCGCCGGCAGGGGCAGGTCGGCGTTGATGCCGAAGGACTGGCCGGAAATCAAATCCTTGAAATAGACCCCGTAGGTTCCCGGCTGGCCCGCCAGGTAATTCTCAATCTGCTCCTTAAGGGGTCCGTAATCGGGGGCCGTGGAAGGGGCTCCATCCGGGACGGCCAGGGTCTGGCCGGGGTAAATGAGGTCCCCGGTGAGATTATTGGCGGCCATGATTTCGGACACGGTGGTGCCAAAGCGCCGGGCGATGTGCCACAGGGAATCCCCCGGCACTACGTGGTAGTAAGTGACGGCCCACGCCGCCACCGGTAGGACCAGCAAAAAGAAGAGGAGAAAGGACGTAAGAAAGAGGCGGAATTTACCCTTCTTGCGCATAAACGCACCCCCTGGACAAGTTGTAAAACACAAGTTACAAAACCCCCGGCCGGCACCGCTGCGGCCCGGCGATGGGGGCCCCAGCTAAATCACCCTCATCAAAACCAGACAATACGTCAGCCGCTAAACTTATTTAAACACGAAATCCGCAGAAGAATTTTTAGAAAAAAGCATATTTCCGCCGGTAATTTGTGGCCCACTAGGCAGATTTTTGCGAGTTTACCGCCTTTAGCAGCCGGGGTTCTCCTGCCGCCCCGGCCTGCGTATATATGGACTAGGACAAACCCTGCCCTTCAACCGGCAGGACCGGAGGGAAGGGGCGAAAGGGCGGAGGCCCCAAAAGCTCCGGAGACAGGGAAGGAGCCCGGAGAAAGGTGGAGAACAACGGGTGAGGGGGTTTTAAAGGGGTGAAGGTCCCTTGCGCAGGTATTTAGGCCTTTTGCTCATGGCCCTTTTGGTGGCGGTCATCCTTCTACCCGCTTTGATTATCAAAGGGGCGAGTATTTGGCGCTCCCCGGTGGAAGTAAAAACCGAGGAGCGGATGGTTCGCCTTTACGACCACGTCCGGGGGGAGATACGCGCCCTTCCCCTGGAGGAATATGTGGCCGGCGTAGTGGCCGGGGAAATGCCGGCGGACTTCGAACCGGAGGCCCTCAAAGCCCAGGCCGTAGCCGCCCGGACCTATACCTTAAAGAAGATGGAGGAGGCGCGGGAAAAACCCAATGAAAAACACCCCAATGCCGATCTCTGCAGCGATCCCACCCACTGCCAGGCCTGGGTGCCCGAGGAGGCCCTGCGGCAGAGGTACGGGTGGTGGCGCGCTTCGAAATATCAAAAGAAAATCAGGCAGGCTGTGGAGGCAACCCGGGACCTGGTCCTTACTTACCAGGGCCAGCTCATAGTTCCCGTTTACCACTCCAACAGCGGGGGCCGCACCGAGAGCGCTGAGGCCGTCTGGGGCTACGACATTCCCTACCTCCAGAGCGTGCCTTCCCCGTGGGACCGGGAGGCTCCCCGCTTCCGCAACACCGTCACCTGGAGCCTGGCGGAAATAGACCAAAAGTTGGGAGTTAACCTGTCGGCCGTCCCCACCGCGGCCCTTACCCCGCCCAAGGGACAGGCCATAAAGGTGGAGGAGTACACCCCCACGGGACGCATTAAAACTATAAGGATAGGCAATAAAACCTTCAAGGCCACCGACCTGCGGCGGCTCCTGAATCTCACCTCCACCGACTTCACCTGGCAGGTGGATGGGGATCGCCTCACCTTCATCAGCGTGGGCAACGGCCACGGCGTGGGTATGAGCCAGTACGGGGCCAACGGCATGGCCAAGGAAGGGCGGAACTTTATGGACATCCTGTACCATTACTACCCGGGAGTGAAGCTGGAAAAAAGATAACATGGTATAAAATGCCGGGGAATGGGGCAGAATCTGGCCGAGGTGATACATGTGGCGCAGAAGCTCTGGGAAATACTGCGGAGGAGCACCGCCCACCTCGGCCGGGTGGGGCGCATCTTGAAGCGCAGAGGACTTTATCTCCTTTTCCTCACCGCCCTCCTGGCGGGCGCCTATTATCTGGTCACCAACGACGCCGTTTTCCGGGGAGGGCAGAAGCCCCCCTCCCTCCCCGTGGAAGGGCCGGCGGGGCCGGTGGCCAAACCCCTTCCCCGGGAGCCCCTGAGCGGCGCGGAGAGCGTGCCGGAGGAGCTCCAAGGGAAGAGTGGTGCTCACCCTGCCGCGGCAACGGAAGAAGATGAGAGCGCTCCCGCGGCCCGGCAGGAGGAGTTCACCCTCGTGCGGCCGGTGGAGGGGAAGACCCTGACGGCCTTCGGCTTTGCCTGGGCTCCGGCCCTCGGGGACTACCGCTTCCACCGGGGCCTGGACCTGGAAGGGAAAGCCGGGCAGGAAGTGCGGGCCGCCGCGGGCGGTACGGTTTCCCTGGTGGAATACAGCGAAGACTGGCGTTACCGCGTGGTGGTGGATGCGAGCAACGGCTACCAGGTGGCCTATGCCAACCTGGATTCTATCAAAGTAGCCAAAGGGGCCCGGATTGAGGCCGGCGACGTCCTGGGCACCCTGGGCCATCCCGGGCGGCAGGAGGCGAGCACACCGGTGCACCTCCACCTGGAAGTGCTAAAAGATGGCAGGGCTGTAGACCCGGCGCCTTACCTGCAATAACCTGGTCTTTTTTGGGCCGCCTCCCAATAAAATTATAGCGGAGTTGGGATAAGGGAGGCTGTCCCATGCAGGACCACATCCGCGAGCGGGTGCTGAAAATAGCCGCCTACCTCGTGCAGCACAATTGTACTGTACGGCAGGCGGCTAATGTTTTTGCGGTGAGCAAGAGCACCGTACATAAAGACGTAACCGAGCGCCTGCCGCGGCTGAACAAACAACTGGCCGGGGAAGTCCGCCGGGTGCTGGACCAGAACAAGGCCGAGCGGCACCTCCGGGGGGGAGAGGCCACGCGAAAAAAGTACAAAGAAAAGAGGATTTCTCCTGTGCTTGCAGAATAATACACTTGAGGACTTACGACCATAATTTGCCTTCGGAGGGAAAAAAGCGGAGGGGGAGTAGATACTAGCCATGCTCGGCCTGAGCCAGGACTTGGGAATCGACCTGGGTACGGCCACCGTCCAGGTGTACGTGAAGGGACGGGGCATAGTTTTGAGCGAACCCTCCGTGGTGGCCTTGGAGCGGGAGAGCGGCCGCATTATCGCCGTGGGAGAAGAGGCGCGGCGCATGCTGGGGCGCACCCCGGGCAACATCATTGCCCTGCGGCCGTTAAAGGACGGGGTCATCGCGGATTACGACTATACGGAGCGCATGCTCCGCTATTTTATTGCCAAGGCCTGCGGCGGCCAGAAGAGCTGGATCAAGCCGCGGGTCATGGTCTGCATTCCCTCGGGCGTCACCGGGGTGGAGGAGAGGGCGGTGCGCCAGGCTGCCATGCAGTCCGGGGCCAAGGAGGCCCACCTCATAGAGGAGCCCGTGGCGGCGGCCCTGGGAGCCGGGCTGGAAATTGCGGAGCCCAGCGGCTCCATGGTGGTGGACATCGGCGGGGGCACCACGGACGTAGCGGTACTATCCCTGGGGGGAATTGTTTGCAGCCAGTCCCTCAGGGTGGCCGGGGATAAGTTCGATGAAGCCATCGTACGCTACCTCCGGCGGGAAAAGAACCTCATGATAGGCGAAAGGAGCGCCGAAGAGCTTAAAATACATATAGGCACGGCCTACCTCCCCGCCAAGACCGAGGGCCGGGAAATGGACATCCGCGGCCGCGACCTCGTCACCGGCCTGCCCAGGACGGTCACCGTCACCTGCGAAGAAGTTTTCGAGGCCATCCAGGAGCCCTTGTGGCAGGTGGTGGGCGCCGTAAAGGAAGTTCTGGAGCGCACGCCGCCCGAGCTGGCCGCCGACCTGCTGGACAAGGGCATCGTCCTGACCGGAGGGGGCAGCCTCCTCCACGGTTTGGACAGGCTCCTGAGCGAAGAGACGGGGTTGCCCGTCTATGTGGCCGAGGACCCCGTTTTCTGCGTGGCCCGGGGCACGGGCAAGGCCCTCACTATGCTGGACGCCCTCAAGGGCAACGCTTCTCGCCATGCCTTCCCTTCGACCCGGTAGGCCTCGCCCCTCCAGCCCGTCGGCCGGGGGTAGAGCTTGTCGGGGGGATTTTTTCGGGAAGGCCCGGCGGGCCGGGCTTTCGCGGCCCGCGTCGCACATCCCGCCGTTCCCGGCCGGGACGCTTGTGGGTGGTCCGGGCCGTCGTGTTTCCCGGCTCCGGGTCGGCCTCCCCCTTCCGCTGCGCGAAGTTTTGGCCGCCCTCACGTCCGGCGGTTCCCCTGGCGGCCGGGGCAGGCCTGGCCCCGGGCAGGGGACACATCGCGGGCGCCTGCACTGAGGTATCCCGGCGCGGGATACTCGGGGCGACTGCCCTGAGTTATCCCCACTTTTTGGGGTAGAGGCCTGCCTTGGCTGGAAAGCGGGCGAACAAGCCTTCGCGGCTGCCAAACTTCACGAAGTCGAAAGCGGAGGCGGATCCGAGGCCATGGACGGCCGAGGCCGGGAATTGAGACAGGATGTCGAATTTGCTGGGAAGTCCGCCTTAAGCTTTTAGGCTGAGTGCTAGTTTGGCCCGCGAGGGAGGCCTTTGCGAGCGAAAGCCAAGCAGACCTAGGCTCAAAAGTGGGGATGCGCCAGGCGGCTGCCTCATTGACAGGCCTTATCCCGTGGAGGATAATATTTTTGTGCCCCTACCGACCGACCGGTCGGTCGGTCGGTAGGGGCCTTCAGCCGAGAGACGGGGGAAGCACGAGGGGGAAAGGGAAATGACATGGGGACGCAACACCCTCCGGCACATCGCCTACATAAATCTCCTGGTGTTCCTGGCGGCCTTTCTTCTCGCGGGTTGCGGCCGGGGGTCCGTGCCCGAAGCCCAGGAGGCCAGGGTGGCCGTGGCTTTGGGGCGGGCCGAGCGAGGGGAGGTCGTCAAAGAAGCCAGCACCACCGGAACCATCCAGGGAGCGGAAGAGATAAACGTGGTGGCCCTGGCGACGGGCCGCATAGCGGACGTCTACGTCCAGGTGGGGGACAGGGTCCGCAAGGGCGACCTCATCGCCGAGCTGGAGAACGACGACATAAGGGCCAGGTTGGACCAGGCCCGGGCCGGTCTGGAGCAGGTTCGGGCGGCCCGGGAGCAGCTCCAAGCGGCCCGGGAGCAGGCCCAGGCCGGTCTGCGGCAGGCGGAGGCCAACGCGGCCACCGCCGAGGCTAATCTGGAGAGGATGAAGTCCCTCTTCGAGGCCGGGGCCGTATCCCAGCAGCAGCTGGAGCAGGCCCAGACGGCCTGGGAGGTCAGCCAGGCCCAGGTAGAAGCCGCCCGGGCCAGCCTCAAATCCGTCGAAGCCCAGCTGGCGGGGACTGAGGCCCAGGCGGCCAGCGCCGAGGCCGGGGTTCGCCAGGCGGAAGTGGCCCTGGAGAACACTTACGTAAGGGCTCCCCGGGACGGCGTAATATCCGCCCGCCTCCTGGAGCCGGGGGAAATAGCCCAGGGCCCCATTGTGGTCCTGGTGGCCGACGAGCGGCTGGAAGTCGCCTTCCAGGTGACCGAGCAGGACATCGTATATCTGAAGCAGGGGCAAGAGATCAGAGTTGAGGTCCCGGCCGCCGGGGCGGAGGTCAAGGGGACCATAACCAGCGTAAGCCCCGCCGCCGACCAGCGTACGAGGACTTATGCGGTTAAGGCCGCCCTGCAGACCGAAAAGGAGGGGATTAAGCCCGGCATGACGGCCACCGTGTATTATCCCACCCTCCGGGCCGAAAACGTTGTGGTGGTGCCCAAGAATGCCGTCATCAACCGGGACGGCCAGGACATAGTTTACACCGTGGAAGACGGGCGGGCGGTGGGGCGCCCCGTTAAAACAGGGGTGGCCGACGGCAGCCGGGTGGAGATAAAAGAGGGTCTTTCCGAGGGCGAGGCCATTGTAGTCAAGGGTCAGGATTTCTTAAGTGAAGGGCAACCGGTAGAAGTGGTAGACGAGGGGGCCCAGGGATGAACTGGATCCGCTTTGCCGTTAAACGCCCCGTAGCCGTAGCCATGGCCGTTCTGGTGGCCTTGCTCTTGGGCGTGGTCGCCTTGACTCGCCTGCCCATTGATCTTTTGCCCGAAATGAACCTGCCCTACGCCGCGGTGATAACGAGCTATGCTGGCGCCGGCCCCGAGGAAGTAGAAAAGACCATCTCTAAACCCCTCGAGGACGTCCTGGGCACGGTGCAGGGCGTAAAGAATATCCGGTCCATGAGCATGCTGGGGACCTCCATCCTGGTGCTGGAGTTCGAGTGGGGGACCAACATGGACATGGCCACCCTGGACATGAGGGAAAAGATCGACCTGATCCAGGGCTTGCTGCCCGACGGGGCGGATAAGCCCACGGTCTTTAAAATGGATCCCAATATGATGCCGGTCATGACCCTGGCCGTCCGGGGCGAAACCGATGAACAAAGCCTCAAGGATCTGGCCGAAAACGTAATCAAGAGGCGCCTGGAACGGCTGGAGGGAGTGGCGGCCGTGGACATAACCGGGGGGCTGACCCGGGAGATCCAGGTCCTGGTTTTCCCCGAACGCCTCCAGGCCTTCGGGCTGTCCCTCACCCAGATCCTTCAGGCCCTCCAGATGGAAAATACCACCTTTGCGGCCGGCAAAGTGGAAGATGCGGGCAAGGAAGTGCTGGTCCGGGTAACGGGAGAATTTGAGGACCTGGACCAGATCCGCCAGGTAACCCTCACCACCCCCACCGGTGCCACGGTGCGCCTCGGGGATGTGGCCGAAGTACGGGACGGTCAGGCCGAGCGCAGCGGCGTGGCCCTGCTGGACGGCCGGCCCTCGGTGGGCATTTCCATCCAAAAACAGACCTCCGGCAACACCGTGGCCATTTCCCGGGCGGTTAAAAAGGCCCTCCAGGAGATGTCCTCCGAGCTGCCCCGGGGCGTGGTCGTGGAGCCGGTAATAGATACCGCCAAATACATCGAGTCCGCCATCAACGCCATTTACCGGGATATGTTCGTGGGAAGCCTCCTGGCCATGGCGTTGATCCTGCTTTTCCTGCGCAATATCCGGTCCACCCTAGTGATAGGCTTGACCATACCCGTGTCGGTAATCACCACCTTCGTGCTCCTTTACTTCGACCGCTTAACCCTCAACATCATCACCCTGGGCGGCCTGTCCCTGGGCATCGGCCGGATAGTAGACGACGCCATAGTAGTCTTTGACAACATCTACCGCCACCGCCAGCTGGGCGAGGACCCCGAAACCGCGGCCATAAACGGCAGCCTCGAGGTCGCCAACGCCGTAGTGGCCGCCACCCTGACCACGGTGGCCGTTTTCCTGCCGGTGGCCTTCATCGAGGGGCTGGCGTCCCAGCTCTTCACCCCCATGGCCCTAGTGGTGGCCTTTTCCCTCCTGGCCTCCCTGGTGGTGGCCCTGACGGTGACTCCCATGCTGGCCGCCCGCATTTTGGCCGGCCCCCTGCCCCGGGAAGAGGAGACGGCCCGGGACTGGCGCCACGCCATCCTTTCCGGCGCCTGGCTGGTGCGCCTGAGCAACTTCTACCGCCGCGTCCTGGTCTGGAGCCTGGGCCACCGCAAGGCCGTCCTCCTGTTGACGGCCGCCATCTTCCTGGCCGGCGTGGCCCTCATCCCCGCGGTGGGGGTTGAGTTCCTTCCCCCGGCGGATGAAGGCTCCATCAGCATAACCGTAGAACTTCCCAAAGGGACCCTCTTATCGGAAACCCAGAAAGTGGCGGACCGGGTGGTGGCCCTGGTCAGGGAAGAGCCGGAAGTAAAGAGCATCTACCAGGTGGTGGGCGGTTCCGGGGGCCAGGTGCAATTGCTTGCCGGCGAGACGCCGGAGATGGCCAGCATAAACGTGACCCTGGTGGACCTCGAAGAGCGCCGCCGGAGTTCCGAAGAGGTGGCCGCCGCCATCCGGGAGAAGGTCCAGAAAATTCCCGGCGCCAAGATTACGGTGACCGCCGTCTCCGCCCTAATGAGCGCCGGCGGTATGAGCCAGGCGCCCGTGCAGGTGGACATCCACGGCGAGGACCTCGACACCTTGAAAGCCCTGTCGGAGGAGGTCCGCCGGGCGGTGGCCGCAGTGCCCGGTACTACCGCCGTGGAAAGCTCCTTCACCCGCGGGCGTCCACAAGTGGAAGTAGTGGTGGATCGCGAGAAGGCCGCCTTGTTTAACCTGAACGCCGCCCAAGTCGGCAACACCGTGGCCACGGCCGTGGGCGGCAAGGTGGCCACCCGTTACCGGGTGGGCGGAGACGAGTACGACGTCCGGGTCCAGCTCCCGGCCGCGTCCCGGCAGGACCTGGCGGATCTCGAGAACCTCTTAATCCCCACCCCCTCGGGGGCCCAGGTGCCCTTAAAAGAGGTGGCCGAGTTCCGCATGAGCACCACTCCCACCACCATAAACCGGTACAACCAGGACCGGGTGGCCAGCGTAACGGCCAATATAACCGGCCGTCCCCTGGGGGACGTCATGAGGGACGTGGCGGCCCGGATGGAGCAGATCAACCTGCCGCCGGGCTACGAGATAGAGTATACGGGCCAGAACCAGATGCTCCTGGAAACCTTCGGCCAGCTGGGCGTGGCCCTGCTCATGGCCGTGATCCTGGTGTACATGATCATGGCCGCCCAGTTCGAGTCCCTCTTTGACCCCTTTATAATTATGTTCTCCATCCCCGTCTCCCTGACGGGGGTGGTCCTGGCCCTGTTGCTTACCGGCCGCACCTTCAGCGTCACCGCTTTCCTCGGCGTGATCATGTTGGCCGGCATAGTCCTGTCCAACGCCATAGTGCTGGTGGACTACATCAAACTCCTGCGCAGGCAGGGAATGCCCAGGGAGGAAGCCGTTCTCACCGCCGGGGCCACGCGCCTGCGGCCCATTCTTCTCACCGCCTTCACCACCATCCTGGCCATGCTGCCCCTGGCCATAGGGCGGGGCGAGGGTTCCGAAATGGAGGCTCCCCTGGCCACGGCCGTAAGCGGAGGGCTGCTGGCTTCGACGGTACTGACCCTGGTGCTGGTGCCCGTGCTCTACACCGTTCTCGAAGACCTGATACAGAAGCTGCCCCGGCTGCGCCGCCGGGCCGGGCTCGGGGCCTGAGGTCCCGGCCCCTTTAGGGAGGCCCGGATGGAGTTCGGAATGCGGTCCGCCCGGGCAGCCTGGGGAGAAATGAGGCGAAGGGGTATGCTGTTCGGCGAAGTAGGCAGAGAAGAGGATAAGCGCCACCGCATCCTGGGGGCCGCAGCCCGGGTCTTCGCGGCGCGGGGATATCAACAGGCCAAGATGGAAGAAATCGCCCTGGAAGCCGGGGTGGGGAAGGGCACCCTCTACGAATACTTCCCCAGCAAGAAGGAGCTCTTCCGCCAGATGGTGGCCTACCTTTTTACCACCCATTCCCGCTACCTTCGGACCCTGTGCCGGTCGGACCTCCCTCTGGCCGCCTTCCTGGAACGGCTCTTCCGGGACGCCGTGGAGTTCATGAGGGAGCACCGCCTCCTGGCCCAGATCCTCCTCGCCGACCATCCCTTCCTGGGGGAGGAAGGCGCCCGGTTTTTCTGGGACATAAAGGAGCAGATCGTGGCCCATTTGAGCGCGTACGCCCGACGGAAGATAGAAGGCGGGGAAATGCGCCCCCTGGAGCCCCAGCTGGTGGCCGCCGTCATCCTCCACACCCTGGGGGCCCTCGGCTACTACCTGCTGGTGAAGGGCGAGTTGGACCGGGAGGAGAGCAGGGAGGGGGTGGAAGGCCTGGTACGGGGGGTGCGGGACGTCCTCCTGTACGGCCTGGGACGCTCCTGAAGCAGGGGCTCCGGGATGGCCCGGAGCGGGGGGAGCATCCAGCCCGAGGCGCGGGCTGCGGGTTGGTTCGGGGCGGAGCATCCGGCCGGAGGTGGGGCCTGCGGGCCGGTCCGGCCGCAGGGGAGAATTACCATAGTTGCCCGGACACCGGCTGACCCGTCCGCGGGGGAAAACCGCCCGGGCGCCCGGCCGCGAAAGGCCCCGGCCGGCCAATACCTAACCCGGCGGCCCCTGTGCTCAGGAGCCGCCATAAGGAACGGTTCCCCGGGCGGGCCTGTAGCCCGATTGCCGGAAAATCCGACGCTTTATGTAAACTCACCCGCCGCCCTCCCCTACCGGCCCTGCCGGCTGAAGGAGGGCCGGGGAAGACGACCCGCGCGATAAAAAATAGGGCAGCCGCCGTGGAAACATCCGGCGCCGCCCTTACTCCCCGGCCTAGACGACCTTGCGCTTCGGCAGGCGGGGATGCTTGGTCTTGCCTACTTCGATCTGCTCGTCGATGTCCATGATCCGCACCAGGATCTCGGCGCGGTCCCGGGGTGAAGCATGTACCCACTGCTCCAGGAGCGCCCTTCTCTCACGGAGGAGACTGCGCTGGATGTCCTTCACAGAAGTACCCTCCCTTCAAGAAGAGGTTCGATATTAAGTATCTCTAATTTCTCTCCTAATTATTATAGCATAAAGGACGAGACTTTGTGAATTATTTCTTGAAAAAAAAGTATGAAAAATATGCTTTACCGGTCTGTTCTTTTTAACGGTGGAAAGTCCCCGCCTTTCCGGAGCCCTCCGGCCGGAGGCGGAAGGAATATGGGCTTTTGTGTCGAAGAGAGATTCAGTTCCGGTAGAAGGGAGGCAGCAGCGTCCCCGGCCGAGGCCGGGAAGAAACGGCGCTGCACCCTTAGTGGGTGGGAGAAGAGTGCAGAGCAAGCGCAGGATTCTGTGGTTTGCGGCCGCCCTCATCCTGGCCCTGGGCTGGTACCTGGCGGACGGTTACTGGGGTGGCCGGGAAGTACACGCCGGGGGTCCCCTTCCTGGCAGCAGCGAGGATCCCCTGGTGACCAAGTCTTATGTAGACGACAAAATACAGCAGCTCCAGAAAGCCCTGGAGCAGGCCCAAACGCGCCTCAACACCCTGGAGGGGGAGCTGGCAGCCCTTAAGAAGAAGCTCTCAGAAGCGCCGGCCGCCGGCGCCACGCAGGTTATCCTGACCATCGGGAGCCGGACCGCCTTTGTCAACGGCACGCCGGTCGAGCTCCCGGTGGCCCCCTTCCAGGACGCGGCCAGCGGTACCGCCATGGTACCCTTCCGTTTTGTGGGAGAATCCCTGGGGGCTGCGGTCAGCTACGACGGCCGGTCCCAGGAGGTTAATTATGCCCTGGGATCCCGCAAGGTTGTCCTCAAGCCAGGTTCCCTCCAGGCCGATATTAACGGGGTGATGGAGACGCTGCCGTCAGCGCCCCGCCTGGTGAACGGGATTACCATGGTCCCCCTGCGGGTGGTGAGCCAGGGCTTGGGGGCTGAGGTTAGCTGGCACGCTGCCGCGCGGGCCATTACCATTACCCTCATCAACTGAGGTTTCCGGCCGACCGCAGAGGCCCGGTTAGCTCCCTGCCACCTCTGACCGGGGCTGCCGTAGGAGGCTTAACACATGAAAAACGGATATACCGATAGAGAATTTTGGGGAGAGGCTCAGGACCAGGCCCGTCCGGCCAGGAGGGGAAGCCTCTTTTTTAGGGTTTTGATCCTGGCTTTCCTCAGCCTCATAACCTTTGCCGGGTTCGGCTTGGCCGGCTACCGGCTGGCGGCCCACTGGCTGGGGGCGCCCACGGCCCTGGGGGGAACCACCGATCCTGTTCCTCCGGAAGAACCCCGGATCCTTCCCCGCGCCGTGCTCCTCATAGGGGTGGACGCCAGGCAGGAAAAGGAGCCCTCCCGTTCCGATACCATAATGGTGGCCTTTTTGGATGAGGCCGGCCGCCGGATAGATATCCTCTCCATCCCCCGGGACAGCTACGTGCGAATTCCCGGTCACGGTTCGGATAAGATCAATGCCGCCCACGCCTTCGGGGGGCCCGAGCTCCTCATGGAAACCGTAAACAGCCTCCTGGGTACGAGGGTTGCCAAGTATGTGGAGGTGGATTTCCAGGGCTTTGAAAAAATAGTGGACACCCTGGGCGGGGTGGATATCGAAGTAGATAAGCGCATGTACTACCCGGAGGAGGGAATTGACCTCCAGGCCGGCTTCCAGCATTTAAACGGCCGGGATGCCTTGAGCTACGTCCGCTTTCGCAACGACCCGGAAGGCGACATAACCCGCATAGGCCGCCAGCAGAAATTCCTCAAGGCCATGCTGGAACAGGCCTTTAAACTCAGCACCATCCCCAAAATACCCCGCCTGGTGAGCGACCTCAACAAATATGTGCAGACCAACCTCAGCACGGCGGAGATGGTCAGCCTGGCCTTGTTCCTCAAAGACCTGGACAGCAGCACCGTGGTGACCCACACGGTCCCGGGCGAGGGCAAGTACATCAATGGGATCAGCTACTGGGTCATCGACGAAGAGAAGCTAGAAGAGGTCCTCAACTCCATTCCCGGCCTGAAGGGGAGGTAGAGCGCCCATGTCCTGCACCGGGCCGGTCCGCCGGATACTGGGCTGCCGCCTGGACGGGCCCACCCTGGCCGGGGCCCTGGACTTAATTCGCGACTTCATAGCTTCGGGCCGGCCTCACCAGATCGTCACCCTCAACGCCGAGATGGCCTACCGTGCCTCGGAGGACGCGCTGCTCAGGGACATCATCAACCGGGCCGCCCTGGTAACTCCTGATGGCGCCGGCGTCGTCTGGGCCTCGCGCCTCCTGGGTTCGCCGGTGCCCGAGAGGGTGGCCGGCGTGGACCTGGTGGAAGGGCTGGCCGCTCGGGCCGCCCGGGAGGGATGGCGGCTCTTTTTGTACGGCGCCGCTCCCGGCGTGGCCGAAAAAGCCCGGGAGAGGCTCCTCGCCCGGTACCCCTCCCTGGCCATCACCGGTACCGCCCACGGCTACCTTTCCCCGGCGGAAGAGAGGGAACTCCTGGCCCGGCTGCGGCAGGCGCGGCCGGACGTTCTCCTGGTGGCCTTGGGATCGCCGCGCCAGGAATACTGGATCGACCGGCACCTTAAGGAGCTGGGCATTCCGGTGGCCATGGGGGTGGGCGGTACCCTGGACGTCCTGGCGGGGGAGGTGTCCCGGGCCCCCCGGTGGATGCAGCGCCTGGGCCTGGAGTGGCTTTACCGCGTGGCCCAGGATCCCCGGAGGGTCAAAAGGGTGCTGGCCCTTCCGAAGTTTATATTGAAGGTAGGGGGACAGGCCCTTAAGGCCCGTATCAAGGATGCCAGGCCTGCACCTTAAGGCAGGCCTCCCCTGCTTTACCAGGCAAAGAAGGCTCCCGACTACCCCCACCATGCAAGGAGGTCCCCATGCGGCGAAAAACCGGCGGCCCTCCAAGGGTCAAAGCGGCCCTGGCCCTGCTGGGCCTTTTCCTTTTGACCTGGACTTTGCGCGTACATATTCGGACGAATACATCTTTCTTGAGCGACCGGGCGGCCCACCTCACCGGTGTCGGAGCGGTCGCGGCACCGGGGGTGGTTCTGCCCGAAGGCCTGACCGGCCGCGGCCAGATCATCGGCCTGGCCGATAGCGGCCTGGACGCCGGTCGCCCCGACGACATTCATCCCGACCTGCAGTCCTCCCCGGGCGCCTTCCCCAAGGTGGTCATGCTCAAGAGCTGGGCCGGCCGGAGCGTGCCCGACGACCCTACGGGCCACGGCACCCACCTGGCAGGCCTCATAGCGGGCACCGGGGCCGCCTCGGGGGGCAAGTACCGGGGCATCGCTCCGGATGCCGGCCTCTACTTTCAGGCCCTGCTGGACGAGGAGGGTAAAATCTCCGTTCCCCCGGATCTGGAGGACCTCTTCCGGCCCGCCTACGCTGCCGGAGTCCGGGTCCACGTGAACGGCTGGGGTGGAGGTTCTAACCGGTACTCCTCCTCCAGCCGCCAGGTGGACGCCTTTGTCCGCTCCCACCTCGACTTTCTCCCCATTTTCAGCGCCGGCAACGGGGGCCCCGTGGCGGGGACGCTAACCGCCGAGGCCAACAGCAAGAACGCCCTGGTGGTGGGGGCGGCCCAGTCCGTCCGCCCGGCCTTAAGCCCCGACGCCCAGGACGCCTCCTCTCCCGCGTTCTTTTCCAGCCGGGGCCCGGCCGGGGACGGCCGCTTAAAGCCCGACCTCCTGGCCCCGGGGGCCGGCCTGGTAGGCCCGCGCTCGCGCCTGGTGGAGGGTAACTTCCCCGCCCACTCCGGCTACAGCCTGCAGAGCGGCACCAGCCAGGCCGCGGCCGTGGCCGGGGGAGCGGCCGCCCTCCTGCGCCAGTACCTCCAGGAGAAGGGAATACAGGAACCCTCGGCCGCCCTTCTTAAGGCGGCCCTCATCAACGGCGCCCGGCCCGCGGCTTCCGGGTCCGACCCGCCCGGCAGCGCCTGGGGCCTCCTAGACCTGGCCGGCACCGTCCTGGCCCTGGAAGAGGGCGCCATGCAGCTTGCGGACGAGGTTCGCGGCCTGCAAGAGGGCGAAACGGCCGAGTTTGAACTAGAGATAACCAATCCCCAGGCGCCCCTCAAGGTGACCCTGGTCTGGACCGACCCTCCTGCGCCGGCCGGGGCGGACAGGGCTCTGGTCAACGACCTGGACCTGGTGGTGATCGGTCCCGACGGCCGGGAATACCTGGGCAATGACGCCGACGGGGAGGGCCGGCCCGACCGCCTTAACAACGTAGAACAAATTTACATAACACAACCCCCCGCCGGACACTACACCATCAAAGTCATCGCCTCGGCTGTCGCCCAGGGCGCGGTGGCGGGCTCGGGCTCGCCCCGCCAGGATTTCGCCCTGGCCTACGGCCAGCTCCTGCCCCGGGGTGTGCTGGCCGGTTTTTCTCCGGCCGGGAAGCTCCGGCTGAGCGACGGCCGGGAAATAGAATGGCCGGCCGGGAACATCATAAATGTGGTGGACGGGCAGAGGGTGCCCGCCGATAAGGACCACCTCCTGCCCGGGGCCGACGTATACCTGGGCAGCCGCACCGTCTACGTTGTGGGCGCCACCTGGCAGGGAGCCGGCCTCCAGCCCCTGGCCACCTCCCGGGGGGACATGCTGGTGGAGATCGGCCGGGAGCTGCGGGAAGGCGGGTTCTACCTTAATCCCGCGGCCGGGAGCAACGTCTTCCTGGACGGCCGGCCTGCCGACCTGGAAAGCCTCCCTCCCGGCGTGGACGTTTCCGCCACCCTCAATCCTTCCACGGGCACCCTCTGGACGGTGGAGGCCCGGGCCGTATTGAAAGAGGGGCTGGTGGCCGAAGTGAACCCGGAGGAGAACACCTTGCGGCTCCTCCACGACGATCAGATCTACCGCCTTTCCTCCCGGGTAGCCGTCTCTTTCGCCGACCGCCTGCACGGCTCGGCCCTGGCCGACCTGCCCTTCGGGGCGGCGGACAAGGGTGAGGTGGAGCAGATATGGCCCGGGATGGCCGTAGAGCTGGCCCTATCCTCCCGGAGCGGGGAGGTGGTGTACCTGGCGGTAAAGCGGGACCTCGTGGTGGGCCGCATCGCCTCCGTAGATGCCTCCGCCGGCCGGCTGGTGCTGGAAACCGGAGCCTCCCTCAAAGTTTTCCCCGGAGCCCCCCTGGAGCGGGACGGCCGCGAGGCGGGGCTTGAAGAGTTAAAGCCGGGCGACTGGGTCCGGGCCGTCACCCTGCCGGAGGCGGACACCGCGGTGGCCCTCCGGGCCTACAGCCGGGTCCTCTACGGCCGGGTGATTTACGTCAGCCGGGACCGGGACCTTCTATACCTAATCGACAGCCGTAACGACTTCCACCTCCTGCGCCTAGGGTCCGCGGCCCATATTTACCGCTGGGGCCTCTGGGCGGGCCGGGAGGCCGTCAGCCCCGGCGACTGGGTCCGGGTAATCCTGGATCCCCAAGAAGATGAGATATGGCGGATTGACGTGGCCCCGGTGGCCGGGGAGAAGAAGGGCGTCCTGGCGGGCTGGGACCGCGACGACGGCCTCCTCCGCCTGGCCGACGGCACCTCCTACCCCGCCTCCCGGGCCACCCTGGTGACCCTGGGGGGCTACCCGGTCCCGGTGGAGGACCTCCCGGCGGGCCTCACGGCCCAGGTGGTGTACCTCCAAGCCCCCGGCACCCCGGTGCTCGCCCAGGTGGCGGCCGAAGTCCCTGCGTCGTCCCCGCCCCCGGAGCTCAAGTTTTCGGTGATCGGCCGGGGCGAGGGGGTGTACCTGGGCGGCACCACTACCGCCGACCGCCTTTACCTCTACCGTGAAGACGGACGACGGGAGGACGTGATCCCCGGCGCCGGAGGCTACTTCGCCCATGAAATAGAGCCGGGCCCCGCGGGAGAAACCTGCCTCCTGGTGGCCCTGGACCGGCGCACTGGAGCCGTAACCGGCGCCAGGGTGGAGCTGGGCCCCGGCGGCCCTTCCTTCTGGGACATTGCCGGCCACTGGGCGGAGGAGGACATCCGGCTCCTGGCCCGGCAGGGCCTCCTGGCGGGCTTTGAGGACGGCAGCTTCCGGCCGGACCTGCCTGTTACCAGGGCGGAGTTCGTAGCCCTGCTGGTCCGTCTGGCCGGCTGGCCGGTGGCGCCTTCCCCCGAGCTGCCCTTTACCGATGCGGCCGAGATTCCCTCCTGGGCCCGGGGGGTGGTGGCCGCCGCCCGTGAGCGGGGCCTTGTGGTGGGCTTTGAAGACGGCACCTTCCGGGCCGGCCTCCCCGTTACCCGGGCCGAAGCCGCCGCCCTCCTGGTGCGCTATCTGGGCGACCGGGCACCTTCCCCGGCCCTTGACCTCCCCTTCAGGGATTGGCACCAGGCGCCTTCCTGGAGCCGGGAGGTTCTGGCCCGGGCCTTTGCCGCCGGGTTGCTCCGGGGGACGGCCCCGGATGTATTGTCCCCCCTGTCTTCCCTTACCCGGGCCCAGACCGCCGCGGTCTTAAGGCGCCTTGCGGGATTGTAGGGGCTGCTGCCCGGTGGTATAATGTAGAAAAATCGGCAGGGTATGCCGGGTGCACACACTGAGTTTTCGCCACTTTTAGAGGGGGGAAGCCTGCCTTGGCTTGAAAGCGAGCGACTAAACCCGAGCGGTTGCCAAACTTCACGAAGACGAAAAGCGGAGGCGGACCCGAGGCCAGGGATGGCCGAGGCCGGCAACTGAGACAGGATGTCGAATTTGCCGGGAAGTCCGCCGGAGCTTGAGGCTGAGTGATAGTTTGGCCCGCGAGGGTTTCTGGAGCGAGCGAAAGCCAAGGTAGGCCTAGGCTCGAAAGTGGGGATGCGCGAGGTGTACGCACGCTTTGCCCGGAGGGGGCCCGCCCGCGAACGCCCCTTCACCCGGCTCCGGGGCGGGGTGCTGCCCGGGCTTAACGTCTAATTTTTGCGCCCTGACGGGGAGATAAAGGTGAACAAAATGTTAGAACTCATCCTGGCCAGAGTCCGCGAGGCCGCCGACCCGGACAAAGTCATTCTCTTCGGCTCCCGCAGCCGGGGAGACGACAGCCCCGAAAGCGACTACGACCTCCTGGTCATCAAACAAGGGGTTAAGAACCGGCGGGCCCTGGCCCGGGAGATATACAGGAAACTGGCCGGGCTCCCGGTATCGGTAGACATAATAGTGGAGACGCCGGAAGGGGTGGAGAAGTACCGTCACACCGCGGGCTTCGTCTACCGGGAAGCTCTGAAGGGGATCGTCGTCTATGAAAAGAAACCGGAAGGATAAATCCTGGCAGGTATGGCTGGAGCGGGCCCGCAGTAACCTGGCCCGGGCCCGGATGGGGCGCCAGTCCCCGGACATCCTCTACGAGGACCTTTGTTTCGACGCCCAGCAGGCCGCCGAGAAGGCCCTTAAAGGCTTGCTCCTCTACCTTAACCTCGACTACCCCCGCACCCACTCCATCGGCCACCTTTTGAGCCTCCTCGAGCGCCGGGGCAAGATTGCCGTGCCACCCCTTATCAGGGAAGCCGTCACCCTTACCGACTACGCCGTCACCACCCGCTATCCCGGCGACTGGGATCCCGTGGACGAACAGGAATACCTGGAGGCCGTGCGCCTGGCGGAGGCCACTTATAACTGGGTTTTGCAGGAGATCGAAAAAAGGGGCTAAATCATCTTTTACCCCGACAGGTTAGGGGCATCCTGCAGGCAGAAACTCCATTGATACCGGCTGTCGGTTCCGGTTAAAATGGGGTGAGAGGGGTTGAGGGCCGTGCCGGAGGAAATATTGAGGGAGACTGCTGCTGCCGGCGAACCACCCAAAGGTTTAACATCTTCGGAGTTTTTCTTCTTGCTCCAGCGGGCCGACAGGCTGGACGAGAAGTTTACCGGGGAAATCAGAGAGATAAACCGGTCCGTGAAGGAGCTGGACGATAGGCTTACCGGACAGATAAAGGCCCTGGACGAGAAGTTCACCCGCGAGATCAAAGAAGTGAACCGGTCCATAAAGGCCCTGGACGAGAAGTTCACCGGGGAAATAAAAAGGCTCGATACTAGAATCGACGGCCTGGAACAAAAGTTGATGCAAAAGCTCGGTGCCTTGCAATTGTGGTTTATAGGCACTATTATAACCCTATTAGTCGGGTTTGGAGGAATTATAGCCTCCCTGCTGCGGCATTGAGGCCCTCAGGCATACTAAAAGCCCCGCACCCCTTACCACAGGAATGCAGGGCTTTATTTTTCCCTCTACCTCTTCTCCAGCCACAGGACCACGACGTGCTGGCCTGCCTCCTTATCCCAGGCGGCAAGCTGCTTCTCCAGGAACTCGGCCTGGGACAGGAGCCGCTGCCGCTCCTCCTCGTCCCGGGCTGCGTTGGCCCTCTCCACCGTCTCCCGGTACTGCTCCAGGATCGCGGCGAAGCGGGCCGTTACGTCCTCCGTCTCCTGCCGCTCCTCCAGCACCGTGCCTAGCCGGGACAGCCCGGCCACCAGGGCAGGGGCCTTACCGGGCGCCACGGTGAACCTCACCGCCGCCCGCTGTTCTCCCCCCGTGTTCTGCACCGCTATGATCTGGGAGGAGACATTGAACTCCGTTCCGGTGGCCGCAGCCTCCTTCAACGCACGGTCCAGGTTCCCGGCGGCCACCTTGAGGAAGGTGCTCTGGATCTGCCGCTCCTTATTCATGAAGGCCACGGGGCGCAGAGGCTCCCTGGAGGCCGCCTTAATGGGGGCCGGCGTAGACCGGGAGGGGGAAGAAGCGCTACTTTCACTCTCCCCCGGGGGAGGGGTTTCTCCCCGGACCCCGTTCGCAGGGGCCTGGACGCCGCTCCCTGCACTGGGGCCGGGCGGGGCACCTTCCCCGTTCCCCCCGCCCCCGGCGACGGGCTCAACGGGTGAGGCTTGCCCTTCCCCGGTATAGCTTTCACCTTCCGGAACGCCGCTAAAGGCCTGCCGGTCCTCGCCTGAACCCGGCGGCGCGGGGAGCACCTGCTCCGGCGCAGGATCGAGCTCCAGGGCGGTCAGCCGCCCGCCGGGCCCCGCATCTCGGGCCGCGTAGGCCAGGGACCCTGCCGCCAGGAGGACGGCGGCAGCCGCGGACGCCGCCCAGCGCTTCCAGGCGCTAAGCCTTGCCCTGCGCCCCTCTAGGGCCTCCACCCGGGCCATTACCTCCCGCGCTAGCCCCTGGGGCGCGGCCGGGCTCATCCCGGGCAGGGTTCGCAGGCCCTTCAGGGCCACCTCCAGGGCCGCCAGCTCTTTCCGGCATCGGGGGCAGACCTCAAGGTGGCCCGCCAGCTCCCCTTCTTCCGGAGGGCCCAGAAGCTTATCGAGATGTAGGGAGAAGGCCTCCCTTGCTTCTGCGCAGTTCATCTTCGCCACCTGCATCCTCGGCCGCCGGCCGCGCTGCGGGGGGTACTATGCCACCCTCCCGGCCTGCCGGCGCCTTATGTAACGCCGCGGTCCCGGCACCCGTTTACGGGCGGGTGCAACCCTCCCGGGGCTTCCCCACAGGCACACTCCGGGCGGCGCCCTGGGGTGCCGGAATCGGCCCCTTCCTTTCCAGGGACGCCACCTTTTCCTTCAGGGCCAGCCTGGCGCGGTTGAGCCGCGACTTCACCGTACCCAGGGAGCAGCCCAGGGCATGGGCTATCTCCTCGTAGCTCAACCCCTGGAACTCCCGGAGGACCAGGACGGCGCGGTATTCAGGGGAGAGCTCCTCCAGGGCCTGCCGCAGACAGCGCCGGCGCTCCTTCTCGTCCAGGAGCTCCTGGGGGTCCCCGCCTGCCGCCGCCAGCTCCCGGGTCACTTCCCCTTCCTCGGTCTCCAGGGGTTCGTCCAGGGAATAGGCGATGTTGTCCTTCTTGCTCCTGCGCCGGGAATTGAGGTACACGTTCACCGTGATCCGGTGGAGCCACGTACCGGGGTCCGCCTCATAGCGGAACTTCTCCAGGTTGAGGTAGGCTCTCACGAAGACCTCCTGGGCCAGGTCCTGGGCGTCGGCATGATTTCCCGTCAACTGGTAGCTCAGGGCGTACACCCTGTCCTGATAGGCTATAACCAGCTTCTCAAACTCCCTCTTTTTGTCACCAAGGTTCAAGACCAACACCCCTGGAGGCCCGGTACCTTCCCGGACATTTATTAGACAAAAAATGACGCCCGAAAGTTCCCGCCGTCTTATAACTAAGGATAAAAATTTTTCACCCGCCGCAACCCGCGAGGGTTATCACCCCCACCCTCCCTGGCCCCGGCGGGATGGGGCAAGGGCACGGGCACCCGGCGGCGGGCCTGCTGTCCTGACGCTTCCTGTTTATGATACCACATACTGTAAGACGCCACAACGGGGAAGACAGCCCGGCCCGTTCCGGTTTTTCTCCCGCAGCTCGTGGCAGCCAAAAAAATTTTTCCGGGTGCCGGGAACTTTAGGCCGGAGTCCGGTGTCTAATAAAGTGGATCGCAGGGAAAAGCCCGCCAGGGGAGGCGGACCGCTGGGTGGATAACCAGCGGGTGGTTGAGATGGCCGCCCCTTCCGCGGCAGGGCTTTCCAGGGCAACGGAGCAGATACCGCAGCACCAAGACGCAGTAGCGGACGGGAAACCTGAGGAGAGGAGGGATGAGGGGCAAGAAAGGCGTACCCGGGCCGGAAGAGAACTCTAAGGCCAGCGCCCGACACGAGGGCGCGGCGGTCGCACGACAGTGATAACTCATTAAGAGCAAGCGCTCAAGGAGGGAAAAAATTTGAGGAAAGTACGCAGGAAATGGCTTTCCATCCTGCTGACGCTGGCCATGCTGGTGGGCCTGGTGGTGCCCCTGGCCGCACCGGCGGCGGCGGCGGTAGATTACGCGGACGTTGTGGGGACCTACAAGTATGTGGACAACGATGCTGAAGATCAGCCCGCCGGTTCGGTGACGATCAAGGCGACTAGTGATTTTACCCGACCGGAGGACAGCGCCAGCCAGTATGTATACAATAATACTGACACGGTATACGCAACACTCACCCTTCCCGCCGGCGTAACGTTCTCGCTAGTTGATGAAGTGTATGTGAACGGCACGGAAGTTGGAAGTGCGGAAGAAGTATTGTATGCCTCCGATGATGAAATAACTCTTGAGCTGAGCAAAGAGCAGTTTATCGTCGGCGTAACTATTTCTAACATCATCCTCGATGTGGATGCCGACGTTACCGGTAGTATTAATGTAGACGTGACAGTTTGGGGGACCAACACCGAGGACAGTGAAACCACCTTTGATTACTCCGAAAGCGTGACCATTGCGAAGGTCCGCAGCGGGGCAGTTTCGGTGACGGTCGACGACCCCGAGCTCATAACGGTAGGCAGCAGTAGAGCCGGTGCGAAGGTCACCATTAAGGAGCTCAGCCCGGGCGCCCTCGACGAGGGGAAGGCCATTAAACTTACGATAAAGAAGTCCGGCGTGAAGTGGGACAATAGTAAGATGGACTCGAATGCGGTGAAGGTGACGGGGGTCCTCGCTGACAGTCCCGTCGTTGATGACAAAGGCAAGAACCTGATCATATCCATTAGCAAGGCTTCCACCACCGTAGCGGGCAGGATTGAGATCACGCCATACTTTAAGGTTGATCCCACTGCCACGGAGGGTGACGTGGTGGTGGAACTGAGCGGCAACGTCCTCGACACCCAAAGCCTTGTGCTTGCCACCATCGGAGAGGGCGAAGTAGTGATCGACGTTGAGGACAACGATGGGACCATCTATCAGGGCCTGTCCGCTAGCCTTGACACGGAGATAACGCTCGATGTCAAAGGGTCCTTCGAATTCGGCGAGGATGACTACATCACAATGACGCTGCCCGAAGGATTCAAATGGGTGAAAGATGAACCCATGACGGTTGAAGATAAGGATGGCAGTCCCGACGTAGACGTCGACTACTACAACAGCGACCGCACCGCTTGGTTTATGTTCCCGAGGGGCGGGGCTAGCGGCGACGTTACCATCAGCGGCCTTAAGATTATCGCGAAGGGCAACGCCCCCGTGGGCGACGTCTATGTCACTTTTGGTGGCGACGTTGAGGGCAAGGTCAAGATCGCCGAGTGCAAGGCACCCATTACTGTGAGCGCCGAGAAGGCAACCCTTGTGCCCGGGGTGGCCGACCAGGAAGCTGGCGACATCTACATCAAGGAAGTAGCGGATGGAGCACTAGACCCGCAGGAGTACAACGATGGCAATGCTATTGCGATCACGCTGAAGGCGCCGCTCGGCATTGACTTCAGCGCGGCCAAAGTCGAGGTAGACGACGGCGACATAACTGTGCCCGAGAACGTGTACCGCGAAGATAACACCTTGACGTTCTATGTCACCCGCGAGAGCTCCGTTGCGAGCACCATTAAGATCTCGGACATCAAGTACGATGTGAGCGCGACGGCCGCGACGGGAGACGTTGAGGTCAAGGTATACGTGAACGACCTCGACAACTATGTCACCAAAGTGGCAAATGCCACTGTGGTCTCCCCGAGCGCCCGGACTGCCGTCTTCACCTTGGGCAGCAACGTCTACACGGTGAACGGCGTGGAGTACACCATGGACGTGGCCGCATACGTGAAGAACGGCCGGACCTACCTGCCCGTCCGCTACGTGGCCTACGCCCTGGGTGTTGACCCCAACAACGTGCTATGGAACGAAGCCACCAAGACTGTGACCCTGCTCAAGGGCATGAACGCCGTCCAGTTCACCATCGGCAGCAAGGAGCTGAAGCTTAACGGCATCAGCGTCAGCATGGACGCGGCTCCTGAAGTCCAGAGCGGCCGGACCATGCTGCCCTTCCGGTTCATCGCCCAGGCCTTCGGTGCCAGCGTCAGCTATGACGAGGCCACCAAGACCGTAACGATGAACCTCGAATAGGGCCGGTCTGCAAGGCCCGGGTTCCCTCGCGGACCCGGGCCTTGCCTTTTGAAGGCGCTTTTGAGGAGTAGAGAGGGGGGAGATTGCTCATGGTGAGGACGGGTCGTGCGGCCCCGCCGGCGGGGCTGACTGTTGTGGTCTCAACCTTGATCGTCGCGGTGATCCTTCTGACCCTTGGCCTTGCGGGGACGGCCTACGCTTCCCAGGAAGGCCCCGGCGTGGTGACCCTGGAGGACGCGGTTAGCATGGCCCTTGCGACCAGCGATGACCTGCAGATGGCGAAGGATAATCTGGAGCTAAAGAAGAAGGCCATGGATGAAACGTGGGACCAATATAACGCTTTCCTTAGGGCGACGCATATACCCGGTACCGATATGTATGCTGCCGTCGCGGCCGGCCAGGACCCGACGGGGGCCGTGTACAAGAGCCTTTACGACTACCGGGCGGCCCAGAAGGACTACGAGGTTGAGGTGGCTTCGGTTGTGGCCGTGGTCTACCAGAAATACTCGGCCGTGGTGACCGCCCGGGGGCAGGTGGAGGCTGCCGCTTTGAACGTGGCGGCCAAAGAGAGGGAGCTGGCCGAGGCCGAGGCCAAGTTCAAATACGGGATCGAGAGCCGCATCAACCTCATGAACAGGCGGAACAGCCTCGCGGCGGCCCGGTCGGAGCTCGCCCAGGCGCAGGATAAGCTGGATAAGGCTTATGCGGACCTGGCGGAGCTGCTGGGCCTGCCGAAGGGATCGAGGCCGGAGCTGGTCAGCACCGTGGACTTTGTGCCCCTGGAAGTACAGGACGTGGACCGGGAGATCGAGGCCGTCATCGAGGCCAGCCCCCAGGTGTGGAAGGCCGAGGAGACGGTGAAGCTGCAGAAAAACATCTACGGCATGTACAACTCCTACGACGTGGATATGATTAACCTGAGGATGGCGGAGAGGGCCGTCGATATGACCAGGGAACAGCTATACCTTGCCCTCCTGCAGGCCTACAACAATGTGAAGGCCCTGGAGGAGAACTACCGGGCTCTGGAGGAATCCCTGGCCGCGGCCCGGGAGGGTCTGCGGGTGGCCAGGCTTAAGTACGACCTGGGCATGACCACCCAGGCCGAGGTGCTGTCCATGGAGAGCACCGTGGCTTCCCTGGAGGCCCAGCTTGAGGGCCTTAGGTGGCAGCACGCCATGGCCGTGAAGGCCTTCTACGAGCCCTGGGCCTGGAGCGGGAGCAGCGGTGCGCTTTAGGCGGGACCGTCCCCGGCCGGGGAACGGGCAGGCAGCCGGATAACCCGGAAAGAGGCGGTGCAAGACGGTATAGCATAAGAGCGGGATAAAGGGGCCTCGCGCTGGCACCTTATACGGCGGGGCCTTCTTTTTTGTATCACGCACCGGTCTCAGGTCCCGGTGCCCGGTGGCAAGGCTTCCGGACTTACATGGGTTAAAATATGAACCTGATCGGATTCGCTCCAAAGGGCAGATAATCCTGCCCCTTTCGGTGCGCCAAGCCGTACAGGCCGATGAAGGCGACTATCTTGCTTATGAGGTGCGGGGAGACAGTGTAATTCTGCGCAAAGCACCTCTCTATCCTCGAACCAGCTTTGATGACGGTATCTGGCGCTTGGTGGGGTCGGCGGAAGATAGGGAAGGGAGAGAAGGACGTATCTACTAATAAACATAAGTACCTGGGGGATGGGCAATGAAAGTGCTGGTGCACGGATGCCACCAGTTTTGCCGTTATGGTTCGCCTTTCCTTTGATCTGGCCTTCACCTACGACCGGCATTTTATTCAGTACGGGTGGAGAACCCCAAAGGACGTAGTGGTACCTGAAGGATAGTAACCTTGTCTGCTAGGGAACCGGATGAAGAGACAATCGGCGTGGTTATGTTTAAAATTATTGCACATCAGAGGGCCCCGCAAGCAGGAAATACCATGGAGGCGGCGAATATAATTTAATGTAACTGAGTTACGTGCTCCGTCTTAAAAAGGTGGAAGTGAGTTACGCAAAGGTGGGGCAGTATACTCGCCGCGGACAGACGCTGGCAGAAAGAACCAAAGTGCGCCGCGGCGGGACCGGGCACTCCTGGCAGGCTGAAAGGGGCCGGTAGAAAAGGGCCGGCAGGCCGGGATGAGGGGCGGCCGGGAGACGGGTAGGAGAGGCAGTAGACTCCCGCCCGAGGGCGCCGCAGGTGAGCTCACCCGGAGCGCTGCCCGGACGCCGTAGGGGTAGACGGGTGGTCTTTCAGATGAACCGAACTGTTGCGCGAAGGCTGGCCCTCCTCCTGGAGGAGCTGCCGCCGGCGGAGAGGGCCGTGGCAGAGGTCATCCTCCGGGAGGCAGGGGACAGCGCCCGCCTCTCCATTTCCGAGGTGGCTCTGCACGCCGGTACAAGTAAGACGACCGTCCTTAGACTGTGTCGTCGGCTGGGCTTCGAGAGCTTCAAGGATTTTCGCCTGGCCCTGGCGCGCGAGGCCGGGAGCCAGCGGGAGAGCCTGGACCTGTCCCTCATCACCCCGGAGGACGACGGGCCTACCCTGGTGGCTAAGGTGCGGAAGCTCCACACCGAGGCCATCCACACCGCCCTGGCCAACGTGGACCCCGCGGAGCTGGAGCGGGTGGCTGAGGTGCTGCTGGAGGCCAGGAGCATCAGGCTGTTCGCCTGCGGGGGCGCGGCGGTGACGGCCATGGATGCCCACCACAAGCTCCTCCGCCTGGGACTTAACACCTACCTGTCCCTGGACCAGCGGGAGCAGAAAATGCTGGCCGGGGTGTCCCGGCCGGGGGATGTGGTGTGGGCCTTCTCCTTCTCCGGGGCCACCTCCAGCCTGGTGGAAGCCCTGCGGATAGCCCGGGCCGCCGGTGCCACGGTGGTGTCCCTCACCAACAACCGGGATTCTCCCATAGCCGGGCTGAGCGACTTCAAGCTCTTCGGGGTGACCAATTACCTGTCCCACCTCACGGGAACCCTGGAGTTCCGCCTCTCGCAGCTTAGCATCCTGGATAGCCTGTTCCTGGTGATGATTAAGCTCGGCCTGCCGGAGGTTTCCCGGCACCTCCAGCGGACCCAGGAGATCATAGAGGCCGACCTGTGGAAGAAAAATAAACGTTCCGTACTCAAAGAAAATCCCGAAGAGGAGGAACAAAGGCATGGGGCAAACTGTTGAGGTTACCGTAGTTTCTGTGGAAGGCGAGTGCAGCGCGGGCTTGAAGCCCGGGTACTCTTTCAAGGTCCAGGCGACGAGCTGCCTTAAGCTTGAGGGGGCCGAGGGGGTCTGCCTGGAACTCCTGCACAACGCCTTCCCCGCCATCATGGCCATGGCCTTCGGCAACCTCCCCTTTGAGAAGGAGGGGCAGGCCCTGGTGGCCTGTCCCGATCCCGTGAGCAGGGTGGTAGTTCGCCTGACACGGAAGGGGGGGATGTGCCGGGAGTAATTTCTGGGAACTTAAATCCATCGCCGAGGTGCCGAGGATAAGGGGCTAAAAGACACCGTAAAGGGGGCTTTCGGAAAGGATGAAGACCGCGCTCAAGCTGTTTGCCGTCGCCGTCCTGGGCCTTTTCCTCCTGGGCTGCGGCGGGGGGTCAAAGGAGCAGCCCTCCCAGGGGAACCAAGGCCAGCAGCAGGAGGAAAAGCTCCGGGTGGCCATGGTTCTTACGGGACCCATCAACGACGCCGGGTGGAACGAGTCCGCCTATAAGGGGCTGAAAGAGGCCGAGCAGAAACTGGACATAGAGACGGCCTATACGGAAAACGTCCCGCAGCCTGACTATGAAACCGTGATCAGGGACTATGCCGACAAGGGCTACGACCTGATCATCGCCCACGGCTTTGAGTTCACCGATGCCGTTAAGGCCGTGGCGCCGTCCTTCCCCGACACCATTTTCGCGGTGGTTAACGGCCAGGACTTCCAGGAGCCCAATATGGCCTCCTACCGTTTCAACACGCCGGAAACGGGCTTCCTGGCCGGGGCGGTGGCCGGCCTGATAACTAAGACCAACGTGGTGGGCATGATCGGCGGTATGAAGTTCCCCCATATAGTGGACTCCCTAAAGGGATTTGAGGCAGGGGCCAAATATGTAAACCCCAACGTAAAGGTCCTGACGGGCTATACCGAGTCCTGGACGGACATCCCCAAGGGTAAAGAGATGGCCCTGGCCATGATAGAGCAGGGCGCCGATGTGGTGACCTGCAACGCCAACCAGGTGGGCCTGGGTGTCATCGACGCGGCCAAACAGAAGAACATCAAAGCCATAGGTTATGTCGACGACCAGTACAATGTTGCGCCGGAAACCGTGGTGGTGTCGGCCATCCAGAGCGTCCAGGACATGATGCTCTATATTATCGACCAGGTAATGAAAGGTGACTTCAAACCCGGCCTCTACCTTCTGGGGAGCAAGGAAGGGGCCATAAGGCTCTCCTCCTTCCACGGGCACGAGAAGGATCTGCCCGAGGGCGCCATGAAGAAAATCGAAGAAGTGGTGGCCGCCATTAAGGACGGCTCCCTGAAGGCCCAGGGCATCCTGCCCAAGTCCAGCTTCGAGCAATAGCAGTTGACGGCGGTGTAGCCCCGTCTCCGGGGTTGCACCCCTTGAAGGAGTGTCGGCCGTGAACGGGGAAGTAGTGCTGGCCATGCGCGGTATTACCAAGCGCTTTCCGGGCGTCGTGGCCAATAAGAACGTGGATTTCGAGCTCCGCCGGGGGGAAGTTCACGCCCT
The DNA here is from genome assembly GCF_013167955.1 of Thermanaeromonas sp. C210. Classification (NCBI taxonomy): domain Bacteria; kingdom Bacillati; phylum Bacillota; class Clostridia; order Neomoorellales; family Neomoorellaceae; genus Thermanaeromonas; species Thermanaeromonas sp. C210. Next base: position 107,789 of record NZ_BLWF01000001.1, read on the forward strand.
CCTGGGGGAAAACGGGGCGGGGAAAACCACCCTGATGAACATCCTGTACGGGCTGTACACCCCCGATGCCGGGGAAATTTACGTAAAGGGGCAAAAGGTGACCATTTCCTCGCCCAGGGACGCCATCGAGCTGGGGATCGGTATGGTCCACCAGCATTTCATGCTGGTGCCCACCCTAACCGTGGTAGAGAATGTAATCCTGGGCATGCCCAGCAGCCCCCTGGCCCTGGATCTGAAAAAGGCCCGGCAGGACATCCGGGAACTCTGCCAAAAATACAACTTCCAGCTGGATGTGGACAGCAAGGTGCAGGATCTTTCCGTGGGAATCCAGCAGAGGATTGAACTCATCAAGGCCCTCTACCGCGGGGCGGACATTCTGATCATGGACGAGCCCACGGCGGTGCTGACTCCCCAGGAAGTGGAGGAATTGTTTAATAACCTGCGCCGATTCATCCAGTCGGGCAAGTCGGTAATTTTTATATCCCACAAGCTGTGGGAAGTGATGCGCATCGCCGACCGGGTTACGGTGTTGAGGGCCGGCGAGGTGGTGGCCACCGTTAACACCCGGGACACCACCAGGGAAGAGCTGGCCGCCCTCATGGTCGGGCGGCCGGTAATGATGGAGTACGCCAAGGTTGAGGGCCGTCGGGGCAGGCCCCTCCTGACCCTGGAAAAGGTGAGGGTTCGCGGGGAGCAGAAGGCCTCGGAACTGAAGGGGGTCACCTTCACCGTCCACGAGGGGGAAATCGTGGGCCTGGCCGGGGTGGACGGTAACGGCCAGAAGGAGCTGGCAGAGGCTATTATGGGGCTTAGGCCCGTGGAAAGCGGCAGGGTCCTCTTTGACGGCCGGGATATCACCAACTGGACCACCAAGGCCCGCATTGAAGCGGGGCTGGCCCACGTGCCCGAAGACCGGCACAAAGAGGGGCTCGTACTGGATTTTACGGTGGCGGAAAACTTGGTGCTGGATACCTACGACAAGCCGCCCTTCACCCACAGGAAGGTGTTTTACCCCCAGGAGGTGAGAACCCTCGCCCAGAAACTGGTAAGGGAGTTCGACATCCGTCCCCCGGACCCGGAAACGGTGGTCCGCAACCTGTCGGGCGGCAACCAGCAAAAGGTGGTCCTGGCGAGGCAGATCAACCGCAAACCCCGCTTCCTCCTTGCGGTTCAGCCCACGCGGGGCCTGGATGTGGGGGCTACCGAGTTCGTCCACCAGCGCCTCCTGGAAGAGAAGCGGAGGGGAGTGGCCATCCTTCTCATTTCCGCCGACCTGGATGAAATCCTTCTGGTTTCGGACCGGGTGCTGGTGATATACGAAGGTCAAATCATGGGAGAAGTCATTCCGGGACGGACCACCTATGCGGAAATAGGGTTGCTCATGGGTGGCGGCTCTAGGCAGGGAGAGGAGTGCGCAGCGTGCAGTTGAAATTGGGCAAGTGGGAGATAAGCATAGAGCGCAAACCGAAGGTATCGGGCCTCCTGGCGGGAATCCTCGGTCCGGCGGCCGCCCTGGTGCTGGCCTTTATAGTGGCATCCTTTATCATTGCCCTTTCCGGGGCCAATCCCCTCCTGGCCTACAAGTACATGCTCTCCGGGGCCTTCGGCAGCCTGCGGAGCTTTACCGAGACCCTGGTCAAGGCCACGCCCCTGCTGCTCAGCGGGCTGGGCCTTACGGTCGCCTACCGCACCGGCCTCATCTCCATAGGCGCCGAGGGGCAGATGATCATGGGCGGCCTGTTTGCCACCCTGGCGGGGATTTACATGGGGTGGATCCCGGGCCCGGCCCTGATCCTGGTGGTGATGCTGGCCGGCATGGTAGGCGGCGGCCTGTGGGGGGCTATACCCGGATACCTCAAAGCCAGGCTGGGCGTTTCGGAAGTCATCAACACCATTATGTTGAACTACATCGCCATTTTCCTGGTGTCCTACCTGCTGGACGTACCCCTTCGCGAGCCTCCGGGCTACTTTCCCCAGACCGCCCAGATAGCCCGGCACGCGTGGCTTCCCTATGTACTTCCCGGCACGCGCCTGCACCTGGGGGTCCTCATCGCCTTTGCCTCGGCCTTCGTAGTTTATTTTCTGCTGTGGCGTTCGCCCCTGGGCTACCAGATGCGGGCCGTGGGCTACAACCGCGAGGCGGCCAGGCACAGCGGCATGAACGTCGGCAAGAACATGGTCCTGGCCCTCAGCCTCTCGGGGGCCTTTGCGGGCCTAGCGGGGATGGTGGAGATAGCGGGGCTGCATCACCGGCTGCTCAACGGCTTCAGCTCGGAGTACGGGTTTGATGCCATGGCCGTGGCCCTCCTGGGCAAGCTGCACCCGGGGGGGGTAACCATCGCCTCCATTTTCTTCGGAGCCCTCAGGGTGGGGGCCAATATGATGCAGCGCAGCGTCCAGGTCCCGGCCTCTCTGGTCTTCGTCATCCAGGGGCTGGTGATCCTTTTCGTCCTCATGGACGAACTCCTGCGCAATTATGTTATACGCATTTTTGCCAAGCCGGTTCTGGAGGAAAAGAGTTATGGACTTAAATAACCTTGCAGGATTCCTCGCGGCTACCTTCCGCATGGCCACTCCCATCCTCCTGGCCAGCCTGGGAGGGGTTTTTACCGCCAGGGTGGGCATCATAAACTTCGCCCTGGAGGGCATCATGCTGGTGGGCGCCTTTATGGGGGTATACGGCTCCTATGTTACGGGTAATCCCTGGATAGGTGCCCTCATGGGCAGCCTGGGCGGACTAGCGGTGGCCCTCATACTGGGGTACATGAGCATTACAGTAAAGGCGGACCAGGTGGTGGCCGGGACGGGTATCAATATTTTGTCCATCGGCCTTACCAGCTACCTGCTCAACGTGGTCTTCGGCATAGGGGCCAAGCCTTCTGCAGTGGCGGCCTTCCAGGAATGGGCGGTGCCCGGGCTCAGCAACCTGCCCTTCGTGGGACCGGTGTTGTTCCGGCAGATACCCCTGGTGTACGTCGCCCTCCTGTTGGTGCCGCTCACCTGGTACATTATCTATAAGACCCCCTTCGGCCTCAGCATGCGGGCTATCGGCGAGCACCCCCGCGCGGCGGACAGCCTGGGCATCAATGTGTACCGGGTGCGTTACCTGGCGGTGATCATTTCCGGCATTCTTGGGGGGTTGGGAGGAGCCTTCCTCTCTATCGGGCAGCTCTCGGTCTTTATGGAGAAGCTCACGTCGGGACGGGGCTACGTGGCCTGGTCCACGGTGACAGTGGGCAAGTGGAACCCCCTGGGGATTATGGGGGCCTCCTTCCTGTTCGGGGCGGCGGACGCCCTGCAGCTTCGCCTGCAGACTTTGGGCTTTAAGATTCCCTACCAGTTCTTCCTCATGCTGCCTTACATCCTGACCATCCTGGTCCTGGCAGGTGTGGTGGGCAGGACCGTTCCCCCGGCCTCCATGGGTAAGCCCTACGGTAAGGAAGGCCGGTAACCCCGGGGCAGCCCATCCCCGAGAGCCCGCAGGCTGCCAGGAGTGGAGGACCACGGAAATTCGCAGAAATAAATTCGCAGAAATATATGAGCATCAGGAGGATGGCTATGGATTTGAGGCAATATCTAGACCTGCTCCGTGAAAAGGGGCACCTGGTGGAAATTAGCCGGAAGGTGAGCCCCCGGTTCGAGCTGGCCAACGTAATCAACACCATGCTCCAGGAGGGCGGGCCCATCGGTCTCTTCACCAACGTGGACCATCCTTCGGGCATGATGGTCACCGGGGGCCTGCTGGCCCACCCGGAAAGGGTGGCCCTGGCCCTGGGCTGCCGGGTGGAGGAGGTCAACTCCCGGGTGGAGGCTGCGACCGAAAATCTAGTCGAGCCGGTGACGGTGGAGCGGCCTTTGTTCCTGGAGAACGTGTTCCAAGGGGAGGAGGTGGACCTCACCCGCCAGCTCCCCATCCCCCACCACAACCCGGGGGACGGCGGGCCGTACATCACGGCGGGCATCGTTATCTCCCGGGACCCGGTGACCGGCCGCCAGAACTACTCCTACAACCGGCTGCACCTTAAAGGACCCCGGAGGCTGGCCGTGATGATGAACGAGTGGCGGCATATAGCCTGGTTCTACCGGGAGGCGGAAAAGCGCGGGGAGCCCCTGCCCATAGCCGTGGCCATCGGCATGGACCCGGTGGTGGAGATAGCGGCGGGCTTCCGCATAGAAGACGACGAGATTAAACTGGCGGGCGCCCTGCGGGGCCGGCCCATGGAGCTGGGCAAGTGCGCCACAGTGGATATCTATGCCCCCCAGGAGGCGGAGATCGTCATCGAGGGGCGCATCCTGCCCCATCACCGCGAGGAGGAAGGCCCCCTGGCCGAGTTCACCGGCCACTTCGGGGAGGTTTATCAGCACCCGGTGGTGGAAGTCACGGCCCTCTGCCACCGCCACCGGCCCGTCTACCGCACCATCGTGCCGGGCTCCTTTGAGCATGTTTATATAGGCAACGTGCTGCCCAGGGAGCCCATGCTCCTGCGCTTTGCCCGGCATGTATCCCCCAATGTGAAGGGGGTGCACCTCCTGCCCTGCACCGGCGGGTTTATGGCGGTTATCTCCCTGGACAAGCAGAACCAGGGGGAACCCAAGAATGTGGCCCTGGCCGCCCTCATGACCCACGTGAACATCAAGATGGCCCTGGTGGTGGACACCGACGTCAACATCTACGACACCGGCGACCTCCTCTGGGCCCTGGCCACCAGGGTGGACGCGGCCCGGGACATCTTCACCGTTCCCTACGCCCAGGGCATGGAGAACGACCCGACCACCGGGGCCGACGGCACCCACACCAAGGTGGGCATCGATGCAACCCTGGACCTGGCCCTACGGAAGGACTACAGGCGGGTGGTTTACCCGCGGGTGAACCTGAAGGAATACCTGCCCTTAGGGGCTACCGGCCCCATTTCCTCAGCATGCTAAGCTGCACGATCCGCGGGTGGAATACGATGGTGTTGTAGCAGAGCCGCCGGTCGTAGAGATCGAAGAAGAGTTCCTCCCAGGAAATAAGAGGATGATCCTCCGGCAGCTCAAAAATCTCCGCCAGCGGGGCATCGGCCGAGAGGGGCTGGAAGGTGAGAATGGAGTGGGAGGGCTCCGCATTGCAGCAGGCCTTGAGGACGTCCACGATGGTGGGACCGGCCGGTAAATTCCTTATGTCGTTGACCACATGGATCCTGGGTATCCGGATGGTGATGAATACCGCCGGCCGCCCGTCGGCCAGGTAAAGGCGGTCGAAGATGTAGAGGGGGGTTTCGCCCGGGGCCAGCCGCAACTTCTCCGCGATGGCCGGTGCCAGCTCCCCCTCCCGGAAGTTCCGGTGCTCTACCGCTACCTCGTAGCCGCTGGCCTTGAGTAGGCGGGCGATGTCGGAGATGAGGTCGATGCGCATGCGGTTTTCCAGGGCGCTGGGGTGGGCGAAGTTGCCCACGCCGTGTTTCTTGGACACCACGCCCTCCCGGGCCAGGATCATGAGAGCCTCGCGGATGGTGGCCCGGCTTATGCCCAGTTTTTCGGCCAGTTCCTCTTCCGGCGGGAGCCGGTTTTCTGGGAACCTGCCCTTTTGGATCATGTCGATGATGGCTTCTTTGGCCTTCATGTAGAGGGGTGTAAGATGAAGCTTCTGCATGGTCCATCTCGGCTCCTCGATGTTATGAAATTATACAAAATAATTATCTCATTTCGAGCAAGGGGCCGCAACTCCTCCTTCCCCTGAACCATCCCCACTTTTTAGCCAGGCGTGATTTAGCTCCCGCTCGCTCGGTGAGCCTCGCGGACCAAACTAGCGCTCAATTTTCGGACTCCGGCGGGGTTCCCGGCTCATTCGGCTTCCCTGCCTCAGGAGCCGGCCTCGGCCGTCCATGGCCTCGGCCCCGCCTCCGTCCTCAATTTCGCTAAGTTTGGTCTTCCGCTCGGCTCAAGTCGCTCGCTTACGAGCTAAATTACCCTCTCAAATCGGGGATACGTCAGCTCCTTCCCGGAAAAATAAAACCGGGCCCCTTGGGATAAAAAATCTCCGGGAAGAGGTAGGAGTTCCGTACCTCTTGGCGAATTATAATATCAAGCCAGCCTGAAATTATCGCTTGATGGAGGGAGTCACATTGCAGACCAATCTCAAGGGTAAGCACCTTATCACCCTGCAGGAGTGGACCAAGGAGGAAATCGAGACCCTGCTGGACCTGTCCTTTGAGCTGAAGCGCCGGAAGATGCTGCGGGAAAAGCATCACCTGCTGGAAGACCGTACCTTCTACATGCTCTTTTTTGAGGAATCCACCCGCACCCGCAATGCCTTCGAAACCGGCATGACCCAGCTCGGGGGACACGCCATTTACCTGACCCCCAAGATGACCCAGATCGACCACGGCGAAACGGCCAAGGACACGGTCGAGGTGCTGGGCCGCTTCGGGGACGGAATAGGGGTGCGCAACTGCGCTTACAAGAAGGGCAACGCCTACATGCGGGAACTGGCCAAGTGGGCCAAGATCCCGGTAATCAACATGCAGTGCGACCTGTACCATCCCACCCAGGCCCTTGCGGACCTCATGACCATCCGCGAAAAGTTCGGCCATAACCTCCGGGGCCTCAAGTTCGTCATTTCCTGGACCTACGCGCCCAAGTACATCCGGCCCTTGTCCATGCCCCAGTCCTTAATCCTCCTCATGCCCCGCTTCGGCATGGACGTTACCCTGGCCCACCCGCCCGAGTTCCACCTCCTGCCGGAGATCGTGGAACAGGCCAAGAAGAACGCGGAGGAAGCCGGGGTCAAGTTCGAGATCGTCCACGATATGGACGAGGCGTGCAAGGACGCCCATGTGGTGTACGCCAAGAGCTGGGGTCCCATCGCCTACACCGGCAGCGACACCGAGGGAGCGGAGCTCATCGAGAAATATAAGGACTGGGTGTGCAACGGCCGCCGCATGGGCCTGGCCAAGCCCGAAGCCATCTACATGCACTGCATGCCGGCCGACCGCGGCATAGAGGTTACGGAAGACGTCATCGACGGGCCGCAGTCGGTGATCTACGACGAGGCCGAAAACCGGCTCCACACCATCAAGGCTATCCTGGCGGCCACCATGCGCTAGGCGCAAGGCCTGCCTGACTTCAATGCCGCCGGCCGGGAAGCGGTACGGCGGCAAGGGAGCGGCCTTAACCCGGCGTCCGGGGACGGGCCGTCCAATACCAAAGCCCCCTCCCTGCTCCCGGCGGGGATAAAGGCCAGGCCGGGCCCGGCCGGGAGCAGTAAATTTTTTACCGGAAGGGAAGAGGAGCGGAGATGGACCTTCTGCTGCGGCGGGCCAGGTTTATGGACGGGTCCCTGCAGGACATCGCAATACGGGACGGGAGAATCAGGGACATGGGACCGGATCTCCCCGGCCCGGCGCGGGAGATCGTTGACGTAAAGGGCAGGCTGGTGATCCCGGCCTTTGTGGACGCCCACACCCATCTCGAGAAGGCCCTGGTGGGGGTGGCCGGGGGAGCGGCCTCCTTGGAAGAGGCCATCCTGGCCTTTGCCCGCCTCTACAATACCCTGACCAGGGAGGACGTCCAGGCCAGGGCCGGGAAGGTGCTGGAAATGGCCATCGGCCACGGCACCGGCACCCTGCGGAGCCACGTTACGGTGGTCCCCGAGATCGGCCTGGTGGCTCTGGAGGCCCTCCTGGAGCTCAAGGAGAAGTACTCCCCCTTCATCGACCTGCAGCTGGTGGCCATGCCGGCCGGGGTGGATTACGACCTGGACGATGCCACCCTTAAACTTTTAGAGGAGGCGGCCCGCCTCGGCGTGGACGCCCTGGGCGGCGCGCCCCATCTCTCCCGGGACCCCTTTGATAGCATAGACAAGACCTTTGACCTGGCCGAGAAGTACGGCCTACCCGTAGATTTCCATGTGGACGAGCACGACGAGCCAGACGTGCGGACCCTGGAGTATCTGGCGGAGAAGACCCGGGAGCGGGGATGGGCCGGGCGGGTGGTGGCTGGCCACTGCTGCGCCCTGGCGGCGGTGCCCGATGATGTGGCCGCCCGGGTCATAGAAAAGGTGAGGGAAGCGCGAATCAGCATCATAACCCTGCCCTCGTGCAACCTCTACCTCATGGGGAGGAAGGACAGGCAGCCGGTGCGCCGGGGGGTCACCCGGGTGAGGGAGCTCCTGGAGGCCGGGGTCAACGTGGCCTACGCCTCCGACAACATCCGCGACCCCTTCCGGCCCTTCGGCAATGCCGACATGCTGGAGGAGGCCCTCATTACGGCCCAGGTCCTCCAGATGGGACTGCCCCGTGAACTGGAAACGGTCCTCAAAATGGGGACCTACAACGCCGCGGCTGCCACGGGCCTGGGGGAGGACTACGGCCTGCGGCCAGGAGCCCGGGCCGACCTGGTGGTGCTGGAGGCGGAGAGCCCGGCCGAAGCCGTTATTACCCAGGCGGCGAAGGCCTACGTCTTTAAGGGAGGCCGCCTGGTGGCCCGCGGCCGCAAGGATACGGAACTGTATTTTAAGGTAGAATAATCCTTCCCTGTGTATACAAGGGGGAAGGCAGGAGATCCTTGAGGTTCGTCGAATAATATGCTTAAAATCGTCAGTATCCTTAAAACAGTGGTGAGAACCAATGTCACTAGAGACTTTGCAGAAGTTTGTTGACGGCCTGCAGGACGAGATGGTAACCTTCCTGCGCGAGTTTATCGCCATTCCCAGCCTTTCAGGCCGGGAGAAGGAGGCGGCCGACTTCCTGCTGGCGGGGATGAACAAGCTGGGGTTTGATGAGGTATGGCGGGATTCCACCGGCAGCGTGGCCGGCCGTCTGGGTAGAGGTAAGACGATCATCCTCTATGATGCCCACATGGACACTGTGGAGGCCGGGGACCCCGCCGAATGGGGCTTTGACCCCTTTAAGGGTAAATACGAAAACGGCGTGGTCTATGGCCGCGGGGCCAGTGACGATAAAGGCTGCCTGACCTGCATGGCCTTTGCCGGGAAGGTCATCAAGGAACTGGATCTGCTGGGCGACTTTACCCTGTACGTGGTGGGGGTGGTAGGAGAAGAGATAGGCGAGGGGTTGGCCATTCGGAATTTCCTGGAGGAAACCGGCATCCGCCCCCACTACGTGGTCATCGGTGAGGCCAGCGACCTGCGCTTGTGCCGGGGTCACCGGGGCCGGGCCCTCCTCCAGGTGAGGGTGCCGGGCCGGGAGGGCCATGCCAGCGTCCCCGAGCGGGCGGACAATGCCCTCTCTAAAGCCGCGGCCATCGTGCGGGAAGTGGAGCGCCTCCCGGAGAAGTTTGCCGCGGACCCCTTCCTGGGCAGGGGCAGCATAGCGGCCACCAAGGTGGAGTGCAAGACGCCCTCCCTCAACACCATCCCGGGAGAGTGTATCCTCTATCTCGACCGCCGGCTCACGGTGGGCGAGACGCGGGAGCTGTGCCTGGAGCAGGTAAGGGAGATCGCGGCGCCCTTCGGAGCCGAGGTGGAGATTATGCGATGCGAGGAGCCGGGCTACATGGGGAGGCCCATAGGCGGCGAGGAGTTCTTCCCCGCCTGGAGCCTGCCGGAGGACCATCCCCTGATACAGGTGGCTGCCGAGACCTTCCGGCGCGTCCTGGGGCGCGAGCCCGTCATCGGCCGCTGGGATTTCAGCACCGACGGCACTTATACCGCGGGCATGGCCGGGATCCCCACCCTAGGGTTCGGACCGGGCTCGGAGGAACATCCCCATACCCTTAGAGATCAGATCTCCGTACCACAGCTCTTGGACGCCCTGAAGGTATACGCCTACCTGCCCCGCATGCTGGCCGGGGGGCGTTAGAGGAAGGAGGCCTCGCCGTGGCGGTGAAACTCCTGGGCCTTTCGGGCAGCCCCCGCAGGGGCGCGACGGAGTACGTGCTGCAAGAAGCCCTTAAGGCGGCCACATCTGCCTTCCCCCAAATCGAGACGGAGCTCATGGTCCTGCGCGGCCGCAAGGTGGCGCCGTGCAACGGGTGCGGCTACTGTAAGAAGAACAAGACGCGCTGCTGTATGCAAGACGACATGCAGGAGCTCTTCGACCGGTTCGTGGCCGCCGATGCCTACCTGGTGGCTTCCCCGGTCTACGTAATGGGGCCCACGCCCCAGCTGGCGGCCTTCTTCAGCCGCCTGCGGCCGGTACACCATGTTTTTCCCGAGGCTCTGCGCAACAAGGTGGGCGGGGCCATAGCCGTGGGAGGCACCCGGAATGGCGGCCAGGAAGTGACCGTTAACCTGATAATCAATTATCTCCTGACCCGCGGCCTGGTGGTGGTGGGCGGGGAGATCGGCGGATATGCCGGCGGCAAGGTATGGTCCCGGGATCTGGGAGCCGAGGGAGCCGGTGAGGATGACATCGGTATGGACACGGTGAAGGGGCTGGCCCGCAAGGTGGCCGAGGTGGCCGTCATTATGCACGAGGGGCGGAAGGCCCTAAAGAGCGCCCCTTAGGGGAAGAATACCGTGAATATTTCGGGTCCGGGGTGAGGGGGTTACGGCCTGCGCGCGAAGGGCCGGGCCGGCCCCCCCACCGCGGCAGGTTATAAACGCCGCTAGTTTACGGCAGGGATCACGGCTGAGGAACCTGAGCTATCCCCGCTTTTCGCCGGGGTGGCCTGCTTAGGCTTCAAGGGAGCGATTAAACCGGAGCGGTAGCCAAACTTAACGAAGCCGAAAGCGGAGGCGGACCCGAGGCCTTAAGAGGCCTGCGGCCGGCAACTGAGCTGTGTGTCGAATTTGCCTGGGAAGTCCGCTTTAAACCTTGAGGCTGAGTAAGTTAGGGCCCGCGACGGTTTTTGGAGCGAGCTGAAGCCAAGCAGGCCGGAGTCAAAAGCGGGGTGCGCCAGGTGAGGAACAGGAGGATACAGGCATGGCTGACTTGACGGTGAATTTCCTGGGGAAGAAACTGCGCAATCCCTTCGTCCTGGGGGCCGGGCCGCTGACCTACAGCGGGGAAGCCCTGGTGGCGGCCTGGGAGACCGGATTGGGGGCGGTGGTAACCAAGACCCTGCGCCGGGAACCGGCCGACAATCCCTACCCCCACATGGTAGACATAGGCCGCGGTACCCTCATCAACGCCGAGAAATGGGCGGACCTGACCGCGGAGCAGTGGATTGAAAAGGAGATCCCCCTGGCCAAAAAGCACGGGGTGGTGGTCATCGCCTCCGTGGGGCATACGCCGGAAGAAGCCGAAGAGCTGGTCCGGCCGGTGGAGGAGGCGGGAGCCGATTTCATCGAACTCGTGTCCTATGAAGAGTCTACCATGATCCCCATGGTGGAGAAGACCAAAGAGCGGGTGAAGATCCCGGTCATCGCCAAGCTTTCCCCCAACTGGCCGGGTCTACCCCGGGTGGCCGCCCGTTGCCTGGAGGCCGGGGCCGACGCCATTACGGCCGTGGACTCCTACGGGCCGGTCCTGCGCCTGGACGTGCGGACGGCCAGGCCCCTGCTCGGAGGTCCCTACGGCTTCGGCTGGCTGAGCGGAGGGGGCCTCAAGCCCATCGCCCTGCGGGCGGTGGCCGAAATCTGCCTGGCCAACCCGGGCGTCAAGGTGATAGGCCTCGGTGGCGTGAGCAGCGGGGAGGACGCCCTGGAGATGCTCCTGGCCGGTGCCGGCCTGGTGGGGATCTGTTCGGTGGCCATCAGCCGGGGCCTAAAGGTAGTGGAGACTTTGACCCGGGAACTATCTTCCCTTCTGGACGAGCTTAATTACTCCTCGGTGGAGGAGGCCTCCGGCCGCAGCCTGCCCTATCTCCTCCCCCAGGAGCAGAAGGAGAAGCTCCGGTTCCGGTACGATCCGGAGAAGTGCACCGACTGCCGGCTGTGCGTAACCCGCTGCCCTTACGGCGCCCGGCGGCTGGAGATCAAGAAGATGGAGCTGGACGAGGAGAAGTGCAGAAACTGCGGCTACTGCGTTTCGGTCTGCCGGCCCGGCGCCCTGACTTCGGACCGTCTGCGCGGCTGGGCTTAGGGGCGCCGGCCGGAACCCTGGCGGGGAGAATGAACTTGCACTACCCGACTTGAAGAGGGGAGACCAAAGCCATGGCATGTCTCTTGGAAATGCGGGATATTGTGAAAGATTTCGGGACCCTGCGGGCCAACGACCACGTGAACCTGCAAATAGAGGAAGGGGAGATACATGCCCTCCTGGGAGAAAACGGCGCCGGAAAATCCACCCTCATGAACATCCTTTACGGCCTGTACCACCCCACCTCCGGCACCATCCTCTTCCGGGGAAAACCCGTTAAATTGAACTCGCCCCAGGATGCCATAAATCTGGGGATAGGTATGGTCCACCAGCACTTCATGCTGGTGCCGGCCCTGACGGTGGTAGAAAACATCATCCTGGGCATGCCGCGGCGGTGGGGGCTCGTGGACCTCAAGACTGCGGCCCAGGAAATCCAGGAGGTTTCCCGCAGTTACGGCTACGAGATCGATCCCTTTGCCAAGGTGTGGCAGCTGTCGGTGGGCGAGCAGCAGAGGGTGGAGATCATTAAAGCCCTCTACCGGGGGGCCCGGCTGCTCATCCTGGATGAGCCCACGGCCGTCCTCACCCCCCAGGAGGTGCGGGAGCTGTTCCGGGTCATTCGGCGCCTGGCGGAAGATAAGTACACTGTCATCTTTATTTCCCACAAGCTCAACGAGGTCATGGAGCTATGCACCCGGGTGACGGTCCTCCGCAGCGGTAAAGTGGTGGGCACGGTGAACACCTGCGATACCACCAAGGAAGAACTGGCCCGCATGATGGTGGGAAGGGAGGTTTTCTTCAAGCTGGACAAGGAGCCTCCCCGCCTGGGGGATGTCGTGCTGGAACTGGATAAAGTAGAAGCTCTGAACGAGAAAGGGCTTAAGGCCCTGAAGAACCTCAGCCTGCAGGTGCGGGCGGGAGAAATCCTGGGCATAGCCGGGGTGGACGGCAACGGGCAGAGCGAACTGGCCCAGGTGATCACCGGCATGCGTAAGCCGGTGGCCGGACGCATACGCCTTAAGGGCCGCGACGTCACGGGCATGGGGCCGCGCTTTATCTACGAGCAAAAGGTGGCCCACATTCCCGAAGACCGGCAGGCAGAGGGCCTGGTGATGGATATGACCATCAAAGAAAACCTGATCCTCCGCCAGTACTACCGGCCTCCCTTTGCCAAGGGCCTGTTCCTGAAGTGGCCGGCCATCAAGGAGAACGCGGCCCAGCTGATGAAGGAGTACGACGTCCGCGCCCCCCACGAAGAATTCCTGGTCAAGACCCTGTCCGGGGGGAACCAGCAGAAGGTGGTGCTGGCCCGGGAAGTCTCCCCCCAGCCGGATCTTATCGTCGCCATGCATCCCACCCGGGGCCTGGACGTGGGGGCCACCGAATATGTTCACCGGCGCCTCCTGGCCGAGCGCGACCGGGGAGCGGCCGTGGTTTTGATTTCCACCGAGCTGGATGAGATCTTCAACTTGAGCGACAGGATTGCGGTGATCTACGAAGGCGAGATTATGGGCATCGTGCCGGCGGATAAGGCCGACCGGGAAGAACTGGGCCTCATGATGGCCGGCTCCAAGCGCCTTAAGGCCTCCTGACGCTTCTTACGGGCGGCGGCACCTGCAGGGGGCGGGAGGCCGGGAGTTCTCAGAAGAAGGGCGAAGCCCATCCGGTCCTCGATATGCATGGGATACCCCGGGAGGGGGATGGACCGGGAAGAAGGAGGTTTGCGGTGTGCTGGATCATTTGCTCCTCAACGCCACGGTGGTGACGGTTAACCCGCGGCGGGAGATCATAGAGGGCGGCGCGGTGGGTGTGGAAGGCGACAGGATTGCAGCGGTGGGGCCGGCCGAGGAAGTCCTCCGCCGGTTCGGCACGGCCAGGCAGGTATGGGACCTGGCGGGCAGGGCGGTGTTTCCCGGACTCATCAACACCCATAATCACCTTTTCCAAACCCTCATCAAAGGGTTGGGAGACGACCGGGTCCTTTCCGACTGGCTGAAATACGTTACCTTTCCTACGGCGGCCTATCTGGAACCCGAAGATACCTACTACGGTGCCCTGTTGGGATGCCTGGACGGTCTCCATAGCGGGACCACTACCATGGTGGATTATATGTACCCCCACCCGCGGCCGGGCTTAAGCGACGGCATCCTCGAGGCCTTCCGCACCCTGGGGGTGCGGGCCGTCTTCGGCCGGGGTTACATGAATACGGGGGAAAAGTACGGCGTGCCCCGGGCCATTATGCAGGATAAGGACGAGGTGGAAAGGGATTTCCGCCGCCTCTACAACGAGTACCACGGCGACATGATCAAGATATGGCTGGCCCCGGCCGCTCCCTGGTCCAGCGACCGGGAAACCCTCCTGGCGGTACGGGACCTGGCCCGGGAATTCCAAACCGGCGTGGCGGTTCATATTTCGGAGACGCCCTTCGACCGCTGGGCTACCGAAGACCTCCACGGGGTTCCCGACGTGGATCTCATGGTGGAGCTGGGGCTAATGGGCCCCAACCTCCTCATGGTCCACTGCGTCCACCTGACGCCGCGGGACATCCGCACCATCCGGTATTTCGATGCCCGGGTTTCCTACAATCCTACCAGCAATATGTATCTCTGTTCCGGCGTGGCCCCCATACCCCGGCTGGTAGAGGCTGGGGTTACGGTGGGCCTGGCGACCGACGGCGCCGGGAGCAATAACAGCAACGACATGCTGGAGACCCTGAAGCTCGCCGCCCTGCTGCAGAAGGTCCATCACCTCGATCCCACGGTGATTACGGCCGAGAAGGTACTGGAACTGGCCACCATAGATGCGGCCAGGGCCATCGGCCTGGAAGGAGAGATCGGCTCCCTAGAGCCGGGCAAGAAGGCGGATCTCTTTGTGTTCAACCCCTTTAAGGGGGCCAAGGCCGTCCCCATGCACCACCCCGTCTCCACCCTGGTCTATTCCTCCTCCCAGGCCAACGTGGAAATGGTGATGGTGAACGGCAGGGTGGTGCTGGCGGACGGTAAGGTACAGACGGTGAACGAGGAAAGGGTTTTGCCCGAGGCCCACCGGGCGGCAGTAAGACTGGCCGAGCGGGCGGGAACCGGGCGGTTCTTGGCCGAACGCGGGTGGCGTTCCCTGGCCTTCTAATGCATGCTGGCACTTATTCGCCTTAAGGAGTTGAGGAAGAAGTCATGAAGCGGCTCGTCACTCCAATAGTGGCCGTAATTATCGGGCTCGCGGTGGGCGCCGTGGTGATTTCCCTCATGGGTTTGGACCCGGTGGAAGCCTACCGGAACCTCCTTAGAGGGGCCCTGGGCTCCAAGAACGGCCTGGCCGAAACGGTGGTCAAGGCCACGCCCCTCATCTTTACGGGCCTGAGCTTTGCCATAGCCCGCATGGCGGGGCTCTTGAACATCGGGGCCGAGGGCCAGCTTTATATCGGGGGCCTTACGAGCATTGCCGTAGGCATTTACCTTCAGGGATTGCCCCCGGTGGTGCACCTGCCCCTGGCCCTCCTGGCGGGCTTTGTGGGCGGCGGGCTGTGGGGGCTCATTGCCGGCGCCTTGAAGGTCCGCTTCGGGGCCAGCGAGATCATTACTACCGTGATGCTGAATTATGTGGCCATATATCTTGTAAGCCTTATGGTGACCGGCCCCATGATCGAGCCCCCGGGCAACTTCCCCCAGAGCCCGCCGGTACAGGATAGCGCGCAGCTACCCATTGTCCTGCCGGGGACCAGGCTCCACCTGGGGTTCGGCGTGGCCCTGTTGATGGTGCTCTTCTACTACGTTTTTCTCTGGCACACCACTGTCGGCTACGAAGCGCGGGTGACGGGGTCCAATCCCCGCGCGGCCGGTTATGCCGGTATTAACGCGGCGCGCAACACCCTCCTCATTATGTTCCTGGCGGGGGGTATGGGCGGGCTGGCCGGGGCCAGCGAGATCCTGGGCGTGCAGCACCGCCTGTTCCAGAACTTCTCCCCGGGCTACGGCTTCGACGGGATAGCCGTTGCCCTGCTTGGCTACAATACGCCCCTGGGGATCATCCTCGCTTCCCTCCTCTTTGGCGTACTGCGGAGCGGGGGGAACATGATGCAGATGGTGGCCAAGGTGCCCGTGGCCATTGTGTACGTAATCCAGGCGGTGGTAATCATCCTTGTAGCCTGCGAGGAACTGTTCCGGCGCTGGCAGAAGGCCAAGGGCCGGCCGGGGTTCAGCCTGTCGGCGTTGCTTTCCGCGCAGCCTAGGGAGGTCAAGGAGAGCCATGACTGATTTCATAAAGGAACTCACCAATTTCCTGGCGGCCGACGTCCGCACCGCCGTTCCCCTGCTCCTGGCTGCCACGGGGCTGATTTTCAGCGAGCGCTCGGGGATTGTGAATATAGGTGCCGAGGGCATGATGCTTATTGGGGCCCTGGCCGGGGTTGTGGGGTCTTACTTCCTAGGCGACGCCTGGATGGGGGCTTTGTTGGCGGCCCTGGTGGGCGCCCTTCTGGGGCTGCTGTTCGGCTTCCTGGTAGTCACGGCCCGGGCCGACCAGGTGGTCATCGGGGCGGCCTTCAACATCCTGGGCCTGGGGCTGACTACGTCCCTCGCCCGGGTTATCTTCGGCGTCAATACCTCGCCTCCGCCCATCGACGCCTTCAGGCCGGTGGCCGTGCCCGGGCTGTCCCGCATCCCCGTCCTGGGCGAAGTGCTCTTCCACCAGTCGGAGCTCACCTACCTGGCCCTGCTGCTGGTGCCCGTAGCCTACTTCGTCCTGTTTAAAACCACCCTGGGGCTCAGGGTGCGGGCGGTGGGCGAGTATCCCCGGGCGGCCGACACCGTGGGCATCAACGTCTACCGCATCCGCTACGGTGCCAGTATGGTGTGCGGCCTGTTCTGCGGCCTTGCCGGTTCCTACCTGTCCTTAAGCCTTCTTAACTTCTTCACGGAGAACATGACCGCGGGTAAGGGATTTATCGCCCTGGCGACGGTGATCTTCGGCAAGTGGAATCCCTTCGGCGTTCTGGGGGCGGCCCTGGTATTCGGGGCCGGGGAGGCCCTCCAGTACCGCCTGCAGGCCACCGGAGCCAATATTCCCTACCAGATACTCCTCATGATACCCTACCTGCTCACCATAGGTGCCCTGGCGGGTTTTGTGGGCCGTGCGATACCGCCCGCATCTTCCGGCAGGCCTTATGTCAAGGAGTGAGGTGAAATATTTTGTGCGCCGTGCGTCTTGAAGCCGAGGCCAAGGTTACGGGCCGGGCCAAGTACGCCGCCGACCTGTTCTTCCCCGGCATGGTGCACCTCAAGGTGGTGCGGAGCCCGCTTCCCCACGCCCTCATTAAGAGCATCGATGCTTCGGAAGCCCTGAAGGTGGAGGGCGTCCTGTCCGTGTTTACCGGCGCGGATTTCCCGGGGAGGGTGGCCCAGGAAAGGGAACGGCCGGTCCTGGCCCGGGACAGGGTGCGCTATGTTGGGGACGGAGTGGCCGTGGTGGTGGCGGAGAACGAGGAGGCGGCGGAGGAGGGCGCCCGCCGGGTCAGGGTGGAATACGAGCCGCTGCCGGCGGTGCT
Organism: Thermanaeromonas sp. C210; assembly: GCF_013167955.1. NCBI lineage: Bacteria > Bacillati > Bacillota > Clostridia > Neomoorellales > Neomoorellaceae > Thermanaeromonas > Thermanaeromonas sp. C210. Next base: position 125,291 of record NZ_BLWF01000001.1, read on the forward strand.
GGACCCCCTGGAGGCCCTGAAACCGGACGCTCCCAAGGTGCACGGGGAGAGCAACGTCATCTGCCACCACGTGGTCCAGCGCGGCAACCCTGAAGAGGGCTTTGCCGAGGCCGAGGTCGTCCTCGAGCGTACCTACCGGACCCACCGGGTTCAACATGCGGCCCTGGAAGTGGAGGCGGCCGTGGCCGTGCCGGAGGGGGACCATATGGTGGTCTACTGCCCGGGCAAGAGCCCCTTCAACGCCCGGCGCATAGTGGCCGAGGCCCTGGGCTGGCCCCTGAACCGGGTAATTATAAGGGAGACTACCATCGGCGGGTCCTTCGGCGGGAAGGATTACGATATGGGGGTGCTGGCCGCCCGGGCGGCCCTGGCGGCCAACCGTTTGGGGAGGCCGGCCCGCATAAAGCTCACCCGCGAAGAGTCCACCGTTGAGGGGACCAAACGCCATCCCTACGTACTGAAGTACAAAGTGGGGGCGAAAAAGGACGGGACCCTCTGCGCCATGGAAGTGTACGGCGTGGCCGATGGGGGGGCGTATGTGTCCAAGACCCCCTTGGTGACGTGGCGTTCGGCGGTGGAGGCCACGGGGCCTTACCGCATCCCCCACGTCCAAGTGGACATCTACGGCGTGTTTACCAATAATGTGTACGCCGATGCCCTGCGGGGGTTCGGTTCTCCCCAGGTAGACTTTGCCGTGGAACTGCTTATGGATGAACTTGCGGGGATCCTGGAGCTGGACCCCCTGGAGCTGAGGTTGAGGAACGGCCTCAGGGAGGGGGATACCGGGCCCACGGGCCAGGTCATGCGGGACGTCAGCCTGGCCACCTGCCTGCGGCGGGTGACGGATGCGGCGGGCTGGGCGGAGAAGCGACAGGCCTATGTAAATCAGAAGGGATACCGGCGGCGGGGAATCGGTCTGGCCTGCAGCTTCCGCGGCTCCTGTTTCGGCGCCGGGGGAGAAGGCCTGGACGCTGCCGGGGCCGCCCTCCTGGTCCACAGGGACGGCACGGCCGACCTTTCCTGCGGCATTGTGGAAGTGGGACAGGGCTCCCGCACCGTCTTCGCCCGCATTGTGGAGGAGGTCCTCGGCCTTCCCCTGGACAGGATCCACGTCAATGCCCTGGACACCGCCCGCGTGCCGGACAGCGGCCCCACGGTAGCCTCCCGGGGCACGGTCATCGGCGGCAATGCCGTCCTGCGGGCCGCCGAGCAGGTGCGCCGGGCCATGGAGGGGGTGGCCGCCGAGATGCTGGGGTGCTCACCCGGGGAAGTCACCTTCCGCGCCGGGCAGGTGGCGGCCCGGGACCGGTGTGAGGCCCTGGCCTTCGAGGAGGTGGCTGCCGAATGCTACCGCCGGGGCGTGAGCCTGTACGGTTTCGGGTGGTACAAGGCGCCGGACCTGTCCTGGGACCGGTCCTGCGGACAGGGCGAGGCCTATTTCGGATACGTCTATGCCGCCAGTGTGGCCGAAGTAGAAGTGGATCTGGAAACGGGCCAGGTGGAGGTCCTGGGTTACTACGCGGCCCACGATGTGGGTAAGGCCCTGAACCCGGCCGAGGTGGAAGGCCAGATATGCGGCGGCGCCGCCATGGGGATTGGCTACGCTCTAATGGAGGATGTAGGCCTGGCCGGGGGAGAGGTGCGGAACACCAACTATGATCGCTACCTGCTGCCCACCTGCCTGGACGTGGGCACCCTGATCCCCCTGGTCGTGGAGGAACCCTGCCGGTTCGGTCCCCTGGGGGCCAGGGGCCTGGGTGAGCCCGCCACCCAGATTGTGGCGCCGGCCATCGTCAACGCCATATGCCAGGCCATCGGCGGGCGGCTGTACGAGATACCCGCTACCCTGGAAGCCGTGTTGAGCAAGGCGCGGGGGCGCTAGCAGGGCCCTCCTGCCCCATAAGAAGATTAGGCGCGGGCCGCGGTCGCCGGCCGGGCTCCGCCGGACTACGAGCGAGGGAGCGTGAAGGCTCATGGGCATTCTTATCAAGGACGGCTGGGTTCTCACCCGGGAGGGGGAGCGCCTGGAGTTCAAACGGGGCTACGTATGGATCGAAGGGGACCGCATCCGGGAAGTAAGATCAGACGACGAGCGTAAGACGGTCCTGGAGCAGCAGTGCGCCCTGGTCATCGATGCCCGCGACTGCGCCGTACTGCCCGGGTTGGTAAACGCCCATTCTCACCTCTTCCAGACCTTCATCCGGGGGCTGGGGGACGATAAGCCCCTTATGGAATGGCTCCGGTCCGCCGTCTGGCCCCTGGCCACCTGCATGGAGGAAGAGGACTTCTACCTGGCGGCCCTCATCGGGTGCCTGGAAAACCTTAAAGGCGGGGCCACTTCGGTTATAGATATGCATTACGTCCACACCACCAAGGCCAGCTCCGATATGGTCCTACAAGCCATGCAGGACGCGGGGATACGGGGCTACCTCTGCCGGACCTCGGCAGACCAGAATTACCATCCGCCTCTCATGGAGGATAAGGACACGGTCTTTAAGGAGATGGACCGGCTCCTGAGCCGGTGGCACGGAGGGGCCGGAGGGAGGCTTAACCTGGTCCTGGGCCTGCTCAATCCCTGGGCCTGCTCGGCCGAGCTGGTGAGGGCGGCCGTGGAGTATGCCCGGGGGAACGGCTTGCGGCTGCAAATCCACGTGGCCGAGAGCGATGCGGTAGTGGAGAAGACCCTCAAGGCCTACGGGATGCGCAACGTGGACTGGCTGAAGGAGCAGGGCTGCGTGGGAGAAAACGTCCAGTACGTGCACGGGGTCTGCCTGGAGGACGACGAGCTGGAGGTCCTGCAGCAGCACGGGGTATCCCTGGTCCACTGTCCCATTGCCAATATGTACCTGGCCTCCGGGACCGCCAGGGTTACCGACTGGCTGGCTAAGGGTCTCAATGTGGCCCTGGCTACCGACGGGCCGGGCAGCAACAACAGTCAGGATATGATGGAGGTCCTGAAGTTCACTGCCTGCCTCCAGAAGCTCCGGACCATGGATGCAGCAGCCCTTTCCTGCGGTCAGGTTCTGGACATGGCTACCTTGGGAGGGGCCCGGGCCCTGGGAAGAGAAGACCTGGGAGTGCTGGAGGAAGGGGCTAAGGCTGACGTGATAACTGTGCGTCTGGACCGCATGCATATTGCGCCGGTGCACAGGATCGATTCCGCCTTGGTATATAATGCCAATGGAGGTGATGTAGACACCGTTGTGGTGGACGGCAGGGTAGTAGTGTATCGCGGGCGCTCTACCATGGTGGACGAAGAGGAAGTAATTGCCAAGAGCCAAGAAAGGATAGCCCGTTTGAGGAGGAAGGTGGGCCTATGAAGAAATTGGTGGCAATGTTGGCCGCGGCATTCATGGTGATGTTTTTGGCGGGTTGCGGCTCCGGCTCCAAAACCGGCGGCAACGCCGGGAGCCAGGCGCCCTCTACCGGCGAAGCTTCCGGGGAAAAGGACCAGCTGAAGATCGCCCTGCTTCTGCCGGGACCCATTAACGACATGGGTTGGAATGCCTCGGCCTATGAGGGATTAAAGCAGGCCGAGGAGAAGTACGGCGCTTCGGTGGCGTACGTGGAGAACGTGGCCCAGTCCGACATGGAGGAGAACTTCCGGGGCTTTGCCCTGCAGGGATATGACCTTATTATCGGCCACGGCTTCCAGTTCGGGGATGCGGCCATGAAGGTGGCCTCCCAGTTTCCCAACGTGAAGTTCGTGGTAACCAGCAGCAACATCTCCCAGCAGCCCAATGTGGCCTCGGTAAACATCGACAACGAAATGCAGGGCTTCGTGATGGGTGCCGTGGCCGCCCTGCTGACCAAGTCGGGCACGGTGGGCGCCATAGGCGGGGAGCAGATACCGCCCATTATAGGTTCTGTGGAGGGCTTTGAGAAGGGGGCCAAGTACATCAATCCCGATGTCAAGGTCCTAACGGCCTACACGGGCAACTTTAACGATGTTAACAAGGCCAAGGAGACGGCCCTGGCCATGATAGCCCAGGGTGCCGACATTATTATGGCCAACGCCAACCAGGCGGGCCTCGGCTCCATCCAGGCCTGCCAGGAGAAAGGGGTCTTGGCCATCGGCAGCAACATGGACCAGAATCCCATCGCCCCCGATACGGTAGTGGTGAGCGTCATCAAGAGCGTTCCCGTCCTCATTTCTTACGTTGTAGACCTGATTTACAACAATCAGTTTGAGGCCAAGTTCTACAACCTGGGGGTCAAAGAAGGGGCGGTTTACCTCTCCCCGTGGCACGGATTTGAGAACAAGATACCCCAGGAGGTCAAGGACCGGGTGGCCTCCATTATGAAGGATCTGGAAGAGGGCCGGCTGGATATCCAGCAGTATAAGTAAGGAGCTACAGGCCAAGGGTGGGCTTTCCCGGGCCCGGCGGTATGCGGGCCCGGGAAAGCCCTGCTGAAGAGTCCGACCGCCCCGGAAGGCCGCTGCATGACGCGGCAGGAGGCGGGTATAAGCCCTTCTTCTTTAAAGAACTGGCAGGAGGAAAGAATGAATGGCAGTTATTCTGGGTGGTTACCTTATCCCCTCGGTGGCGCGAGGGCCCCTGCGGGACTGGGGTGTTAAGGTAAGGGGCGATGCCGTCCTGGAGATCGCGCCCAACGGGGAGCTCTTGCGCGGCGCGGGAGGGGAAGAGATATATGATTTCCGCGACTGCATCCTCACTCCGGGGTTTATAAACGGCCACATGCACATGTACGGTGTGCTCTCCCACGGTATTGAGGTGCCGGTGGCGCCCACGGGCTTCCAAAGTTTTCTGGACGATTTCTGGTGGCCCCTGGTGGAAAACCGGCTGGATCACGACATGATCCGGGCCTCCACCGCCTGGGCCTGCCTGGAGATGCTGCGCTCGGGGATTACTACCTTCTGCGACATCCTCGAGGCGCCCTACGCCATCCCCGGCGCCCTTTCGGTGGAAAAGGAAGTGGTGGAAAGGGCGGGGCTGCGGGGCATCCTCTCCTTCGAGGCCTGCGAGCGGGTGAGCCCGGAGAATGGGCGGCTGGGGCTGGAGGAGAACGCCCGCTTGATCAGGGAAGGGTGGAGGGGCCTGGTGGGGGGTCTTATGAGCGTCCACACCACCTTTACGTGTTCCCCCTCCTTCCTGCAGGAGGCCGACGGGATGGCCAGGAGCCTGGGCGCGCTGTTCCACATGCACCTTTCGGAGAGCGGCTACGAGCCCCAGTACTGTCTGGAGAGATACGGCAAGCGGCCGGTAGAGGTCTACCGGGATCTAGGCATCCTGGGACCCCACGTGGTGGCTTCCCAGGGAGTGGATCTCAGCCCGGAGGAAATCGAGCTTCTGAAGGAACACGAGGTGAAGCTGGTCCACATGCCCCTTTCCAACTGCGAGGTAGGAGGCGGAATCGCTCCGGTACCCCGGCTCCTGGAGCAAGGCGTGACGGTAGGGCTGGGGACCGACGGATATATCAACAACTTCTTCGAAGTGATGCGGGGGGCCTTCCTGTTGCACAAGGCGGCCCAGAAGAACCCTGGAGTAATGCCGGCCTCCACCGTCTGGGTCATGGCCACGGAAATGGGGGCCCGGGCCCTGGGTCGGCCGGACCTGGGACGCCTGGAGCCGGGCTGCAAGGCCGACTTGGTAGCCATTTCGGCGGATACCCCCACTCCGGTGAACGAAAAGAACATTTTCGACCAGCTTATTCTGTACCGCAACCCGGAAAACGTCCGGGCCGTCATGGTGGGGGGCCGTCTCGTGGTGGCGGGCGGCCGGGTGCTATCCCTTAATGAGGAGCAGGTCCGGTCGGAGGTAAGGGCTGCTGCCCTCAAACTGTGGGCCTTCAAGGGAGCGGAGGTGTAGGTGAGGTTATGGGCATATTGAGTCGCCCGGTTCCCCGGGTGGATGCTTATGAAAAAGTAACGGGCCGGGCCAAATTCGCCGCCGATCTTTATTTCCCCGGGATGCTATACGGCAAGGTGCTGCGCAGCCCCCACGCCCATGCCCGCATAGTGAGGATTGATGTTTCCCGGGCCAGGGAGGTGCCGGGGGTCCACTGCGTCCTCACGGCCGCCGACCTGCCGGCCGCCCGGTCGTGGTTTACCTACCTCTTTCTGGCGGAGGACGAAGTCCGCTACACGGGCGACGCCGTGGCCATGGTAGCGGCGGAAGACCCGGACGCGGCCGAGGCTGCCCTCAAGGCCATCGAAGTGGTCTACGAGCCGCTTCCGGGGGTCTTTACCATAGAAGAGGCCCTGGAGCCTGGGGCGCTTCAGGTGCAGGACTACGCCCCGGGCAATATCGTCCAGAACAGCCACTGGCCCGTACGCCGGGGCAACGTAGAGGAGGGGTTTGCCCGGAGCGACGTGATCATTGAGCGGGAATACCGCACCCCCTTTATCGAGCATGCCTATATTGAACCGGAGGCGGCGGTGGCAGTACCCGACCCCGTAGATGGTTCCATTACGGTGTACGGCTCCGTTCAGAACCCTTATATGACCCGGCGGTATGTGGCCGCCGCCCTGGGCACTTCCCTGGGTAAGGTGCGCATTATCCAGCAGACCCTGGGAGGGTCCTTCGGGGGCAAGGAAGAGGTCATGGGGTTGATGTGCGGCCGGGCGGCCGTCATGGCGATGAAGACCGGCCGGCCGGTGAAGATGGTGAACACGCGGGAGGAATCCTTTGTCGAGAGCGCGAAACGCCATCCCTTCCGCCTCCGCTATAAAATCGGCGCCACCCGCGACGGCAAGATAATGGCCTTCGAAGCCGAGCTGGTAGATGAGGGCGGGGCTTACAACTCCCAGGCCCAGTTTATGAACTGGCGGGCCTGCGTACACGCGGCCGGTTGCTACGAGATCCCCCATGTGAAAGTGGACGTCTATGCCGTGCATACCAACAACGTGTACGGCGGCGCCATGCGCGGGTACAGTTCTCCCCAGGTCATTTTCGGCCAGGAATCCTTGATGGATGAGCTGGCCGAGGCCCTAGGGATGGATCCGGTGGAGCTAAGGCGCAAGAACGCCCTGCGCTTCGGCTCGGTGACCATCACCGGCCAGAAGCTGGACGACCAGCCGGTTAACGTCTTGCCGGTGATGGAGAAGGTGCTGGCGGAGGCCGATTATTTCGCCCGGAGGGAGGAATATGCCCGCTGGAATGAAGGGGGAGGCCCCCGTCGGCGGGGTATCGGCATGGCGGTGAGCTACCGCGGTTGCGGCCTGGGAGCCGAGACCGCCGACGCCACCGGTGGTTTCGTCTCGGTGCAGGACGACGGGAGCGTAATTATCCGCTCGGGCCTGACGGATAACGGCCAGGGCCTGTCCACCGCCCACGCCCAGATAGTGGCCGAAGAGCTGGGTGTCCCCTTGAGTAAGATTATCTACCAGCGGGTGGACACCTCCACCATGCCCGACGGGGGAATGACGGTGGCCTCCAGGGGCACCTACACCGGCGGACGGGCCATGCTCCTGGCGGCGCGGAAGGTGAAGGAAATCGTCTTCCGGGGTGCGGCGGAGCTCCTGTCCTGCCGCCCGGAAGAACTGGCAAGCTCGGAGGGCGTGATTTTCTGCCCCTCCGACCCGTCCAAGAAGGTATCCTTTGAGGAGGCCGTGCGCCACTGCCTGTTCCGGGGAGAGACCCTGACCCAGCTGGGGTGGGTCATACCACCGGAGCTGCCGTGGGACCGGCCTACCGGGCAGGGCAAGGCCTTTCCGACCTATATGTACAGCTGCGTGGTGGCCGAAGTGGAAGTGGATACGGAAACGGGGCAGGTAGAGGTATTGCGGGTGACCTCGGGCCACGATGTCGGCCGGGCCATCAACCCGGCCCTGGCCGAGGGGCAGATTTACGGGGGCATTGCCATGGGCCTGGGGATGGCCCTCATGGAAGAAGTGGAACTGCAGAAGGGCGTTATCCTGAACCCCAATTTCGATAGCTACACCATACCCACCTCCCTGGATGTGCCGGAAATGAAGTCCCTGCTCCTGGAGAGCGAGGACCCTGTAGGTCCTTTTCACGCCAAGAGCCTGGGCGAGCCGGCCATAGAATGCGTGGCTGCGGCTATTGTCAATGCCGTTGCCCACGCCACGGGCAGGCGGGTGCGCAGCCTACCTGCCAATCTCGAAAGAGTCCTGCTGGGCAAGGCCCTTGCCAGGTCCTAGGAGGTGCGATTGTGCATAAGTTCGACTATGTGAAGGCCCGTTCACTGGAGGAGGCCCTAGCAGCCCTTTCCCAGGGGGGTGAGAAGGCCTGTGCCCTGGCGGGAGGGACGGACCTCCTGGTGGGCTTCCGGGCCGAAGACGCCCGCCTGAGGCATATCGAGCTGGTAGTCGATATCGGCGACCTTACCGAGCTGGCCTACATTCGGGAAGAAAACGGGTGCATAGCGGTGGGAGCCCTGGCCACCCATGCCGCCGTAGCGGAATCTCCCCTCATACGAGAGGCGGCGCCCTTCCTGGCGGCGGCCTGTTCCCAGGTAGGGTCGCCCCAGATACGCAACCGGGGCACGGTGGGAGGGAACCTGTGCAATGCCTCCCCCGCCGCCGACACCCTGCCCGTTTTGGTAGCCCTGGAAGCCGAAGTGGTGCTCCGGAGCCCGGCGGGAGAGCGGAGGGTACCGGTGAGCCGCTTCGTCAAGGGACCGCACCGAACCGACCTCCGGCCGGGAGAGCTGGTGACCGAGATCCGCTTTAACCGGCCCCTTCCCGGCACCCGGACCTGCTTTATCAAACTGGGCCGGCGCAAGGCCATGAGCATCGCCCGCTTAAGCATCGCGGTCCTCCTTAAAAAAGACGGAGGCGGGACGGTAGAGGAGGTGCGGCTGGTACCAGGGGCCGCCCTGCCCGTCCCGGCCAGGGTGACGGCGGCCGAAGAGATCGTCCGGGGCCAAGTGCTTACGGTAGAGCTGGCCCGGGAAGCGGGAGAGAAACTTGCCCAGGAGATGGTGCGCATCACCGGGCAGCGGTGGTCCACGCCTTACAAAGTACCGGCCATAGCCGCCCTTACCAGGAGGGCTATTCTTACAGCTGGGGGGCTCGAGGATGTCACTGCTGGACCTCAAGCTTAAAGTCAACGGCAAGGAGTACCGGGTCAGGGTAAAACCCCACAAGCGCCTGCTGGACGTGCTGCGGGACGACCTGCATTTGACGGGCACCAAGGAGGGGTGCGGCATCGGGGAGTGCGGTGCCTGTACTGTTATCATGGACGGCCGGGCGGTCAATGCCTGCCTGGTGCTGGCGGCCTCGGCCGAGGGAAAGGAGATATACACCATTGAAGGGCTGGAGCAGGACGGTAAGCTCCACCCCCTGCAGGAGGCCTTTATGCGCCACAACGCCCTGCAGTGCGGCTTCTGTACCCCGGGGATGATCATGAGCGCCAAGGCCCTGCTGGACAGGAACCCCCATCCCACCCGGGAGGAAATAAAAGAGGCCATCTCCGGCAACCTGTGCCGCTGCACGGGTTACCGGCAGATTATAGAAGCCATTGAGGAGGTGAGCCGCCTGCCCAGGGAGGAATGAGATTCCTCAGAAAAGCTTGGTCGGCCGCTGTTAGTGGGGACCCAACAGGCCTCCGGCAGCCTTTAAGAAAGGGCGGAGGTGTGCCGACCCGACGGGGTGCGGCCCCCCGGTCCCTGATGTGGGAGGCCTCCGGAAAAACTACCTAAAAAAGTAAGGAGGTATTTAGGAATGAAAAAGCTTCTGGCCGTTTTAACCGCCCTGCTGCTGCTCTTGGGAGCCGCCGCCTGTGGCGGAGGGCAAAAACAAGAGGGTCAGCCCCAGGGTGGGGAGCAGACCCAGTCCAGTGGCCAGCAGGCCGAAGAGAAGCTAAAGGTGGCCCTCCTTCTGCCTGGCCCTGTCAACGACATGGGCTGGAATGCCTCGGCCTATGAAGGTTTGAAGGAAGCCGAAAAGCACCACGGCATCGAGGGCGTCTACCGGGAGAGGGTTTCCCAGTCGGAAATGGAGGAGGCCTTCCGGGCCTTTGCCACCCAGGGATTTGACGTGATCATCGGTCACGGCTTCGAGTTCGGCGATGCGGCCCAGAAGGTGGCCAAGGACTTCCCCGACGTAAAGTTCGTGGTCACCAGCAGCACCATTAGCCAGCCGCCCAATCTGGCCTCCCTGCAGGTCATGAACATCGAAGCAGGTTTCCTGGGCGGCTACCTGGCGGGTCTCCTCACCAAGAGCGGCGTCGTGGCCTATGTCGGCGGCATGGACATACCGCCCATCCGCAATGCCATGATAGGCTTTGAACTGGGGGCCAAGATGGCCAAACCCGACGTCGAGGTCCTAAAGACCATGACCGGGAGTTTTGAGGACGTAGCCAAGGCCAAGGAGCAGGCGAGGGCCTTCATCGAGCAGGGAGCCGACGTGGTCCTGGGCAACGCCGACCAGGCGGGCCTGGGCGTGATCCAGGCGGCCGTGGAAAAGGGCGTGATCGCCGTGGGCTACGACCACGATCAGAGCTCGGCGGCCCCGGATACCATCGCGGGCACCAGCATCCAGAGCTACCCCATTGCCATAGACTACCTGATCAAGCTTGTCAAAGAAGGCAAGTTCGAACCTAAGTTCTACGGCATGGGTGCCGCCGAAGGGGCCACCGGCATCCTCTGGAATCCCCAATTTGAAAGCAAGCTTCCTGCGGGGACCAAGGACAAGGTCCGGCAGGTGATCGAGGACCTCAAGAGCAAGAAACTTGATGTGGAAAAAATGGCCCGGGAGCAGGGCCTGATGAACTAAGCTAAGCCCTACGGACGAGGGGGGTTCCCGGGAGTCCCCCCTCTCCCTTGCCGGGAGGGTGATTAAATGTGGAACGCATCCGGCTCAATGTTAACGGCCAGGACTACGAGGTGGACGTGAAGCCCAACTGGACCCTGCTGAAGGTGCTGCGGGAGGTATTGGGCCTGAGGGGCACCAAGTGCGGATGCTCAAGCGGCGACTGCGGCACCTGCAAGGTGCTGGTGGACGGGGAGGCCGTCAAATCTTGCACCATCCTGGCCCGCAGGGCGCAGGGCAAGAGAATTGTCACTATAGAAGGCTTGAGCCAGGACGGCTCCCTCCACCCCCTGCAGGAGGCCTTTATAGCCACCGGCGCTGTCCAGTGCGGCTTCTGTACCCCCGGCATGATAATCGCTGCCAAGGCGCTGCTGGACAAAAATCCCAACCCCACACGGGAAGAAATACGTGCAGCTCTAGATGATAACTTGTGCCGCTGCACCGGTTACGTCAAAATCATCCAGGCCGTGGAACTGGCCGCCGCCAGGCTCCGGGGCGAGGTAAAAAAGATCCCGGTCCCCCAGGCGGGGGAGGACGGGCAGATTGTCGGCCGGAGGCTTCCTCTCCGCGATGCCGTGGCGAAGGTTACGGGCCGTACGGTGTACGTAGGGGATATGCGCCTGCCGGGTATGCTCTACGGCCGGATCCTCTTCAGCCCGGTGGCCCACGGCCGCATCAAACGGATAGACGTGAGCCGGGCCCAATCCCTGCCCGGAGTGCGGGCAGTGGTCACCTACCAGGATGTACCGCCCGTGGCCTACAACAGCGCCTTGCGCTTTAAGGGCCACGACATTCCCCGGGACGAATACATCCTGACGGACACCGTGAGGTACGTGGGGGACCGGGTGGCCGCGGTGGCGGCGGACGACCCGGAAACTGCCGAAAGGGCCCTGCGGCTTATCGAGGTTGAATATGAGGAACTGCCGGCGGTTTTCGACCCGGAGGAGGCCCTGAGGCCGGGGGCACCGGAGGTCCATGAGGGCGGCAACGTGGTAAAGAAATTGGAGGCCGCGGCCGGCGATGTTGAAAAAGCTTTGGACGGCGCCGATTACGTGTTTACCGACCGTATCAAGCTGCCTATAGTTACCCATGTGGCCTTAGAGCCCCACGCCAGCTTGGCCGAATTCGACGCCACGGCGGGCAAGCTCACCGTATGGAGCGCAAATCAGAACATTTTCGCCACGCGGATCATCCTATCGGAAATCTTCGGCCTGCCGGTGAATAAAGTCCGGGTCATCAAGCCGCCTGTGGGAGGGGGCTTCGGAGGCAAACTGGAGGCGGTCTTGGAGCCGGTAGCCGCCCTGTTATCTATGAAGACCGGACGGCCGGTCCTGGTGGAAATGAACCGGCGGGAGGTCATGGTTTCCACCCGCACACGCCACTCGGCCGTGTACTATTTGCGGACGGGAGTGAAAAAGGACGGCACCATCGTCGGCCAGGACATCACCGCCTACTTCAATACCGGCGCCTACGCCACCAGCGCCCTAAACGTCACGGGGGCCATGATCGACAAGGCCTTCCGCCTCTACCGCATTCCCGACCTCCGGGTGACGGCTTACTCCGTATACACCAACTGTCCCGTGGGAGGTGCCATGCGGGGCTACGGTTCTCCCCAGCTTGTAGCCGCCCGCGAAATCCACCTTAACAAGATAGCCAGAAAGCTGGGCCTCGACCCGGTAGAATTCCGGCGCCGGAATCTGGTCAGGCCGGGAGACATAAATCCCCGGTTTGGGACCTCCCTGGGGAACTGCCGCGTCCTGGACTGCCTGGAAAAGGGCGCGCAGCGGTTCAACTGGGAGGAAAAGGCCCGGCAGCCCAAGGGAGAAGGGCGCTTCCGGCGGGGAGTGGGCGTGGCGGCGGGGAACCACGGCAACGGCACCTTCGGCGTGCACGTGGACATGACCACCGTGGCCCTGAAGATGAACGAGGACGGTACGGTTACCATGTTCACCGGCACCCAGGATCTGGGCCAGGGGGGTACCTCCATGATGTGCATGATAGTTGCCCAAGTGCTGGGCCTGTCGCCCGAGCAGGTTGAGGTTGTGGAGGCGGACACCGAGTTAACTCCCTGGGACCTGGGAACCTACGCCAGCCGCGGCGTATGGGTGGCCGGCAATGCGGCCCTGAAGGCCGCCCGGAGCATACGCCGTCAACTTCTGGAAGTGGCCGCTTCCGTGTTAGGGGTAAAGGAGGAGGAACTTGAACTGGGGGGTGGCTTCGCCTACTGCCGTCACTGCCCGGACAAGAAAGTCCCCTTGGGGGACATCGTGGCGGCGGCCCAGCTGAGCAAGGAGGGCGGCCGGGAGATCAAGGCCTACGAGAGCTTCGCCTCCGTCGCCGGCCCCAACTCCTACGGGGTGCATTTGGCCGAAGTGGAAGTCGACACGGAGACCGGACGGGTAAAGGTGCTCAGGTATGTGGCGGCCCACGATGTAGGGCGGGCCATCAACCCCATGTATGTGGAAGGACAGATAGAAGGCGGCATCCAGATGGGGCTGGGGTACGGGCTGACGGAGGAGCTTATTGTCGATCCGGCCAGCGGCAAGGTACTCAATGCCGGCCTGAAGGGTTACCGGGTGTTCCGGGCCAAGGATATGCCGGAGATAGAAGTTTTGCTCATCGAGGAGGGAGAACCCCCGGGGCCCTTTGGGGCCAAAAGCATCGGCGAGGCTTCCACCGTGCCCGTGGCACCGGCGGTGGTTAACGCCGTGGCCGACGCCCTGGGAGTTGACTTCGACGAACTGCCGGTGACCCCCGAAAGGATCCTGGCCAAGCTGCGGGGGAGGCCCTAGGGCCTCAAGCACATGGTGCCCGGCTCCGCCGGGATTACGGCGGCTCGCCGGGTGCCGCCGGGAAGAAGGTCAGGGGAAGGAGGAAGAAAATTATGCCCGTTATTCTAGGTATCAGCGGCAGCCCCCGCAAAGGGGCTACCGATTATGCGGTGCAGGTGGCCCTGGAAGAGGCCGCCCGCTTTCCCGGTATTACTACCCGCTACTGGAGTGTGAGGGGCAAGAAAATCGCTTTCTGCACCCATTGCGACCGGTGCATACGGGAGAAGACCATGTGCCACATCCAGGACGACATCAAAGAACTGGAAGAGCTCGTGCTGGAAGCCGACGGCTTTATTATAGGTTCGCCGGTATACGACATGAATATCACCGCCCAACTGGCCGCCTGCTTTAACCGTCTGCGTCCCATCTTTTTGGTGCACCCGGGCAAACTCCGCAACAAAGTGGGGGGCGCCATCGCCCTGGGGGGCACGCGCCACGGCGGCCAGGAGACGGCCCTCCTGGCCATTATCAATTTCTACCTCATGCATGAAATCCTGGTGTGCGGCGGCATCGGCGGCTGTTACAGCGGCGGCACGGTATGGACCAGGGACGGCAAAGCCCAGGGGGCTGCCGATGACGAAGTAGGCATGGCCACCGTCAGAGGACTGGGCAAAGCCATAGGCGAGGCCGTGTGGGTCACCTCCATGGGCCGCAGCCTATGGGAAGAGAAGAAACGGGAGCTGGGAGTTGCGGATTCCGGCCCGGTTAGGGACCATGCCATCTAATACCATAGAGGGAAGGGCGGGGGATAAACCCCCGCGCTTTTTTGTTTACCGTGCGCCCCGGCCGGGATAGAGGTCTAGGGATGCCAGCGCAAAGGCCCGTTGACCGTCAACACGGGTGAAGGTACAATACTACTGCAGGGAGCAAGGGGCACGGGGTGTTGGACCCAGAAGAAAGGGGGAAGTTTGGTGTCGGACGATATTACTTCCCTGCGGGAGGCCTGGCGACGGCGGGCGGAAAGGGAGAGGCAGGCGGCCGTCAACCGCCGCCGTGAAGCCCTGGCGAAAGCTCGTCGGGCCGCCCGTTGGTTAAAGGAGAAATACGGGGTTAACAGGGTCTACCTTTACGGTTCCCTGGCCTGGAGCCGGCATTTTACCCCCCATTCGGACATCGATTTATTTGTAGAAGGCTTTACGCCGAAGGAACTTTACTGGCGCATGTGGTCGGAAGTAGAGGCCATCACGGCACCTTTTCCCCCTAGTATCGTCCTGGCCGAGGATGCCCTACCGGGCTTACGGGATGAAGTCAAAAAAAGGGGACATGAACTATGACCAGCGAAGAATTCCTCGTTTTGGAAGGCCGTATACGCCAGGAACTGGAGCATATGGTCCGCCTGGAGGCCGAACTGGCGGAAAGGGGGTTGATAAGCAGAAACCCGGGTACCACGATAACTTTTCCGACCGGCGACTCCTTTTTCCTGCGCGCAACAGGCTCGGTACTCCATGATTTTTATGTAGCGGCGGAAAACATCTTTAAAATCATCGCCAGGGAAATAGACCGCAGCCTTCCCACCGATCCGGAATGGCACCGGCAGCTGTTGGTACAAATGACCCTTGACCTGCCGGAACTACGTCCCCCTGTGATCCAGAGAGAAACGGCCGCTTTATTGGACGAATACCGCGGCTTCCGTCATGTGTTTCGCAACGTTTACGGTTTTAATCTGGTGGCCGAACGCCTAGAGAGATTGGTTCAAAAACTTCCCGAAGGGCTGAGGCTTTTACGTCGGGACCTGCAGGCATTCCTGGCCCATATGCGGGAAGTCATAGTGGGCGAACAATGATTCCGTCAGCGGCGGTCCAGGTATTTGGTATTTAATTATATACCGGGCGAACTCCCGGAAATCTCCCAGTCGGCGGTTTAACACTTCTGCCACCTTGGCCTTATTTACCCTGGCGTACTCATGGACGAGGATATTACGGAAACCCGCCATGCCGGAGATATCCCGGGCAAATTCTGCCGGGAGTACCTTAAGTTTTGCCAGCTCGGCAAATACATCACCGTACTCATCAACTACGATTCCTTCCTCGGCCAGAATATAGCTGCCTATGTCCAGGACAATTTGAATACATTAGTTGTAAGCCATGTTCTATGACCCAAGCCAGGTCTAAGTTACCCTCGAGTTCTTGCGCAGTTGTACCTCTATACTTTTCCAAATGCTTGAGATAGCGGTCCAAATCGTGAGCTTTTGCTTTTGGGCACCTCCAAAGGCCCCGTTCTCCAGGCGCCGGCGCAAGTATTGGGCCTGCATCTTAAGTACGGGTTGGAAATCAAGGAATTCACGTACGGTTTTTTCGTGAAAACGTATACGAGCTAAAGCTTCGCGGCAGAAGAGTAATTTACCGTCTTACAGAATATATGGAAACGAAGGACCGGAGGTGCTTCGTTGAGGACTACTATATCCACACGCCGCCTTAATTGCTGCTGCAATTCAACCACAAGGTTGCTGATGTAACCGTACGGACCCGGAGGCGGCATGTGGGTTTGGTCCACATAGATGGCAATATCTACATCGCTTAAGTTATTAGCTGTTCCACGGGCATAAGAACCGAAAATAAAAGCGAACACGATCTCCGGCCTGGAGGCTAGAAGCTCCCGCAGGTGATTTTCCAGCGAAGAAATTTTATCCGGCATGGCGTTCACGTCGCCTTCCCGCCTTTCCCTTTCTACCCGCCCCAGGCCCCTCCCCCCGTGGTATAGGCCGGAGCCCTCACTTCACTTGAGGAGATTATATAGGCGTCCTATTTTATCCTTTACTTCCCGCCTCAATTTTATAAAAACCTTTCCCGCCGGACAACCGAAATTTTCCTCTTCCCCCTTCAATTCTCTTAATGCCTTTGGCCCCTTCGATCGGCCTTCCAGGCTGGGTTTAAATACCTCTGCCGGCATTGGCTGAGACCTCCCCCTGGTGGGATATCAGCCCCCCTGCACCGGTCGGTTGGTCCCTCTGGCTTAAGCTAAAACATATTGACGGCGAAAGAGAAGTATAGTATGATAGTATAAGCCCTTGGAAAAACAGAGCCATAAAGGCCGAAGAATTCTTGGAAGGGGTTGTACTCGGCCCATGAACCGGAGGGAGTTTCTCAGGCGCTCCCTGGCGGCCGGAGTGGGGGCCTCCCTGGCCCTCACCGGCCTGCAAAGGGTGAGGGCGGCCGAAGGGGCCGTCACCCAGTTCGGTACCTTCATCGACCTCACCAGGTGTGACGGATGTAAAGACCGCAGCCTGCCCCTGTGCGTGGATGCCTGTCGGGAGGCCAACTGGGACAAGTTCCCGCAGCCGCGCAAAGAAGACCTCAAACCCTACTGGCCGCAAAAGAATTACGAGGATTGGTCGGAAAAACAACATGTAACCGATAGACTTACACCCTATAACTGGACCTTTGTCCAGGAAGTAGAAGTGGAGCACGGGGGACAAAGGGTCACGGTGTATATTCCCCGGCGCTGCATGCACTGCGATAACCCGCCCTGTGCCAACCTCTGTCCCTTTAGCGCCCAGGAGAAAAAGCCCCAGGGACCCGTGGTCATAGACCCCCATGTGTGTTTCGGGGGGGCCAAGTGCCGGGAGGTCTGCCCATGGCATATACCCCAGCGACAGGCCGGGGTCGGCCTTTACCTCAAGGTCGCCCCAAAATTCGCCGGGGGCGGCGTGATGTACAAGTGCGATTTATGCTACGGCCGGATTACCCGCGGGGGGATACCTGACTGCGTGGAGGCCTGCCCGCGCGGGGCCCTCGCCTTCGGGCCTAAAGAGGAGATGCGGCAGGAAGCCCACCGCAGGGCCGGGTCCCTGGGGGGCTACATCTACGGGGAGAAGGAGAACGGGGGCACTTCTACCTTCTATGTGTCTGCCATACCCTTTGAAAGCATAAACAAGGCCCTGTTGGCGGCGAAGCAGCAGCCGCCCATGCCCGTGGGAGTGGGCAATTTCCTGGACACGCCCAACGGCCTGGCCCAGGCGGTGCTCCTGGCCCCGGTGGCCGGCCTGGTGGCCGCGGGCGTGGCCGCGTACAGGGGATTGCAGGGGGGGAAGAAGGATGGCTAACGGCCGAGTAAAGCGCCATAGCGGCCTGGTTCGTTTCGTCCACTGCTCCGTAGTCCTCTCCACCTTCTTACTCATTTTTAGCGGCCTGGGCCAACTGCCCCTCTATAAGCGCTATATGGTAGACCGCCTGCCGGGGTTGTCCTGGTCCTCGGATTTCGGGATTACCCTGATAATCCATTATGCGGCCGCCGCCTGGCTGGTATTCGCCGTGGCCCTTCACGTGGCCTATCATGCGGCCAGAAAGGAGTTCGATCTTATCCCCCGCCGGGGGGATTTCAAAGAGTCCTGGCTGGTTATCAAGGCTATGTTCGGTAGAGGTGAAGAACCGCCGGCGGATAAGTACCTGGCGGAGCAGCGCCTGGCCTACGCCTATATGGCCGTGAGCTTTTTTATAATCATCGTCACCGGTTTTATAAAGGTCCTTAAGAATCTCCCTTCGGTTGCCCTGCCCTACGGGGTGGTGACCTGGGCCACCCACCTCCATAATGTGGCTACCGTGCTCCTGATCCTGGGGATAGGGGTCCACCTCGCCGCCTTCCTTTTAAAACCCAACCGGCCCCTGATCTTCAGCATGCTGACGGGTTACGTGAGCGAGGAGTATGCCCGCTGCCGTCACCCCCTGTGGTACCGGCGTATCAAGGGAGAGGAAGGAAAGCCTGGGCTCTAGCACCGGGCCCCTGCTGATTTATCCTCCGCTTTTTGCGGGAGAGGTCTGGCATGCCTGAAAGGGAGGGACTGAACCAGAGCTGCCGCATCGAACAAAGCCCTAAGGGGAGGCGGACCCGCGGCCGCCAGGGCCTTGCGGCCGGTAAACGAAACAGAGTGCTCAAATTCTGCCGGGAAGTCCGCCTCAAGCTTTGAGGTTGAGTGCCCGTTGGGCCCGCGAGGGAGCCATAGGCGAGCGAAATCCAAGCACACCTACCCTCCAAAGTAGGGACACGCCAGGGCTTTGTCCCTCGATTTGAGAGGTTGATTTAGCTGGTGGAAGGGAGGAACTAAATTACGCCCGGCTAGAAAGTTGGGGTGCCCCAGGACCCCCGCCGGGGTGGTATGCACCCGGGTGGGGGCTTTCTTATGCCCTGCAGGGGATCACCGGGCCGGGGCCGGGCAGAAAGTCCTTGTATAAACCCCGTCCCGGGTTTAAGCTAAGGGTGGGGGGATGATTATGGAGGGCCAAAGTATGGGCAGCCGGGGATACGTAGACGCCCACATACACGTATGGGAATTTGCCCTGTTCCACCACTTTGCGGATCTCGAGAAATGTGCCAATCTAGAGGAGCTAGTGGGAACCTTGAAGGCCAAGCCGGTGGAGGGGTGGGCCATAGGGGTCCGCTTTAATCAAGAAGGGCTGGCCGAGAAAACAATCCCGGACCGGGCCTTCCTGGACAAGGCCTTCGGACCGCAGCCGGCGATAATTGTGCGGACCTGCCTGCACCTGGCGGTGGCCAACACTGCGGCCATGGATAGGCTGGGGGTTTTCTCCCGGGACGGGGTTTTCCGGGAGGCCGCCGTTGCCAGTCTTTTGCGGAAGCTCGTCGACGGGCTCAACCTGGACCGCCGCCGCATCCTGGCGGAAGGCTTGCGGGAACTCAAAAACATGGGGGCGGAGTGGGTCATTGATATGGGGATGGACCGCCAGAAGCGCTCCCTCTTCGACGGCCTCGAAGGAGAGATGCGGGTGGATTTTTATACCGTTGACCCCGTCCTTTTGGATGAAGCCCTGGGCTTAAAGATTTTCCTCGACGGGGGACTCGGCGCCCGCACGGCGGCCCTCACCCGGGAGTACACCGATGACCCGGGCAACTACGGGGTGTTGAATTTCACCGACCGGGCGCTTCTTTCCCTGGTGGAAAGGGCGCACCAAAGGAATAAACCTGTGGCCGTCCATGCCATAGGGGACCGGGCCGTGGATCAATTCCTGTGGGTCGTGCGCCAGACCCGCCATCCCCTGGACCGCCTGGAGCACGTCCAGTACGCCAGAGAAGAGCAGCTGGAAGCCCTGGCGGAGCTCGAGATTCCCGTCTGTATACAGCCTATCTTTTCCCGGGAAATGTCCTGGGCGCGGTCCAGGCTGGGCCCGAACCGGATGAATACCGCTTACGCCTGGGGGCTCATGAGGGATAAAGGCATCCGCCTGCTGGCCGGCTCCGACGCCCCGGTGGAACACGCGGACCCCCGGGAGGCGGCCGCCACGGTAGCATGCCTGGAGGGCAGGCATCATCTTGATTTTGAGGAGGTACTGGAGCTCTTCGCCCGGGCCAACCGGGAGTTTTATGATGGCTAAGCAGGGGCTCGCCCTTTCACGTATTTCCCGCCAGGTATTTTCTCTTGACCACCACTACGGTCAGTCCGAAAAAAACGAGGGCCGCGCCAGCCAGGACCAGCAGGTCGGGGAGCATAGTGCTTAGGCCTGCGTCCATCAGGAAGATTTTTCTAACGTTATCCGCATAATAGGTAAGGGGTAAGAGCCGGGCTAAAGCCCTGGCCAGCGGCGGCATGGCCATAAGCGGCCAGGTATAGCCGGAAAACAGAAAGGACGGTACGGCCAACAGCATGGCCACCTGCGTGGCCTCCAGTTCATTGCGGCACACTGTGGAAAGAAAGACACCCAGGCTTAAGACGCAGCCTAAAAAGAAGACGGTCAGCAGCAATAAGTAAAAGTAGTTGCCCTTAAAAGGTATTTGGAAAAGGTAAGCTCCTTCTGCCAGTAGAAGGTTAAGGGTTATCAGGTTGATGAGAAAGTAGGGCAGGATTTTTCCTGCCGCAACAGCCAAAGAGCTCGAGCAGCGCTCCCTTATTTCTCCCAAGGTGCCCTGTTCCTTTTCCCTGATTACGGCCACGGCCATATAGAGGAGAGCTACCTGCTGGATTGCTGTAGCCATGAGACCCAAGAGCAGGAAATTAGTATAGTTATAGGTGGGGTTGTACCAAACCCGCAAGCGGAAGCTTATGGGCTGGATGAACTGGCTGGCTGCCTGGGGCGGGAGGCCGCTGGCTTCTAGCTTCGTAAGGAGGGTGCCGGCAGAAAGGGTCTGGATGATTTCGCTTGCGGCTGTAGTGACCGAGTTCCCGATAATCATATTGGCCCCGTTGACTACCACCATCACCTGGCTGCCCGTACCCCTCTTGATATTCTTCGTAAAGTCCGGAGGGATGACGATGGCGGCCATTATCTTCCCTTTTTCCATGGCTTCTTCCATACTTTTCTGGCTGTCCAGCCTGGTAGTGTACCGGAAGCGGTCGGAATCACAGAAGGCTGTGATGACCGCACGGCTTAAGGACGTATTGTCCATGTCCAGGACACCCAGGCTGATATGGTTTACCACGTGCGCGCTGTAAAGAATGCCGAATAAAGTGATATAAAGCAAAGGTACACCCACCAGGATAAAGAGCAGGCGCTTATTTTTAAGTATATACCGCCACTCGCGGCAAAAGACATACCAGAACTGGGCCAGCATTTACTGTTCCTCCTGCGTAGCCTGGAAGTCTACGGTCACCGACATCCCGGCCTTTAGCTCCGGATGGTCCAGCCTTACTTTTACGTTATAGGCGACAATATCTTTCTCGCCCCTCTCGTTGGTGGCCCGCTGGGTGGCGTAATCGGGCTTCTGCCTGATGGACTCTACCTGGCCGTCGAAGGTCTTACCTGGGAAATTGGGGCTTGTCACCTTCACCTTCTGACCTTCTTTAATTTGCCCCACCAGCGTCTCCTTCACTTTTACGTTCACCCAGTTCTTTTCCGGCTGCTGAATTGTAAAAAGAGGCATACCGGCAGCTATCATCTCGCCCTCATCCACGTACTTAACGGCGATCACACCGTCACGGGGAGCCTTTACAGCGGCTTCTTCCAGGTTACTCCTAACTTCGGCCAGGGCCGCCTCCGCGCGTTTTAAGTCCGCCTCGGCCATTTGCACCGCGCTTTTGGCGATCAGGACCTGTATTTTGCCCGCCTCGGCCTTTAACAGGGCAGCCTGGGCCTGCTGAACGGCAGCCGCCGCGGCGCGGATATCTTCCTCCTGGGTCCCCTCCTCCAGAAGGTTCAAACCTTCTTCCGCATAGCGCATCTCTTGCCTGGCCGCTTCATACTTGGCTTTTACTTCGTCCAGCACCTGCTGGGAGACAGCGCCGGACTCGAAGAGTTGCTTGGTGCGCTGGTAGGACTTTTCCGCCACCTCTAGAGCAGCTTTCGCCTGGTCGAGTTTGGCCCTGGCCTGCTCTACCTGCTGGGCCCGGGGACCTTTTTTGGCTTTATCGTACTGGGACATGGCTTGATTCAAAGCGGCCCGGGCAGCCTGCAGGTCTGCCTCGCTGGCCTTCTCCTGCAGGAGCAGGGCGTTTTGGGCCTTTTCATACTGGGCCCGGGCGGCCTCCAACGCAGCCTGGGCCTGTTTTTCTTTTTCTTTCAGTTCTTTAACTTCTATGTACGCCAGCACCTGGCCCGCCTTTACCGTATCCCCTTCCTTTACTTGAATTGTTTCGATACGGCCTGGTATCTTGGCCGCCACATCCACCTCCTCGGCCTCCACCACCCCGTCTACTTTAAAGGCTAATTCCTCGTCTCTTTTGCTGCATCCCGTGAGCATCAAGATAAGGATGAGGAATAAAGATAGCGCGGGCACCATTCTGCGGCGCAAAGGCGTTCCCTCCTTTAGAGCAGGACATTTTTTAACACCAAGTCGAGTATGTGCTCCAAGCGTTTTTCTAAGTTCTGCGGGTGGGCCGGGTTATCTTGCCAAAGAACTGCCAGTATGTCCTTTTTGGTGAAATAGGAAATGCATAAACTGCTTATACTTGTCAGCATCTGCCTTATATCCAGGTCAGGGCGGAAGACCCCCCTGGCCTTTCCTTCCTCCAGTATCCCTTTAAGCTGGGGTAAGCCTTCCTCCCATATAAGTGGCAGGACTTTTCTCGCGTAGACACCGCCTTCCAGGGCCTCCCAGGACATCAAACGGGCGAAATGGGGGTTTTGAGCCAGGAAATAG
This sequence comes from Thermanaeromonas sp. C210, assembly GCF_013167955.1. Taxonomy (NCBI): domain Bacteria; kingdom Bacillati; phylum Bacillota; class Clostridia; order Neomoorellales; family Neomoorellaceae; genus Thermanaeromonas; species Thermanaeromonas sp. C210. The sequence goes on from NZ_BLWF01000001.1 coordinate 147,884, forward strand.
AAGTAGGTCTTTATCGCTTCCACCAATTGCTCTTTGGGATCGCCTTTGCCTTTAGCGGCCTGGCTAGTGGCGGCCAGGACCTTCTCGAAATTAGCCTCGAGTACTGCGGCATAGAGATCTTCTTTACTGCGAAAGTAATGATAAAGCATCCCCTTATTGACTTTAGCTTTAGCGGCGATCTCGTCTACCCGCGCGCCACGTAGACCTTTGGCGGCGAAAATTTCCTCGGCGGCCGAAAGAATTCGCTCTTTGCTTTGTATCGCAGGATGCGCCATTGAGCTTACCTCGACGGAGTTTTATAATGCAAAGTAACTAACCAGTTAGTTACTCTATCATAATACAACACCCTACTCAAAGGCTGTCATTCCCTTTAAATAACAGCAGACCGGGGAAAGAGGCAGTTTACCCCGTGATTTACCTGTTTTTCTGTTTATGGCGCCCAAAATTTTTCCCTCCTCTGCGAAACTTCATCTCTTCTCCTTCGTGTCTATTAGCAGGATTCCGTCACCAGCTATTCCCCTTAAAAAGGAGCTTACCCATGGGTGATGCGGAAAGCTTAATAGCCAGAATACAGGAGGGGGATACCTCTGCCTTTGAAGAGCTTGTGGTCATCTACAAGGACAAGGTATACTCCCTGGCCTTAACTTTGGCGGGAAACCGGGCAGATGCAGAAGACCTGACCCAGGAAATCTTCTTAAGGATTTATACCTCCTTGCCCGATTTCGCCAGGGGGAAAGGCAGTTTCGACGCCTGGGTACATAGGATAGGCGTGAACCTGTGGATAGATTCCTGGAGGCGGCGGAAAAAATTGCAGACCTTTTCTATAGATGGAGCAAGCACCTCGGAGGAGGAAGGAACGGGGTGGGAGCTGCCCAGCGCAGAGGAAGATGTACAAGAAAAGATAGACAAGAAGGAGTTCTGGCAGGCCGTTTGGAAGGCCATGGGCGAGCTGCCGGAAAACTACCGCCTGGCTTTAAAGTTAAGGGCCATAGACGAGCTCTCCTACAAGGAGATAGCCGCCACCTTGGGGGAAAGCGAGGCGGCGGTCAAATCGCGGCTTAACCGGTGCCGCCAGTTACTTAAGGAGAAATTACGCCGGGATGGCTTCCTCCCTTAGCACTGCAAAAAATTTTTTTAAAACCCCGCGAAACTTCCCGGCCGGTTGTTCGTTATTATACACAGAAACACGGGGAAAAGGCAGGAGGCCCTGGAGGCGGGCGAAGGGATAAGAAAGGTGGTTGGCGCTATGAAGTGCCGCCAGGCGAAAAAACTATTATCCCCATATCTGGATGACGAATTAAGGGCGAAAGAAAAAGCTGCCTTGGAAGAGCACCTGACGGGTTGCCCCGCCTGCCAGGCTGAACTTGAGAGATTACGTAAGATATCCGAGGGCTTAAAAGGTATATACCGTGAAGTGAAGCCTCCTCCCGACTTCCTCGACCGGGTCATGGCCCGGATAGAGGAAATAGAAAAAGGGGGAGCGTACCATCCGGCCGAAGGAAAGGCCCGGAGGTTAGGAGGGTGGCGTAAGTTCGCCCTGGCGGCTGCCTTAACGGCGAGCGTAGGCCTATTTATCCTTCATTATAGCCGTACCGGCACCGGAAGCGGTCCGTCAATGTGGCCGGGTCCTTACAATACGGCCGCTCCGGGCACCACGGTGATTGCTGAAAACCATGGGGGCGCTCCGGCGGGTGGAAAACCAAGCGCCGGCGAGCAGGAGCAGGCCGTGGGAACAGCGGCGGACAGCAACGCGGTGGAGCGGGTTCGTGCTGGAGGCGTACCTGGTGAGCCGGAGAAAAAGGCGAGTGGCCAGGATGGATCGCCAGGAGCAGCGGCGGAGAAAAAGCACGTAAGCGCTGCTGCAGGGCAGAAACCCCGGGAGCAGGGTGAAAGCGGAAATCGCATAGCTTCCGGGGAGGAAGTCACTGCCCGGCCGCAAGCCTTCCTCAGCAGGAACAGGCACGTGCGCACCACCACGGTCAAGGTGGAAGTGGATAATCTACCCTACGCCAAAGAAATAGTGGCCGTCCTGGCCGAGAAGGCGGGAGCCGGGAGGCCGCAGGAAGTCTGGGTCTACCAGCAGGAAGAAGCTATCCTGCGGGCGGTGCTGCCTGCAGACAGCACCGCTCAGTTCCTGGAGAAGGTGGTTAAACTGGGCAAAGAAATCGACCGGGAGCGAGAAACGGTGGACATAACAGCCGGGTTCGACCGCAAGCTGTTGGAATACCAGGAACTGGTAGGCAGGAAGGACAGCGCGAGCCTGGCGATGGCCAGGGTTTTAGAACAGCAGCTAAAAGACCTTGACCGCGAAACCCTGGAAGCAGGGAACGAAGTGGTGAATGTGTGGTTAAAACTCCGCTAGCCGGCTTATCCGGCGCTGCGGGGTAGTGATAAAACGCCGGCAGGGCGCTATAGTCTTACCGGCGCGGAAACCGGAAAAGGGGGGATGCGGTCCCGCACGTCGACCGTCCCGGGCACGCGGGTTCGTGAGTGACGAAGAAGAGCCTATAAATCCGGCACCCGGGGTGCGACAGGAGCGGTGAAGACGGCGGGAAAGTTGGAGGGGATGGTAGGGCTCAATTAATACTCAAACGCTGCAATGATGCAGCAACACTAAACCAAAACTAAACCGAAACTCTCTGGGAGGGGAGAAAGTTGCTAAAAGCGAGGAAGAAATGGCTATCAATCCTCATTACCCTGGCCATGCTGGTCGGTTTGATGGTGCCCTTCGCAGGACCGGCAGCGGCTGTGGGTACGGTGTATACGCCAATGACGGTTCCGACAGTAGAAGATGATGGGACGCGGGAATTAGGATCTTTCCAGATTGAAATTGACCCGATGTACAGCAGTGAGAACTCGGAAGCTATGATCGAGTTACCGGCAGACTACGAAATATATACGGCTACAATAACGGCATACGTGTATGATGAAACCACCGGCAAGAAGCTGAGAAAGACATGGAACATCGAAGACATTGCAAAATCAAGTACTCCTCCAGTGGCATTAAGCGAAGGTGGAAACGAGGCGGCAAAGCTAATAATCAGCAATATAACGGACCGGGGCTTTAAGTTAAAGCTTGACGGAGACGGTATAGATGGAGTGGCCGGGGAAAAGTTCCGTATTCTCATCGGGTTCCCCAGCGTTAAGGTACCCGCGGGGGTATCCGAAGATATTAAGGTCAGCATAACCCACATCAGGGGTCAGCTTGTCGACGGCTCAGTAGTTGTAGGTAAAATCAGTGAAGGCGCATTAAAGGTCAGTGTAATGGACGATGAAAGCTTCTCAGATGAGGGCGGATATGTGACATTGCGGGTGGAAGAAACTGTACCTGGTACCTTCGCTGCAGGCGACAAGCTTAAACTAGAACTCCCTGATGGCTTCTCCTGGGGCGGGGTAGTGAATGTTGATTTTATATTTGGTACGCTAGAGGAGAAGGGTAAGACAGCAGGAGCTAGTAAAGTTGTAAGTGATCCCGAGGACAAGTTTAGCATTGAACCCGACAGCGATGAGGATACGTTAGAGATCACACTTAAATCCACTGGTGACTCCAGTACGTATTATGAGAGCACTCAGCGCATGGCCATCGAGATCAAGGTGCGCGTAGAGGTAACGGACAGCGATGAGGCAGAATCTGGCGATGTCGTTGTGAAGGTAAAGGGTGATTATGACGTAAGTCCTACTGAGATAATTGTTGGTCAGTATGGAGAATATGAGACAGAGATCGAAGCTAAAGACCCGTCTATAGTGGCTTATGCTGGCCAGGTGGATCAGGAAGTTAGCGATATCGTAATCAAGGAGAGTATCAAGGGCAGCTTGGTAGATGGGCGAACCATTACGCTCACGCTACCCGAGAACGCCAGGTGGTTCAAGATCGATGATCAAGAGCTCGCGAAGGACGGTAGCGGAAAGTGGACCTCAACATCTAAAGACTTTGAGGTTGACAGCGATAACGGCGTGAAGTTAAAATTTGTCGGCCTTCAGGGAACCGATGATCGCACCGCCAAGTTCAAGATTGAGCGCAGCTCCACTGAAGAGGATCCTGCCGAACTGACCATCGAGGACATCAGCGTAGCGCTCAAAGCTGGCGTGACCGGCGATCTTAAGGTTGAGGTCGGTGGCAGCGCAGGCCTCACCGGTGAGATCACCATAGCCAAGGTCGTTAACCCGGTGACGGTAACTGCTGAAAAGACGAACGTGCAGATAGGTAAGGCCGACCAAGCGGCTGGCAAGATAGTCATAGCTGAGTACGCGGCGGGAGCCATTGATACTGACGACGGGAACAGGTCCATAACCTTAACCCTGCCCGAAGGTGTTAAGTTCAGTAGCAAGCCTACGGTCGAGGTAACCAAGGGTGACATCGAGATTGAGACGGTTGATGTTAAGGATGCCGATGACGGCCGCGATGATGCCGTACTCGAGATTGAGTTTAAGGATAATAGTGACGAGGCGAGTACTATCGAGATCAGTGATATTTACTACGATATCGATCGGACCTTCGGCGAGGGTGATATCAAGGTTAAAATTGGTGGCAAGGCGCTCGTATATTCCAGTATAGATGGGTATGATAGCAAAGAACCCTCTGACGATCCATTCTTCGAGGATCCTGATTATCTAGTCAAGGTAGCCAACGCCACCTGCGTGACCCCGGCTCCGTCCGAGGTTAAGCAGACGGCCGTGTTCACCATCAACAGCACCACCTACACCGTGAACGGCGTGCAGGCCACCATGGACGTTGCTCCGTACATTAAGGACGGCCGCACCTACCTGCCAGTGAGATATGTGGCTTATGCCCTCGGCATCTCGCCCGAGAACGTGATCTGGGACGGCGTTAAGGCCACCTTCATCGGGCAGGTCCGTGTGGTGCAGGTCACTCCTGGCAGCACTATCCTGGCCATCAACGGTGCGCCCGTCACCATGGATGTGGCAGCCGAAGTGGTCAACGGCCGCGTGATGGTGCCGTTCCGGTGGGTGGCCCAGGCCTTCGGTGCTCAGGTAGACTGGGACGAGGCTAACCAGACCGTTACCATGAACCTGTAAGCCTGCGGGGCTTCCGGGACCCGGGCCCGGGGATGGGCCCGGGTCCTCTACTTTGGGGGTGGTAGGTTGAAGCGGTGGGTAATAGCGCTAGTTCTGGCCCTTCTAGTGTTCTTTGGCACGGCGGGAACCGCTGCTGCCAAGGATACGCTTAGTTTAGACGAGGCCATCAAGCTTGCCTTGGATTACGATAAGGGTCTTAAAAAAGCCGAGGCAGAGATCGAGCGCACTAAGGCGATTAGGGACGACGCCCAGGAGGACGTGCAATTCACCCCGGTTCAGGGCGGCTACAGCGGCCCTTACGGCCCGCAGATAGAGGCGAGCTGGAATAAGCTTCTCTCTGCTGACCTCGCCTGGCGGGCTAGCAAAAAGGACTACGAGGCGAAGGTCGACGCCTTAGTTTTAGATGTGTGTAAAAAATACTGGGACGTACAGGTTGCCCAGAGCAAGTTATTGCTACAGGAAAAGCTCAAGGAGCAGGCTTTGATTAACCTTCAGAACGCGAGGGCGGGTGCAGCGGCGGGAACTGTGGCTCCGTCTATGCTAGTGATAGCTGAGGCCCAGTATGAGCAAGCGGTAAAGAACTACGAGCAGGCCAAGCACGCCTTGGGTGACGCTTACAATGCCCTAAACCAGGCTATCGGTCTGGATGCCGCAGCAAGGCCCGAGCTCACCGATGATGTGAAATTCGAGCCTCTGCAGGTGGATAGCCTGGACTCCGCGGTGTCTAGGGCTCTGGAGAAGGCCCCCACTGTGTGGAAGGCGCGGCAGAATATAGATTTGAAGCGCTGGGCCGCAGATATGATGTACTTTACCGGGTCCTACACACCTTACGACGCCCGGCAGAAAGAGCTCGAACAGGCGGAGCTTGACTATGCCACTGTGCAGGAGCTTATGGCTAAAGCAACCCGCACTGCCTACTATCAAGCCAAACAGGTGGAGGAAGGATACGCTGCAGCGCTGGAGGCCCTTAAGATGGCCGAAGAGAAGCTTCGCGTGGAGAGGGCCAAGTACGAAGTGGGGATGTCTACCAAAGCGGACCTGGTTTCGGCTGAGGTGTCTGTGGTCCAGGCCCGGCAGACCCTGGATCAACTGGTGCGGAACCACGCTTATCTAAAGCTGGCCTTTGAAAAGCCCTGGGCTATGTCGGCGGGAAGCAGTTCCTAGGGTGGTCTATTGTGGGGCTTGCGGAAAATTTCCCCGGCAAGCCCTTAATATGTATTAGGGATTGGCCAGGATGTATCTTAAGACAAGGTCCAGGATGTGTTCCAGGCGCTTCTTGAGGTTTTCCGGGCTGGTAGGCTCATCCTTCCATAGGATAGCCAGGATGTCCTTTTCCATAAAGTAGGAAGTACACAGGGTGTGTATAGTGGTGGCCAGCTGGCGGATGTCCAGGTCGGGACGAAAGGGGCCCCGGGCCATACCCTGCTCGATTATGGCTTTTAGGTTGGGGACGCCTTGCTCCCAGATAGGTGGCAAAACCTTGCGGGCGTGGACGCCTCCCTGAAGGGCTTCCCACGATAAGAGCCGGGGGTAATGGGGGTTGGCGGCTAAAAAATAGAAGAAGGAAGTAATAATGGCCCTGACTTGCTCCACGGGATCCGGGCTCCTGGTAATCGCCCGACCTCCCAAGGCCAGAAGCTTCTCAAAGTTGGATTTTAAGACCGCTGTGTAAAGATCCTCTTTACTTTGGAAATAATGGTAGAGCATGCGCTTATTGATATTAGCCCTGGCGGCTATTTCATCCACCCGGGCCCCTTCTAGGCCCTTGGCGGCAAAGATTTCTTCGGCTGCGGCCAGAATTATTTCCCTGCTGCCGTGGCGCGAGCGTGGCAATGAGGGAACACCCCTTGCGTACAGCGCAGTTTCGCTCATATACTAACGCAGTCCTTACTGGCTTGTCAAGTGACCCTCCTAGTTGGCTCCATAGCCTGTGGCAGACGCCTCTCAAAAACAAATGATGGGGTCCCCTTTGCCTTTTCTAAACTCGAGTTGAGAGAGAATAGGTGGAGCGCCTCTGGAATGCTCTTATAATGGAATTAAAAAAGCCCGGAACCCCTCCTTCCGGGCCGGCCTCTGCGCCTACCAAATCTTGGTCTTACGGTTGTACCTTGCTCAATGACTTGGGATTGGGAGTCTTGATGACCAGGATGCTGAAGCTGCTTGCTGTATCTGCCTGTAGGCCGTGGGGGATGTGGGCAGGGCTGACCACTATATCTCCGGCAGTAACTTCGGCCATTTCGGTTCCTATAGTCACTTTCCCTTTACCCTCTATCACATGAAAAAGAACATCTACTGGTGTGACATGGATGGGCACTTCCTCACCCGGGGATAAAAGGAGATTGATCACGTTTACCACTGGCCGGTCTACCAAAGGGCGGGCTTTTACTCCCCTGGGTGTAGGCTTGATGGGCTGCTCGGCGATACGAATTATTTCCATTCCAGATAAACCTCCTAACAGGTATTTTAAGGAAATTCTAAACTGTAACGGCGACAAGGGCTGTTAAATAGATCACAAGTAGTGGAAATAGGCCGGGCACTAGTAGAAAATTTTTAAAGGCCGCGAAACTAAAAAGGTGATCTTTCGTTATAATATAAAGTAAGTGAGTACTCACTTCCTAAAACACTAAAAATGGCAGGGAGGGGAAGGGATGGAAGTGCAGGCGGTTTGGCCCAAGGTCAGGAAAGGGTTTATACCCTTAGCCGTGGCGGCAGCCCTGGGGGTTATCCTTATGACTACGAGGGACAACCAGGGTACTACCGTAAGAATACAAAATGGCGGCATGGTGCTTCAGGCCTCGGGCACCATCGAAGGGACGGAAATAGGAGTGGCGCCGGAAATTTTGGGCCGGATCAAGCAAATATTCGTCCAGGAAGGGGAATGGGTGGAAGCCGGGAAGGTAGTGGCTGTACTGGAGGACAGTGTCCTTAAGGAACAGGTGGCCCAGGCCCAAACGGCGGTGGCAGAGGCCGAGGCTCGCTTGGCCCAGGCCAAGGCCAATTTAGAGATGGAACGGGCCAGAGTGGAGGGAAATATCCAAAGTGCCCTGGCCAACCTACAAAAGGTGGAGAGCGGCGCACGGCCCCAGGAAATCAACGAAGCGCAGAAAAATCTGGCCCAGGCTCAAGCTGTGTTTAAAAATGCTGAAGAACAGCTGCGCAGGATGGAAGTATTGTACAAACAAGGTGTCATTTCCGAACAGCAATTTCAAGAGGCTCAAACCAATTATGAGGTGGCTCAAGCCAAGGTGGGAACTGCCCAAGAAAAGTTATCTTTGTTACTTGCTGGAGCGCGGGAGGAAGATAAGCTTATGGCCCGAGCCAATTATGAGATAGCCCTGGCCGGCCGGTATCAAGTGGAGCTGCGGGCTAAAGAAGTAGAAGCGGCTACTTTAGCTGTGGAGAAAGCTAAGGCCGGCTGGAAAATGGCCCAAGAACAATTGGATAAAACTGTAATACGCTCCAGTGTAAACGGCATTGTACTTAGGACCAACTTTAGTACAGGAGAAGTAGTCAACCCGGGGGTACCCATTGTAACCTTGCTGGACCCCAGTGATATGTGGCTGGTCATCTATGTGCCGGAACCGGCCATTGGGTATGTGAAGATAGGCCAAGAGGCTTTGGTTACCGTGGATTCCTTCCCGGGCAAGACTTTTAGGGGTAGGGTAAGCGAGATTGCTACCCAGGCCGAGTTTACCCCTAAAAACGTCCAAACCAAGGAAGAACGAGTAGACCTGGTGTTTAGGGTTAAAATTACCCTCTCTAACGAAGAGCGGGTGCTAAAACCAGGTATGCCGGCTGATGCCGTGGTCTATTTAGATGCCGGGGAGGTAAACTGAAGCTTTATGGGTGCTAAGCACGGCGATCCAGTTATAAAAACGGAAGGGCTCTGCAAAAGATTTAGCCAGATCCGGGCTGTAGACAATCTCCACTTAGAAGTAAGGGAAGGGGAGATCTTCGGCCTGGTGGGTCCCGATGGGGCAGGGAAGACTACAACCCTAAGGATGCTGGTGGCCATACTTTGGCCGGACGAGGGAAAAATTTCTGTTTTAGGACGGGAGGTTCCGGCTGAGGCCGAAACTATTAAGCCCCATATAGGTTATATGCCCCAGCGCTTCAGCCTTTACGGGGATCTGACCGTGGAGGAAAACTTGGATTTTTATGCTGAAATTCATGAAGTACCTGGCCGCTTGCGAGAGAAACGCAAACAGGAACTTCTGAGTTGGGCCGGCCTTAAGCCCCATAGCTATAAGCTGGCCGACCAGCTTTCAGGAGGAATGAAACAGAAGCTGGCCCTGGCCTGCAATCTCATCCATGAGCCTGCGGTTCTTTTTCTGGATGAGCCCAGTACCGGCGTAGATCCCGTGGCGCGGCGGGACTTCTGGCGCATTCTCTTTAGATTACGGGAACAGGGTTCTACCATTTTGGTGAGCACGCCTTACATGGATGAGGCTGAACGCTGTGATCGCATTGCCTTTATACATAATGGCCGGATTTTAGCCTGCGCTACGCCGCAGGCCATCAAAAATCTTTTCCAGGGGCATCTCTTACTTCTGCTAACGGAAACCATCGATATGCTCCATGTAGCTAAAGAGCGCTTGCGGCAGGAGCCCTGGTTAGACGATGTATTAATCTATGGTAATTCTCTTCACCTTACGGCCCAGGATAAGGAGCAGGCCGGTAAGTTGGTACCGGCAATATTGAGGCGGGAAGGGGTGAGGGTGGTCGAGCTTAAACCTATTGCCCCCTCCCTGGAAGATGCCTTTACCTTTCTAGTGAAACAGGGAGGAAGGGTTGGGGGGAAGCGTGATGCTTGAGAGCAGGTGGGCTATCGTAGTGGAAGGTTTAACCAAACGTTTTGGCAGTTTCTTAGCTGTAAACAATGTTTCCTTTAAGGTGCGACGAGGGGAAATCTTCGGGTTTCTTGGCCCCAACGGCTCGGGAAAATCCACTACCATCCGCATGCTTTGCGGTCTCTTAGTCCCTACCAGTGGCCAGGCTACCGTCTTGGGATATGATATTGTACGAGATTCCGAAGCTATTCGCCTTAAGATAGGATATATGTCTCAAAAGTTTAGCCTCTACGAGGACCTGACGGTAGGAGAAAACCTGGAATTTTACGCTGGAGTTTATCAACTAGCGCCTGAGCGTTTCAGGCAACGTAAAGGGGAAATTTTAAATCTTATTGGTTTGGCTGGTAAAGAACGCACCCTTACCGGGAATCTTTCGACCGGCTGGAAACAGAAACTGGCCTTAGGATGTGCCTTGCTCCACGAACCGGAGCTTGTACTTTTAGATGAACCTACTAGCGGAGTGGACCCTGTGGCCCGCCGGAATTTCTGGGACCTTATTTATGATCTGTCCCACGCTGGTGTCACTGTTTTGGTCACCACCCATTACATGGATGAAGCTGAGCATTGCCATACTATTGGTTTTATTTATAACGGCAAACTGGTAGCGTTTGGTACCCCTGATCACCTTAAGAAGACCAAAATGCAGGGTGAAATCCTGGAAATCCAATGTTCGCCCCTCATGCCTGCCTTGGAGGCTTTGGCTGAGGTTCCGGGAGTGTTAGAGGCGGCTATGTACGGAGCAGGGCTCCATGTAGTAGTGGGAGATATATTTCGGGATAGCCCTTATGTGCGCCAGGCTTTAGAAAGGGCGGGAGTGGAGGTAAAATCTATTCTCCCTGTGGAACCGGGTTTAGAAGATGTTTTTGTGTCGTTAGTAGAAGGTGGTTCTCGCCCGGAGGGGGTTTCGGTTTAAGACACCGACAAAAAGGGATGCGGCAGAATTATGGCATGATGGCCGAGGGCCGGATATGGATAGGGGATGAGCGGGATAGAAGGAGTACGGAGGCCCATCTACTTGGGAGGGGGTTGGTGAAGGGTGAACTTTAAACGTATCTGGGCCATTGCAAGAAAGGAATTTATTCACATAAGGAGGGACCCCCGGACTATTGCCTTAATCCTCCTTATGCCGGTTATGCAGATGTTTCTTTTCGGTTATGCGGTCTCTACTAATGTGGAGCACATAAAGACGGTGATTTGGGACCAGGCGAAAGATCAGAGGAGCCGGGAGTTCGTCCAGGCCCTGGTACAGTCTCACTATTTTGACGTTGTGGCCTATGTAGAAAACCACGACGCTATACGGGAATGGGTGGATAAGGGTAAGGCCCGGGTGGGGTTTGTTATCCCGGCCGATTTTTCCCGCCGGATGGACCGGGGAGAGGCAGCTCCGGTGCAGGTACTAGTGGATGGTTCGGATCCTATGACGGCCAGCACTGTGTTATCTACGGCCGGGGCCATTGCCCAGGCCAAATCTTCGGAATGGATGGTCCATACTTTGCGCCAGCGAGGTATAGAAAGCAGCAGGGCTCCCCTGGCCAGGATAGATTTGCGGCCCTGGGTGTGGTATAACCCCGAGATGAAAAGCGTTAACTTCAATATTCCCGGGCTCATCGGCGTGATACTGCAAAATATTACCATGATGCTTACGGCCTTTGCTATAGTGAGAGAACGAGAAAAAGGTACTCTGGAGCAGCTTATAGTGACGCCCATCAAACCCGTAGAGCTTATGTGGGGGAAAGTTATTCCTTATATTATCATCGGTTTTGCCGATCTGCTTTTGGCTATAGCCGTGGGTATATTGTGGTTTCGTGTACCCGTGCACGGGAATCTTCTTCTCCTTTTGGCCCTTTCCTTTGTGTTCTTAGTGGGCGCCTTGGGTATCGGCCTTCTCATTTCCACTGTTTCCCGTACCCAGCTCCAGGCCATGCAGCTTACTATGTTTTTGGTCATGCCCAATATTCTGTTATCCGGTTTTATGTTTCCCCAGGATGCCATGCCCAAGGTGGTGCAAAAATTAGGGGAAATAATACCTTTGACCTATTTTATCCAAATATTGCGGGCCATAATTTTAAAGGGTGTGGGGTTGTCTTATCTTTGGTTCCAGGTAATTTATCTTCTTGTATTTGGGGTGGTCATCATTATCATAAGTGCCCTGAAATTCCGCAAAAACCTGGAGTAAGCTCGACCTATTATTGTCTTCAGGAGGCGGCTGCCGATGGCTGCAAAAGCCAGCACTGCCGTGAGGCAGGAACAGATAGTTGCTGCTATTTTAAGAATAGTAGACAGTAGGGGGCTGAATAATCTTACTACCGCCGCCCTGGCCCAGGAAGTGGGTCTAACAGAGGGCGCGCTTTTTAAGCATTTTGCCAGCAAGGAAGAGATGTTAAGGGCGGCAGTAGAAAAAGTGGGCTACACTTTAGTAAAGAAAGCTGCGGAGATATCCAGAAGTGCTCTGCCTCCGGAGGAAAAAATAAGAGCACTTTTAAACTTTCATTTGGGTTTGGTGGAAACAAATCCTGGTATGTCCAGGATCATTTTTTCAGATGAGCTATATACTAGCTACCCTGGTTTAAAAGAGACTATAAAAGAAATAATAAGCGAGTATATTTTACACATTAGGGCTATCTTTAAACAGGGTATGGCCCAAGGGGTATTCCAGTCCCATTTTTCCCTTGAGTGTTTGGCTGATATTTTTGGAGGGCTTATTCAAGGGGCTATTATTCGCTGGCGATTATACGATAGGAAGCTCTCTCTCCCAGAGCAAGCTGGCCATATTTACCGGGCTATAATGCTCCTGGCGGGCTATCGAGGAGATAATCCTTAAAAACGGAGAACCCCGTCACTTACATGAGAGGCGGGATTCCATTTTTCCATTAACTTGCGGCAGCCTGAAAAGAAGTGGCGGCAGCTAAAAAGCGAGGACCCGGCCTGCCATCACTAACCCTACAAAGCGAGACAAGTAGCTATCGAGCAAGCTGAGCTGTATGCAGCTAATAGAAAAAACGACATGAAGGCTAAGGTCAGAAGTTTATACTTTCAGAGGCCGAAAGCGGAGGTAAGCCCGAGGCCCCAGTAGCCTTACGGCGGCAACTGGGAGAGGCTTTTTAATCCATCCTACGGGCGGGGTATATGAGGACGATGCCGGAGCTATGAAAATGGAGGTAAACGCTGTCTAGAAACAATCTTGACGGTCCGACTACCAGAGTCTTATAATAGAACGTGAGGTGAATGATATGCGGCAAAAAATAGGTACAGCCCTCAGCCCCCGGCTTCTTTACAAGGCTAAACTCGTAGCTAAAAGTAAAAAGAAGCCTGTTAATGCTATAATTGAAGAAGCATTGGAACAATACCTTTATAAGAATAAGAACAAGAAGACTGGAGAGGAAGCTTCTGTAGTTCGGAGCACGAGAGGTAGTATACCAGCCCAGGCTGAAGTAGTGAGAAAGATCCTCGAGGAGGAAGACTTTGTTGAGGTTTGAAGAATTACCAGATGGTAGCCAGGTTTTCATCGATGCTAACATTTTTATTTACCACTTTGGCGGTATATCCAACGAGTGTACCTCTTTTCTAGAAAGATGCGAAAGGGAGGAAATTTTCGGCTTTACTACCGTAAATATTCTCCTAGAAGTTATGCACCGTTTAATGATGTTGGAAGCAGTAACCGGGGGTTTTGTTACTCCGGGAAACGTAGCCAAGAAGTTGAAAAGCAGACCGGAGATTATTAGGCAACTTCACATTTACGCTGAACAAATAGAAAAAATTCCGGCAATGAATATCCACTTGGTACCGGTTACTGAGGAGTTGTGTTTAAAGGCGCTACCCTGGCAGCAGAGGTACGGTCTTATGACTAACGATTCCATCTTGTTAGCAGCTTGTCAGGAATATAACTGTTGGAACTTAGCTTCTAATGACCAGGTATTTGCTAGGATAGAGGAATTAACTCTATGGAAACCTTCCGATGTGGAGGGAGATTGAACCGGGTTCAACTTAGATATGCGCTCATACTGCTTAGCAGTAATACCACTACGCCCAGGCCCATATTAAGATATAATATGCCCATCTTTAATTTCTCTCTATCCCTGTCTGGCTGACCTCTTCTTACCAAGACCAGGCTCCTGGTTAATCCCAGTGCCATCATGGCTAGCACTAGCACATGCTTGATAGTCAGGGTGGTAGAGTAAGTATTATCGAAGCTAAACAGACCCTGGAAGTGGGGATTGTTTCTGGCAAGCGGCAACCCGGTGATAATCAGGATCACCATGCTGATGTAGACCAGGGTGCTTAGACGCTTTTGAAAACCCTCCATCAGTTTTCGGAGGTGAGGGCCTGGTCCCAGCGCTTGGCGGGCAGAAGGCAAAAGAACGATTCCCAGGGTGAACATGCCTCCCAGCCAGACAACGGTGGCCAGATCATGCAACCATCTCATTACGATCAACATCTTCATAGGAAACATGGAACCTCCTTCCCTAAATTTTGCCGTACCCTTTTAGCCTTTTCCTAATGAATGGTGGTTAGAAGGATTTGCCTTTATCTTAAAGGAGTTGCTAGCATGAGTCTGTGATTTTTCTCACAAGTTCCTTTAATTTTTTCCAGCTAATTTGGCCGAAAAGGGAAGCGAACACAATCTCTGGCCTAGGGGCCAGAACTTCGCGCAAGCGATTTTCTAAAGCAGTTACGTATCTCATCTATTCCGCTACTCAGCCCGCGATTCTAATAAGAATTCCAGGTAACCTTTCCCCTTACCAGCGCCCCGGAACCTTTTATGTGGTTCAGGAGGGAGGGGAATTACCTTTATTTCTCCTTCCTGTTAAAACCCAGGCAAGCGGGCTACCTTCTTCTATACCGTAGCGCTTTCTAATATGTGCCGGAATAACTGTTTGGTAAGAGGGATAGCCGGTGATAGAAGTGAGGGAGTGGGCTATAATCCATACCTACTTCAGGAAGGGATGCCCATAAGCCGTATTGCCTAAAACCTCCAATCGGGTCGTCGCGGAAGACCAGGGGTAAAGGACGCTGAAGGGCCTGGAAAGCAAACGGGGTGTCACGTTTCGGCGGCCCTGGGGTGGTCGGCGCAAGAGGTTTCTGCCGCCCTGGGAATTGCTGCAGGCGGCCAGACGTAAGCCCGGGTGGAAGCCCTAGACCTTGACATGGCGCAGTGTTGATGCTAGAGTAATACTAAGTAATACCCACTTTTTCGACATCCGATTGGGAGGGTGGTTAAAGTGCGGGAAACAGTGGTTTGGACCATCTCCCTGCCCCCTAAAATGGCCGAGACGGCGGAAGCCCTGGCCAAACTCGAGAACCGCTCTAAAAGCGAACTCATCCGGGAGGCGCTGCGCCAGTATATGGCCCTGCGGGAATGGGAACAGATGCAAGCCAAGGCCTCCCTTAAGGCACAGACCCTGGGGATAACGGACGAAAGCAAAGTGGAACAGATCATTGATGAACTGCGGCAGGGGCAATGAAGGCGGTACTAGACACGAACGTGCTGGTCTCCGCCCTCCTGTTCCCCGGCGGGCCGCCCGACCGGGTATTCAGGGCCGCCCTGAGGGGCCACTACGAGCTGGTGGTCAGCCCCTTCATCATCCGGGAGCTTGCCCGCGTGCTCGAGCAAAAATTCGGATACACTGCCGAAGAAGCAGGGGCTGTGGCGGGGTTGGTTGAAAGCAACGCGTCCACAATTGTAGAGCCGACAGAGGTGCCGAAGATCATCGCCAGCAAAAAGGCCGACAACGAAATATTAGCTTGTGCGCTGGAAGCCGGGGCCGATTACTTGGTCACAGGCGACCTGAAGCACATATATCCCCTTCAGAACGTAGGCAAGGCAAGAATAGTCTCCCCTTCTGAATTCCTGGCCATCCTTCAGTCGGAGGGCAGGGTTGCTCCGTGAGCACTGATGCTTTTCAGGATTCCCAGGAAAAGTCCCTTATGCAGGCGTATCTTTAACGAGAACCTCTGCCGCAAGGACATTTTAGCCTTCGCCCGGTGGTATCTGGAGAGTTGCGGCGAAGAGCCGATCAGCAGCATCGACCTGCGTGAGTACCAGTCCTGAATGCGGGACGTGAGGGGGTTAAAGCATATTGCCGCTATGTCCGAGGCCCTGGTCCTGGCCACCAAAGCCGGCGTAGAACTCTTCCTTCGCCCTCTATTACATGGAAGAGAACGTTTCCCTCGCGGGCCAAATTAGTGCTTGGCTCAAGGCTACGGCAGGCTTCCCGGCAGAATTTAAACCTCCTGCCTCAGTTGCCGGCCGCAGGCCTCTTAAGGCCTCAGGCCTGCCTCCGCCTTTCGCCAAGCTTAAGTTTGGCTACCGCGAAGGCTTGCTCGCTCGCTTCCAAGCCCAAGCAGGCCCCCTAGCAAAAAGGTGGGGATAACTCAGAGATGGACGCTCATACTGCTCAGGAGTAAGACCACTACACCCAGGCCAAAGCCAAGGCCAGGAGGTGGGTTCCAGTTTCCTAGCGTTTTTCAACCTATTTTTGAGTGCACCCTTCATGACCTCAAAAAAGGTGCGAATATCGCCTTGGAATGAGTTGTCCAGTTCTGGCAGGGATAGTAGGCGGTTTATCGAAAACCAACAGCGTATGCTTAATTTAAATCGCATATTATTAAGCCATACTCTAGTTATGAGTTACAATCTGTACTCCAGAAGACCCAATTGGCGCGTTTTATGAGCAAAAAGCCGGCACACTGTGCCGGCTGATAAAATTATGGTGACGGTATTTTTCTTAGCTGGACTTTTTCTCCATCTTTAACATTCTTTAGCACCTTGGGGTCGCCTACCACCTTGCCCACTACGGTAACAGGGCTATAGGGGCGGATTTCCCCCGGAGCAGAGATGGGAGTGGGTCCAAAGAAGAGGCATAGGGCATGACCCGGCGGCCAGTAAGCTACATCCCCTTCGTTGACCAGTTCTTGAGGTTTCTCCTGCTCCGTATGTACCGGTATGCTGAAATAAATTTCATCGCCCCAGGTGTTGACCCGGGCTTCTAGGGGCAGGGCTTCCCTTACTTTCTGGGAAGTGGCGGTATCGTTTAACTCTATTTCTATCTGGGCCTTGGCGGCCTCGAACAGAATACGCATGGGTTCTCCTCTCCCTCGCGTGAAAATTCAGTAACAAAATTATACCACGCCTTCCTTTCGTCGGGAACCGCGGCTGACCCTTAAAACCGCGTCTAAAGGAGGAAAATACAGGAGGAGAGGGGGGCGACCCGCGCATTTTGCAACAGAGCCGGATCCTTCCTTGACATCCCTTTATCCGGATGCTATTTTGGCATTACGAGGCGAGGGCCTCGAGGGAACATTTTTGGCAAGGAGGTACATATCGTGGAACAGTCCGGGCGGTTTCGCAACATAGCTTTTTCCCAGCCCCTTAACCTGGCGGGTCTGGTGGACTACCAGGAAGGCACTGTAGTAAGCAGGACCCTGGCTCAGGGCAAGAACGTGAGCATAACTCTCTTTGCTTTTGCCCGGGGCGAGGAGATAAGCGCCCATACCTCCCCCGGAGATGCCCTGGTGCACGTTTTGGAGGGGGAGGCGGAAATCACCATAGGAGAGGAAAAGATGAAGGTTAAAGCCGGTGAGGCGGTGGTCATGCCGGCAGGTATTCCCCACGCCTTGTATGCTGAGAAGCCCTTCAAGATGTTCCTGGCGGTAGTGTTCAATCCTTAAGCCTTTCGTTTGACATCCATGGGGAAAGCAGGAAAAGGCCTCCTTTTGCCGAATACCTTTAACCATGCAACGGCAAGGGGGCTTTCTTCATGTTGCAGTTGGGGCGAGCTCAAAGGGTCCGTTTGATGCTTTATGCAGTCCTGGCCCTGGGCTACTTTATATTCTCACCTGCGGCGCTGGCGGAGGAACGGGGGCAGACCGTTCCGGAGTGGCCTCTGTTGACAGAAGTGCGCGAGTTGATTGAAAAGAACTATGCCGGCGAAGTAGACCCCTATTCCCTGGAAGAGGGGGCCATCCGGGGGATGATCCGGGCCCTCGGCGACCCTTACAGCGACTACCTTTCTCCCCGGGAGGTAGAAGCCTTTCAACAGGTTCTAAAAGGCGAATATTCGGGTACCGGCATGGTGGTTGCCGAGGAGAATGGAGTCTTTACCATCCGGGCCGTCCTACCATCTTCTCCGGCAGCCCGTCAGGGCATCCGGCCGGGGGGCGTCCTGTTAAGGGTAGACGGAAAGCCCCTGAAGGGGCTTCCCCTGGAAGAGGTCATATTATTGCTTCGAGGGGAGCCGGGCACCCGGGTGACGGTGGAAATAACCTGGCCGTGGGATGCTCAACCCCGGAGCTTCACCCTGGTGCGCGAATTGATCCGCCAGCCGATGGCGGAAGCGGCCCTTTTGGAAGGAGGGGTGGGGTATCTGGCCATCTGGTCTTTTACGTCGCGGACTCCGGAGGAGGTTGCCTCCAGCCTGGAAGAGCTGGAGGGAAAAGGAGCACGCGGCCTGGTCCTGGACCTGCGGGGTAATTCCGGGGGGTATCTCGGGGCCGCCGTGGAGGTGGCGTCCCTTTTCCTGCTGGAGGGCACGCCGGTGGCGCAGGTAGTGGATAAACAGGGGTGGGTGGAGGTATTGCGTTCGGAAGGTCCGGGAATCGACTGGCCGGTGGTGGTCCTGGTGGATGGAGGAACGGCCAGCGCCGCGGAGCTGTTGGCAGGCGCCCTCCGGGATACGGGTGCGGCCCTTTTGGTAGGCACCCGTACCTTTGGCAAGGGAAGCATCCAGAGCCTTTTGCCTTTGAGGGACGGCGGCGCCCTAAAACTTACCACAGCCCATTATCTTACTCCCGCCGGCCGCCAGATCGACGGCGAAGGCCTTGAGCCGGACTTTAGCGTCGACGATCCGGAAGAACAGCTGCGTACGGCGGTTCATTTGCTCCAACACCGGCATCCGTCTGCCGCCTGAAGCGGTCATACAGAAACAGCGGTTCATAGGTGTACAACACAGGCGCTGCTGCGGGGGGAGGGCCGCCCATGGCCGAAATAGCCTTTATTGCGCCCTATGAAGATTTGGCCCATGTTGCTCGGCAGGTGAGCCAGGAGCTGGGGATGGATGTAGAGATCCATGTGGCCCGCATGCAGGAGGGCGTGCGGGTAGCACGCGAAGCAGCCCAGAGGGGCTGCCAGGTTCTGGTGAGTCGGGGGGTGACCGCCTACTTGATCCAGCAGTCGGGCCTGGATCTGCCGGTGGTGGATGTCCCCATCGGGGGATACGATATCCTGCGGGCCTACTATCAGGCCAAGCAGTTCGGCGGCCCCATCGGCATTGTGGATATTCCCGACGTGATCCAGGGATTGGAAAGCCTGGAGAACATCCTGGGGGAAACCTTTATTAAATACAGCCTTAAGGATCAGGATGAGGATATCCGGCGGGGGATTCTGGCCGTGAGGGAGGCCGGGGCGGAAGTAATCATCGGTAAGATCGCCATGGCCAGGGAGGCCCGCAACTTCGGCCTGAACAGCGTGATTATTACTTCAGGCAAAGAGGCGGTCTACCAGGCCTTGAAGGAAGCCCAGCGGGTTCTCGTGGTGAGGCACCAGGAAAAGCGCCGCTCCGAGCAGTTGAAGGCCATCCTGGACTTTGCCTACGACGGGATTATCGCCCTGGATGAGGAAGGGTGCATTACGGTATTCAACCCGGTGGCGGAAAAACTATCGGGATGGCGGGCGGAGGAGGCTTTGGGCCGCCATGTTACGGAGGTTATCCCGGCAGCCAGGTGCCACCTCTTGCTGGAGAGTGGCAAACCCGAGCTGGGAGAAATACTGGAGATCGGTAATACCAGGGTAGTAGCCAACCGGGTGCCTATTGTGGTCGACGGCCGGACGGTGGGGGTGGTCACCACCTTCCAGAATATTGCCAGCCTGCAGAGCCTGGAACATAAAGTCCGCCGGATGCTGGCCGGCCGGGGCCACGTAGCCAAATATACCTTTGGGGATATCCTGGGCGAGAGCCCGGCGTTTAAAGAAGCCATCCGGCTGGCCAGGGAGTACGCCAGCACCCAGTCTACGGTGCTTATCTACGGGGAAACGGGTACCGGCAAGGAAATGTTCGCCCATGCCATCCATCTGGCCGGGTCGCGGCGGGCAGGGCCCTTTGTGGCCGTCAATTGTGCGGCCCTGCCGGAAAACCTCCTGGAGAGCGAGCTTTTCGGGTATGTGGAAGGGGCCTTTACCGGTGCCCGCAGGGGAGGAAAGCCGGGGCTTTTTGAGCTGGCCCACAAGGGGACCATTTTTCTCGATGAGATCGGCGAGATGTCCGCGCGCCTCCAGGCCCGGGTCCTCCGGGTGCTGGAAGAAAGGGAGGTCATGCGGCTGGGGGATGACCGGGTCATTCCGGTGGATGTGCGGGTAATTGCCGCCACCCATCGGGATTTGAAAACTATGGTGAAGAACGGGGCCTTTCGGGCCGACCTTTACTACCGCATTAATGTCCTCAATTTAACCCTTCCCCCCCTGCGGGAGCGGGGGACGGATGTTGTTTTGCTGGCCAGGCACTTCCTGCAGGAGTTTTGCCGGGGCCTGAGGCGGCCGGCGGCCCTCCTTTCTCCCGAGGCGTGCCGGGAGCTCCTCCTTTACCCGTGGTCGGGCAACGTCAGGGAACTGCGGAACGTAATGGAGCGCCTGGCCTTGCGCCATCACGGCGGTACCATCGGCCCGCGGGAAGTGCGCCTGGCTCTGGAGCGGGAAACCCCGGGGGAAGAGGGCCATACAGGGGAGGAGGCCTCGAAAGAGAGCGCGGCGCGGCCAGCTTGGGTCTCTGAGGTTAACCGCCTGGAGCGGACCGTCATTGAAAGAACCCTCATGGAAACGGGAGGCAATAAGGCAGAGGCAGCCCGGCGTTTGGGAATAAGCCGCACTACCCTGTGGCGCAAGCTGAAAAGAATCTGAGCTCCCGTGCGTTACCCTTGTCCCTCCTGAAACGTTCCAAGGGGGCGCTTGAGGTTTCATAAATGCAACACCCGCGGCTGTTAAGGAAACCGGGGGCTGAAAAAAGGAGCAGCGGCGGCAAGGCCTCGAAGCCGGCGGCCTGTTTCGGGGGCTATGGCATGCTTTTTGCTATGTATGTTAACTGAGGCCAGAATAACAAGAGGGCAGCCCCCGGGCCATCGCCGCTTTTTGGCCGAATGTAATCCGGCCCCCCTTCGCGCCAATAGCTTCGCGGACCGAGAACGGTACTCCATTGGCGGCTTCGGGGGGTTCCGGCTCGACCGGCTTTCGTCCCTCGGGCCACGTCCACAGTCTTCTTTATTGGTACACGCCCGGCCCCGTTTCCATGCAGGAAAAGCTCGGCCTTCGCCTCGGCTCAATTTGCCCAGTTGCGGGGTAAATCACCTTCATAGACTCGGGGATACGTCGGCGCAGCACGCGGGAGGCGGTTCCGGAGAAAAAAGATATAACAAAAACGGAATTAACATAATAGAAATAATTGCCTTAACGGAAGGAGTGATCACCGCTGTCATGAAGGACTTACCCCTGGTTCCCTCGGCAGCACCGGGCACGGCGGCCGCCGGCCCGGGAGTATCCGGCTGGCGGGAAAGGCGGCCGGTGTGGAAAAGGGAGCGCTGTAACTTCTGCCGGGATTGCCTCTTGTACTGCCCGGAAGGAGCCCTGGGTTTGGAGGGTGACGAGCTGCGGATCAACTTGGCATTTTGTAAAGGTTGCGGCATCTGTGCCCATGAATGCCCCTTGCAGGCCCTGGACATGGTTCCGGAATACACGGGGCAAGCCGGGTTCCTGGCGTAGAGAAGGGAGTAGAAAAGGATGCGGGAACTTCTTAACGGCAACGAAGCTGCCGCGGAGGCCGCCCGGCTGGCAAGGATAGAGGTCCTGGCCTCCTATCCCATCACCCCGGCGGCTCCCGTCATGGAGAGACTGACCGGTTTTATAGCCCAGGGGACCCTTAAGGCCAGGTTTATCCGGGTAGAGTCCGATCACAGCGCCCTGGCCGCTGCCGCGGGGGCGGCCCTGGCCGGGGGCCGAACCCTGGTAGTTACCAATTCCCAGGGAATCGCCTATATGAGCGAGGTGCTCTACCATGTTTCGGGACTCCGGCTTCCGGTAGTAATGGCGGTGGTGAATCGGGCCCTGGCCGCTCCCCATTCGCGTTTTCCCGACCACGGAGATGCCGTGGCCCAGGAAGCCTGCGGGTGGATCCAGCTCTTCTGTGAGAACAACCAGGAGGTATTGGATACCGTGATCCAGGCTTACCGCCTGGCCGAGGACGACCGGGTGCGGCTGCCGGTAATGGTCAACTATGAAAGCTATATCCAGTCCCATACCCGTGAGGTAGTGGAGGTTCCCGAGGAAGAAATTATAGACGGGTTTCTGCCCTTGAACAGGAGGGCCGCCCTGGATGTAGATAATCCGCGGGCCATCAACGTGGTAACCGGGCCGGACTTGTACATGGACTATAAGTACCGCCAGGATGCAGCCCTCAGAGGGGCGGCGAAAGTCCTGGCCGAGGTGAGCGGTGAGTACGGCAGGCTGACGGGAAGGAACTGGGGCGGTCCGGTCGAGGGTTACCGGTTGCAGGAGGCCGGGCACGTCCTGGTGACCATGGGTTCCCTGGTGAGCACCTGCCGGGAAGCGGTGGACCAACTGCGGGCGGCGGGTGAACCCGCCGGGTTGCTTAAGATACGGGCCTTCCGCCCCTTCCCGGTGGAGGAAGTGCGGGAGTATCTAAAAGGAGTTAAGACGGTAACCGTGCTGGATAAAAATATTGTGTATGGATCAGGGGGGGCGCTGGCCCGGGAGGTGAGGGCCGCCCTGTACGGCGAACCGGAGGCACCCCCGGTGTTCAGCTACATCGCCGGCCTCGGGGGCCGGGACGTGACGTCCGCCGACGTGTGTAAGATTTTCGGGCTTACCCAAGAGAAGCGGCGCGCCGGCGCAAAACCCCCGGCCTTTGAATGGTACGGGTTGGAATGACCGGGCAAGGGAGGCGGGCTAAGTGGATTTATTTACGGGAGGACACTCGGGCTGCCGCGGTTGCGGTGCCGCCATTGCCATGCGACAGGCGATGCAGGCTCTGGGCCCCAGGACCATTATGGTTATACCGGCCTCCTGCATGGCCACCATAGGCGGTTCGGGGCTTAAAACGGCCTGGAATATACCTTTTTATCACTCCCTTTTCGCCTGTGCACCGGCCGTGGCCTCGGGGGTGCGGGCCGCCTTGGAAATCCGGGGTATAGAAGGGGTAAAGGTTGTGTCCTGGGCCGGGGATGCGGGAACGGCGGATATCGGGTTCCAGGCCCTGAGCGGGGCGGCGGAGCGCAACGAAGATATTATTCACGTATGTTACGATAATGAAACCTATATGAACACGGGCGGGCAGGCAGGAGGAACCACCCCCCTTAGCGCCTGGACCCCGGATACTCCGGCAGGAAAACCTACCAAGCCCAAAGATATGCCGGCCCTAATGGCCGCCCACCGCCCGGAATACCTGGCCACGGCCTCCATAGCCTACCCCCGGGATTTTATAGAGAAACTTAAGCGCGCCGCGGAAGTCAAAGGTTTCTGTTACCTGCACGTGCTGGCCCCCTGCCACCGGGGCTGGGGCATAAGGGAAGAGGAAACGGTAGAGATGGCGCGGCTGGCGGTAGAGTGCGGCCTGTGGATTCTCTACGAAGAGCGGCAGGGTCGGCAGCGTTTAACCGTGGTGCCGGAAAAGAGGCTGCCGGTGAGGGAGTATATCCTGCGCCAGCAGAGGTTCCGGGAGTGCCGGGAAGAAGATATAGAGGCTTTGCAGGCCGAAGTGGACCAGCGGTGGCAGAGGATGGCCGCCGGCGCCGGTGGGGAGGAGTTGGGATGATAGAACTGCGCTTTCACGGGCGCTACGGGCAACCGGTTACGCCCTGGGCCATGGCGGTGGCCACTAAAGCCTTGCAGCAAGGGCGCTACGTCCAGGTCTTTGAGAATTTCGGCGCCTTTCGGTCCGGTGCCCCCATGCATACCACGGTAAGGATAAGCGATAACTTTATATATACCAGGTCTTCCAACCATACGAGTCCGGATATAGTGGTGGTACTGGATAACAGCCTCTTCGGGGTAACGGATGTGACCCGGGGATTAAAACCGGGCGGGATAGTGGTGGCAGCCGGGCTGCAGCCGGAGGGGCTGCAGGCTTTAAAGGATTTCCGGTTTATTTCCGTTCCGGTGCCGCCCGGCGCGGGCCAGGAGGAACGTAAAAACGCCCTGCTGGAAGCCCTGGCGGACTTAGGGGTAATAAAAAGGGATTAGCGAGGTCTTGCTACCTATGCATTATGCGCACCGTGTTTTAGCCCGGGCAGCCGGCCGCCAACAGGCGGAAATAGGCGAAATTATCGAAGTGCCCGTAGATCTGGCCCTGGGGCATGACGGCAGCGCCGGTGAATTCCTGGCCGCCTGGCCGCCGGGGGCGAGGGTGGCCATCCCTGCCAAGACGGTATTTACCCTGGATCACCTCCTGCCGGCCCCTACGGTGGAGGCCCGGGAGTTACACCGCCGGCTCTTGAGCTTCGGCCGGGAACAGCAGGTCCACGTGTTCGCCCGCGGGGAAGGAGTCCTTCACCAGGTGGTGGCCGAGCGCTTTACGCCCCGGCGCGGGTGGATCATAGCGGGCGCCGACGGGCATGTGGCCACCGCCGGGGCCTTTGGCGCCCTGGCCTTTTCCCTAAAGCCTAAAGACCTGGTAAAGGTGCTGCTCACCGGGAAGGTGCAGGTATCAGTACCGGGAGTCTATACTGTGGAGATTAAAGGAAGCCTGCCCCCTGGAAGAACAGCCCGGGACCTGGCGTTAGAAGTAATCCGCCACCTAAACCGGGAGGCCATCCGGGGCAAGGTGCTGGCCTTTCAGGGAGAAGGAGTATGGCAGCTCAGTGTTTCCGGGCGGATGGCTTTATGTAACCTTATTGGAGAAACAGGGGCGGTGACGGGTTTAATTATACCTCCGGAAGAAACAGCACCCGGTACCAAACCTGACCTGGAACTGGTGGCGGAAGAGATAGAGCCTCTGGTGGCCTGTCCGCCCTCTCCCGCCAACGTGCGGCCCCTGCGGGAACTCTACGGGCTGCCCATAACCCAGGCGGTAGTGGGGGGATGTTCCAGCGGGCGGCTGGAAGATATGAGGGAACTGGCTTGTGGCCTTGGGGAGAATAAAGTCCACAAAGATGTCACCCTGCTGGTGGTGCCCGCTTCGGCCTGTGTTTTGACCCAGATGGAAAAAGAAGGGCTGGCCGGGACCTTACGCGAACAGGGAGCCTTGATACTCCCGCCGGGTTGCGGACCCTGCCCTGGTAAACATCTCGGTCTCCTGGCCCCAGGCGACCGCGTACTGGCGGCAACGGTTAGGAATGTTCCCGGACGGATGGGTTCAATAGAAGGGGAGATTTACCTGGCTTCTCCCCGGGCCGTAGGCGCTGCTGCCGCTGCCGGGGCCGTAGCTCCTGTACCGTTCGGAGAGTGAGCCAAGCCGGAGGGAAGAGAACTATGTTATCTCCGGGGATTCTTTCCCGCCTGAAGGAAATCGTCGGTAGGGAGCGTTGCTTTGAGGGAGAGGTGGATAGACTCTGTTATGCCTATGATTCCTCCCTGGAATCCCAGCTTAACCGGTGGCTTCCCGATGTGGTAGTACAGCCCCAAGACAGGGAACAAGTAGTGGCCATCCTGAAGCTGGCCAACGAGCACCGGATACCGGTGGTCCCCAGGGGAGCGGGGACGGGACAGTGCTGCGGAGCCGTGGCCCACCGCGGCGGCATAATCTTGGATATGTCTTTGATGAATCGGATTTTGCGTTATGATTTAGAAAATCTTCAAGTGGTGGTACAACCGGGGATTGTTCACGCGGAATTAAACCAGGCCCTGGCCGCTCACGGCTTCTTCTTTCCCCCCGACCCCGGCAGCACCAAGATGTGCACCCTGGGAGGCATGGTTTCGTTCAATTCCAGCGGGATGAGGGCCGTAAAATACGGTACGACCAAGAACTACGTTTTGGGATTGGAAGTGGTTTTGCCAACGGGAGAGGTTATAGTAACCGGAGGTCAAAGATCCCGGGCCCTAAAATCGGTGGCCGGCTATGACCTGACTTCCCTGTTTGTGGGTTCGGAGGGAACTCTGGGAGTAATAACGGCCATACGCCTTAAAGTGCTGCCTCTTCCCGCCAAGCGGGGCTTAGTGGTGGCCTATTTCGACAACTTGGAGGCTTCGGGAGAGGCGGTCATACAAGTTTTCAGATCTCGCTTATTCCCGTCGGCCATTGAGATTTTAGATCGGAGCGCTATTAAAGCGGCCATAAAGTATAAGCCGGCATTAGTTCTGCCGGAAGTAGAAGCCATGCTCCTGTTTGAGGTCGATGGACCACCCCCCAGCGTCGCCTATGAGGCTCAGAGCATTGCCAGAGTTTGTGAGAATTTCGCTTGCAAAGTGGAATGGACGGATGATCCTGCAAGGTTAAACCAGCTCTGGACGGCCAGGAGCGTAGTAGGGGCTGCCGCCGGGCAGCTTAAAGAGGGAGCCACCAGGGTCTATATAGGCGAGGACATTTGTGTGCCCGTCTACCGGGTCCCGGAAGCCCTGAGGCGCATCCGGCAGATAGGCGAGGCCTACGGCATAACTATAGTTACCTACGGCCACATCGGCGACGGGAATTTACACGCAGCTCCGGTAATTAACACTTATGATCCCTCGGAAATCGAAAGAGTGCGAAAAGTAGGGGATGAAATACACCGCCTGGCCCTGGAACTGGAGGGCACTACCACGGGCGAGCACGGAGTGGGGTTAACGCGGGCGGCTTACATGGAAGAAGAGCACGGGATTTCCTTCGAGCTGATGCGGCGACTGAAAAAGGCTATAGATCCTTTAAATATCCTGAACCCGGGTAAGATGGCCCTGGACTAAAGAGGGGATAACCGGTGGAACCGGGCGACATCAGGGCGGCCATGATCCGTTGCGTGCGGTGCGGCCAGTGCCGTTCCGTTTGTCCCGTCTTTCTAGTAAAAAAGGTAGAAAGCGATTCCACCCGTGGAAGAGTGACCCTTATCAGAGCCCTTCTGGAAGGCGAGATATCGTTTAGCGAGGAGCTAGGGGAAAAGGTGTGGCAATGCCTTTTATGCCATAGCTGCTCCCAGGAATGTCCCAGTGGCGTGCAGGTGGAAAAGATTATTCTGGCCGCGCGTTCGAAAATGGCGGAACTCCGCGGGTTACCCTTTAGCAAGAAGGTCCTAATTCAAGGGTTACTTCCTAATCTCAAATCATTGAGTAAATTGATGGCGTTAGGTAGGTTCTTGCAGAGCTTTGGCGGGAAAGAGGTACCCGGGGGCTACTGGCTACCGTCGTTCTCTTTGCCTCTGTTCTCCTCCAGAGTGTTACCAAGACTAAATAGCCGATCTCTGTTCCAAATGGTACCTTCTGAAGCACCTTTTATTCCCAGACCGAAGGGCAGGGCTGTTTTTTATGCCGGGTGTATGTTGGCTTACGGTTACCCCCGGACGGGCAAAGCCGTGGTGGAAGTGTTATATTACAACGGCATTGAGGTAGTAATCCCGCCGGACCAGGTGTGTTGTGGTTTGCCAGCTCTTGCTTCCGGCCACCGAGAGACTTTTACCCGTTTGCGAGAGGCCAATCTTCGCGTTCTAAAAAGGGTGAAGGCCGATGGTATTGTAACCGCCTGTCCCAGCTGTGGTTCGACTCTAAAGGAGTATTATAGCAGCGAACTGCAAGCAAAGATTTTCGACTTCTCGGAGTTTCTTGTGGCCGCTGACTTCAAGCCGCCGGACAGAGAGTGGAAGAGCGTAGTAACTTATCATGATCCGTGCCACTTGCGCAAAGCCCAAAAAGTGGTACGGCCCCCGAGGAGGATACTGGCTTCCATCCCGGGCATTAAGTTCAAAGAGGCGGCAGATCCTGGCCGGTGCTGCGGTTTTGGGGGCACCTTTGGCCTTTATTATCCCGGCCTTTCCCGGGAGATAGGAAGGGCCAGGGCCGGGTCACTCCTGGATACAGGGGCGGAAGCGGTGGTTACTTCCTGCCCGGGTTGCATGTTGCAGCTGGCCGACAGCCTGTACCGGCAGCAGAGCACAGTGCCGGTACGCCATCTGGCCGAAGTGCTGGCCGAGGCTTACGGTTTTCATAAGCCCCTTACGGCTAAGGAGGTGGTACGTCCTGGGTAAGGTGTGATCCTTTGGGGTCTTAGACGGACGGCTACGGAAATATTCTGAATTCGGGGGAGGGAATCGAGAACCGATGTTGTCAGTGCCCGTAATTTCTCTACTCGCCCTGTTGTTTGCCATTATAGTTAGCTGTGTTACTACCCTGAATATAGGCGCCCTGTCCCTGGGGCTCTCTCTTCTGGTGGGCCATTATATAGGAGATGTAAAGGTAGCAGATATTTTGAAGGGATATCCTGTCAATATATTCATTATGCTGGCCGGCACCACTTATTTGTTTGCCCTCGCTCAAGCAAACGGTACCTTGGAGAAAATAGTAAAATATACTATTAAAACTGTAAAAGGAAATGCCGCCATTCTTCCCATTATTTTCTTCTTCCTGGCTTTTGTGCTTTCTTCCATGGGCCCCGGCCAAATAACCATTGCAGCCCTCATGGCGCCCATGGCCATGTTGCTGGCCGAAGAAGTGGGAATCAGCCCCCTGCTCATGGCTATTGTCGTAGGTAACGGCGGCCAGGCCGGGGCCATGTCGCCCATTGCCCCGGCGGGAGTTATAACGGCGGGCCTGACCCAGGAGATGGGTCTCAGCAATGTAAGCGGGATCCTATGGCTAAACCAGTTGCTGGGCCATTTCATAGTATCGATACTGGCTTACGTTGTTTACGGCGGGTTAAAATTATGGAAAGTTAAGGATACAGGCCAGCGGCAGACCTTAGCCAGTATTCAAATTGAACCCTTTACCCGCAACCAGTGGATAACCCTCGGGGCCATCCTGGTGTTCGTCATAGGCGCCCTTTTCTTCAAGATGGACGTGGGACTGGGCGGCTTCCTCATCGGTACCATCCTGTCCCTCTTAAAAGTATCCGATGAAGGCAAGGCTGTCAAGCAAATGCCCTGGGGCACCATTCTATTCGTAACGGGCGTTACCGTACTCATTAATCTCATGAGCAACATAGGGGGTATGGATCTTTTCGCGAGTATTATAGCTAAGTTCTCTACGCCCTTCACCTTGACACTGCTGGCCGGTTTCCTGGCCGCGCTGATCTCCGCTTATGCCAGCACCACGGGAGTTATTCTACCCGCCTTTATCCCCCTGGCTCCCGTTTTGTTGGAAAAAGTGGGCGCACCTTCAACGGACCTCATTCCCCTCCTTTCGACCATCGTAGTCTGCGGCTTCCTTACGGATTTGAGCCCCCTTTCCACCACTGGCGCCCTCTTCTATGCCAATGCCGGGGCGAAGACGGACAAACAAAAGCTCTTCCGCGACATGCTTATCTGGGGCCTATCCATGTCGGTGGTCGGAGCCGTAGTGAGCTGGTTGGCCTTCACCGTGTTGAGGTTGCCTTAAATCAACACCGTCCTTCTGGCCTGCCGCCCCGGCAGGCCTTTTTTGCGGATCCCGCCAGAGGGCCAGGCCCACCTGTAAGAACGGCCCGCTAGGTTTTTGCCGGTGGTTTAGAACTGGGATTCTGTGTTAAAATCTAAGGGAAAAGCAACCCCGAAAGCTTTGCCGCGAGGACTAATTCGGAAGGGCCGGGTGACGGACAAATATGAGAATGTACGATCTGATTAAAAAGAAACGAGACGGTGGGTCCCTGACCAAAGGGGAAATCGACTTCATCGTAGAAGGTTTTACCTCCGGGCAAATTCCCGATTACCAGATGGCGGCCCTGGCCATGGCCATATATTTCCGGGGTATGGACCGGGAGGAAACCTTGAATCTGACCCTGGCCATGGCCGCCTCGGGGGACATGCTGGATCTTTCCGGCGTGCCGGGGATAAAGGTGGATAAGCACAGCACTGGTGGCGTGGCCGACACCACTACTCTGGTGCTGGCGCCCCTGGTGGCCTCCTGTGGAGTACCGGTGGCCAAGCTTTCCGGCAGGGGCCTGGGGCACACGGGCGGTACGGTGGATAAGCTGGAGGCAGTCCCGGGTTTTCGGGCTGAAATCTCCACGGAAGAGTTTATAACGAATCTTAAGCGTTACGGGATAGCCGTCGCCGCCCAGTCGGCGGAAATAACCCCGGCGGACCGCAAGCTGTATGCCCTGCGGGACGTAACGGCTACGGTGGACTCCATCCCCCTTATTGCCAGCTCGGTGATGAGCAAAAAGATCGCCGCCGGAGCGGACGCCATTGTGCTGGATGTAAAGGTGGGGCGGGGCGCCTTTATGAAGGATCTGGCCGCAGCCCGGGAACTGGCGCGGGCCATGGTGGATATAGGAGCCGCGGCCGGCCGGGCCACGGTGGCCTACATCACCGGGATGGATCAACCCCTGGGCCTGGCCATCGGAAACGGTCTGGAGATGGCGGAAGCCATCCAGGTGTTAAAAGGGAGCGGGTCCCGGGATCTGGTGGCCTTATGCCTGGAGCTCGGGAGTGTCATGTTGGTGCTGGGGGGCCGGGCCAAAGATAAAGAAGAGGCCAGGCAAAGGCTAGAGGATGCCCTGTACGGCGGTGCGGCCCTGGAGAAATTTCGGGAGCTTATCATCGCCCAGGGAGGCGATGGCCGGGTGGTGGACGACCCAAGCCTTTTGCCCCGGGCCCGGTATCAGGAAGCCTGGGTGGCCGAAGGAGATGTTTACCTGGCGTTCCTGCCGGCCGACAAACTCGGGGAGATAGCCATGAAACTGGGGGCTGGCCGGGAGAAAAAGGGAGATCCCATCGATCCCGCCGTGGGCATCGTGTTGGGCGGCAAGGTGGGGGACCTTATAAGGAAGGGGCAGCCGGTGGCCACGGTCTTCGCCAACGACCGGGAAAAGTTGAAGCAGGCCCTGGCGGAGCTTAAAGGCTGCATAGTACTGTCGCCGGACCCCGTCACTCCGCCGCCGCTGGTGCTGGAGGAGATCCGCGGTTGAAATAGCCGGCGGGGATGTTCACTCCGGCGGAACCCGGCCGAAAGCGGGACCCGCGGCATGGAAAGGGGGTGGGTATCAGTTTTGCCAAACCTTAGTCGGATAGGGGTGACCAGTGATACCCACGGAGACGTATCGGCCTGGGAGAAGGCCCTGGAGCTTTGGGGCCCGGTAGACTTAATCCTCCACGCCGGGGACGTGCTCTACCACGGCCCGCGCAATCCTTTAGTGGCAGAATATCGGCCCCCGAAGTTGGCGGAACGGATTAATGCTTCTTCCGTGCCCCTCCTCATCGCCCGGGGGAACTGTGACGCCGAGGTAGACCAGATGGTGCTGGAATGGCCCCTTCAAAGCCCCCTGGTCCTTTTGCAAACGCCTTTCCTGCGCCTCATAGCTGTTCACGGCCACGGCATGGATAAGGGGGCCATGGCCGGGCTGGCCAGGCGCTACCGGGCGGATGTGTTGGTTTGCGGACACACCCATGTGCCGCTGCTGGAAGAGGTGGACGGTATTCTCCTTTTTAACCCGGGAAGCCCGTCCCTGCCCAAAGGCAAGGAAGGACCTACGGTGGGGCTGATTGAGGGGCGGACGGTCACCCTGAAAGCCCTGAGCAACGGCGAGACCCTGGGCCGGGTAGAACTGCCCGTCGGTTAACGGCCGGCGCCCCTCCCTGGTCGAACCCCGGGCGGGAGGCCGGGCTTTAGCGGAAACTTATTTTAATGCGGGGTCCACCGCGCCGGCCGCTTCCCCGGGGGTCCCCGGCGGTGGCTGGCGGAGGGGGTGCTGGGGTGTGGGCTTGCCGCGGAGCCGCAGGCGAGGCTGGCAGGGGAGGAGCGGGCTGGTCCGGAGGTGGGTGATTTGGGTCGGTGGGCCAGGGAGGCACGGGGGGCCGATCCCCGGGAGGACCGGAGCCCGCTTCCGGCGATCCCGCACCGGCCAGTGGATGTAAGGGGGAATGGACAATGGTTATGCTGTTAAGGAGGGTTTCCTCCTCCCACACCAGGCGGCCGTCCTGGTAGCGGCGCCGGCGGAGCTCGGCCCTGGGGATGAAGGCAGACGCTTCGTGGGGCCAGGGAAGGCTGCTGTGCCGCACCATGCGCATTGTTGTACCGTTGATGCTGATTTCTATCTCATCTCGGCTGTAGGCGGGACCAGAGGAGTCCCCGAGGTGCCGTTTTTCGACCATGGGTATCACCTTGCTTTATCTTATGCTCCCCGGCGAGGGGCGGTTAGCGTGTAAGCGGCCCCTTGTTTAAGGCGGGTCTCCCAGGCCGGGGGCAGGGGGTTTCGCAGGGCGAAAAAATGTTGCGGCACCTACCGACGCGGCAGGGGAGCCTTGATAATCCCTCTCCCTTTTGTTAGAATATTGCCTGGCTGCGAGGAAGGCTGCCTAACCCGTGAAGGGGTTATTTTTTTGCCCGGGTTTTCCGGGGGCGTTGGTTAGTTTTGAGCCTTGGAGCTTTGAAGGAGGGTCAAGGGTGGCGGCCAAATACGATGTGATTATTGTAGGAGCCGGGCCGGCGGGGATTTTTACGGCCCTGGAGATGGTCCGGCAGGGAAGCGGCCTTAAGGTGTTGATCCTGGAAAAGGGCCACGATTTAGACAGGCGCGTCTGCCCGTCGAAGGAAACAGGCTGTCCTTGCCGGAACTGCGCACCCTGTTCGGTGGTTTGCGGGTGGGGTGGCGCCGGGGCCTTCAGCGACGGTAAGCTTACTCTGTCGTCCGAGGTAGGGGGCTGGCTGAGCGAGTATGTGCCGGAGCAAGATGTGGAAAGGTTAATTGCTTATGTGGATGAGATTTACCGCTCCTTTGGGGCGCCGGAAAAAGTTTACGGCGGGCCCGAAGATGAGCGGATTGCCGATATTCAGCGGCGGGCTATCCTGGCCGATCTCAAGCTCATACCTGCTCCCATCCGCCACCTGGGTACCGGCCGAACCCAAGAGATACTCCGGGCCATGAGGGATTACCTGGAGGAAAAGGGTATAGAAGTAAGGACTGAGACGCCGGTAGAGGAGATAATCATCCGGGAGGGGCGCGTTGAAGGTGTGGTCACCAGGGCCGGTGAGGAGCTTCCGGCCTCTTATGTTGTCCTGGCCCCTGGGCGTCAGGGAGCGGACTGGCTGCGGCAAGTGGCCGGCAAAGTAGGCCTGGATCTGGCCGTCAACCCGGTGGATGTGGGTGTACGGGTTGAAGTGCCGGCGGTGGTCATGGAGCACCTGACCAGTGTCATCTACGAGTCGAAATTTATTTTCTATTCCCGAAAGTTCGATGACCGGGTGCGTACTTTTTGCATGAACCCCTATGGCGAGGTCGTGCTGGAAAATAATGAGGGCCTGGTAACGGTGAACGGTCATTCCTATGCCGATAAAAGGACGGACAATACCAATTTTGCTCTGCTGGTGAGCAAAACCTTTACCGAACCCTTCAAAGAGCCCATTGCTTACGGCCGTTATATAGCAGGCCTGGCCAATCTTCTAGGGGGAGGCGTGCTGGTCCAGCGGTTAGGCGATCTCCTGGCCGGCAGGCGCACGACCCCCGACCGCTTGGGAAAGGGGCTGGTGACCCCCACCTTGCGGGAGGCTACGCCAGGCGACCTGTCCCTGGTTTTCCCTTACCGCCATCTGACGGCCATTGTAGAAATGTTAGAAGCTATGGATAAAATAGCACCAGGGATTTTCTCCCGGCACACCCTTCTTTACGGGGTAGAGGTTAAATTTTATTCCTCCCGCTTAAAACTAAATTCAGGGCTCATGACCCAGGTAGAGGGGTTATATGCTGCGGGAGACGGCGCCGGGGTTACCCGGGGCCTGGCTCAGGCGTCGGCGGCGGGAGTTATCGCCGCCCGGAATATCATGGCCAAAGAGGGCAAAGGCAGGCCGGTGAGCGCCGGTTCGCGGTAAGGCTTAAGAAAGGCGGTGACTTATATGCCCGCAGTGGTCCTCGTCGGGGCCCAGTGGGGTGACGAAGGAAAGGGCAAGATTACCGATTACCTGGCCGAACAAGCCGATTTGGTGGTGCGCTACCAGGGAGGCAACAATGCCGGCCACACGGTTCAGGTGGGCGAAGAAGAGTTTAAGCTTCATCTCGTGCCCTCCGGCATTTTATACCCTGGGAAAACCTGTATCATCGGCAACGGAGTGGTGGTAGACCCGGGGGTATTGGTGCAGGAACTGGAGGAGCTGCAGCGGAGGGGCATAGATACCTCGGGCTTGCGGCTGAGCCTCCGCGCCCACCTCATTTTGCCCTACCACAAAAGTCTGGATGCAGCAGAAGAAGAGCGGCGCGGGGCCGGCCGCCTGGGTACCACGGGGAGGGGTATTGGCCCAGCCTACGTGGATAAAGTGGCCCGTACGGGCATCCGGGTTTGCGACCTGCTGGACCCGGAAGAATTCCGGCAAAAGCTGGCCCGTAATCTCAAAGAAAAGAACGAGATACTCACCAGGATCTACGGCCACCCGGGCTATTCTTTGGAAGAAATCCTGGAAGAATACCTGGCCTATGCCTGGAAACTTCGCCCCCTGGTGGCCGATACCGGCCGGCTGGTAAACGATGCCCTTAGAGCGGGGAAAAAGGTGCTCTTTGAGGGGGCTCAGGGGACCCTGCTGGATTTAGATCAGGGGACTTATCCCTATGTAACCTCTTCTTATCCGGTGGCCGGGGGGGCCTGTGTGGGAGCCGGAGTGGGTCCCACGGCCATCGACGCGGTGATAGGGGTGGTCAAGGCCTACACTACCCGCGTGGGAGAAGGGCCCTTTCCCTCGGAGGCCAGGGACGCTACGGGGGATTACCTGCGCCGGCGGGGGGCGGAATTCGGAACCACCACCGGCCGACCCCGGCGGTGCGGGTGGCTGGACGCGGTCATCCTGCGCCATGCAGTAGAGGTAAACGGCCTGACCGGCATGGCCCTCACTAAGGTGGATGTGCTCACAGGGTTGAGCCCTTTGCGCATTTGCACCGCCTACCGGTACAAGGGTGAGGTCTTAAGGGAGTTCCCCGCCAGCCTGAAAGTTTTGCAGGAATGCGAGCCCATCTATGAAGAGGTCCCCGGCTGGGAGGAGGATATTACAGGTGCCCGCTCCTTGGCCGAGCTTCCGGCCGGCTGCCGGGCCTATATCAGACGGCTGGAGGAGCTGGTAGGGGTACCGGTAGATATTATCGCCGTCGGGCCCCGTCGCGACCAGACGGTGGCCGTGCGTGACCTTTTCAGCCGGTAATAAGAAGAAAAGGGGGTGCACCCGCATGACGGCGGGACCCCCCTTAGTTTTACTGCAGCGAAGCACCTCAAGAGCCCACTCTCTTCCCGGGTTCCAGGCCCTCAAGCTGAGGGTTCTTAATAACTATGTCCCCCGGCTCAAGGCCGTCCTCGATGACCACCAGGTCATCGGTTTCCATTCCCTTTTTTACTTTCTGGATATGGGCCCTGCCCTTTCGCACAACCCACAGGGCATCCCCGCCTTCGTAAGGGAAGAGGCATGTCTTGGGCACCGCTAGCTTTCCTTCCTGCTCCATTAGGGTAAATTCAACGTCCAGGGAGTAACCCGGCCGGAGTTCGGGCGCCTCACCCTCCGGCCGGATGGAGACCTTCACCCTCCGTTCTACAAGCCCCAAGGGAGATACCCTTTCCACCGCGGCCGGGGCGATGGATTTTACGATGCCCTGGAAGACGTGGTCCCCGTCTCGTCTTTCTTGGATGAGGGTGACCTTCATGCCCGCCTTAACGGCAAGGACATCTTCGGCCAGGAGGTAGACGTTGATTTCGTAGTCTCCCGGCACCACCAGCTTCATCAGCGGCATCTGGGGAGAAACCACCGTTCCCTCCCGGACGTTGATTTCCTGCACTACGCCGTCGATGGGGGCCACTATCCGGCTTTTCTCCCTCTGGTATTCCAGATGGCTTATCTGCGCGTCCACGGCCTCGATCAAGCCCCGGAAATACCGGCCCGTGGCGGTTCCTGGGGGAAAGGCGGCTTCCAGGCTCCCGGCCTGTTCCTCCAGGAACGCAAGCCGCGCTTCCTGGCGGGCCAGTTCGTTTTTCAATCTTTCCAGGGCCTTTTCGGCGGCCTCGACCTCCGTCAGGGCGGCGGCGCCGGCCTCATACAAAGACTTAAGCCTCTCATAGTCGGCCTCGCCCTTCGCCAGCTCCAGTTTTACGTCTTCTACCGCCAGCCGTTGTTCTCTTATCTGCTCCCGGAGCTCCTGGAGGGATTTTTCTTCCTGGCCGGCCAGGCTTTTGCGCTGGGCCTTCAGTTGAGCCAGTTGAAACTCCAGCTCCCGGGTGTCGATCTGCGCTAGCAGTTGGCCCCGGGATACCCGCTGGCCTTCCTTGACGGCGAGGGTTAGGATTTCGCCGCTCACCGGGCTGTACACCATCCGTTCCGAGGCCGCCTCCACGATACCCTCTTCTTTGATTTTTTGGGCCACCCTTTGGGGCTTTACTTCTATGAGTTCCGCTTTAAGGGGCCTGGTGGCATGGAATACTCCGTAGACGATAATGAGTGCTAAAGCGGCGATTATCCCCGCCGCCTTTACGGATTTCTTCACGCCGCTTCACTCCTTCAAGGTTACTCCCTTTCCTTCAATACTTCGACGAGGTCGAGGCCTTTCACCTTGCGGGCTACCCACCGCTGGGCCAACCATATGTAAAGAGTCGTCCCCAACAAAGCCAGGATGAGGGATTCAGGAGTGGTTACCGCAGGAAGGGTGTAGAGATCGCTGCTCATTCCGGCGGCTATCCCCTTGTTCATGGCATAGGCGAGGGGTATGCCCGCCAGTATACCGCCTATTCCTATAAGCCACTGCTCGACGAAGACCACCTCCATTACTTCTCCGGGGCGCATGCCCAGCACGCGCAGGGAAGCCAGCTCCCTTTTCCGTTCGGCAAGGGTTATGATGCTGGAATTGTAGACGATAGCAAAACCGGTGAATACGGACAGTAAAGCCATGATCCCTATGGTATATTTCGAGGTAGCCATGAGTT
The DNA here is from genome assembly GCF_013167955.1 of Thermanaeromonas sp. C210. Taxonomy (NCBI): domain Bacteria; kingdom Bacillati; phylum Bacillota; class Clostridia; order Neomoorellales; family Neomoorellaceae; genus Thermanaeromonas; species Thermanaeromonas sp. C210. Next base: position 184,744 of record NZ_BLWF01000001.1, read on the forward strand.
CTTCATAGAGATCGATGGTGTGCTGCCTTTCTTCTATGGTGCTTATGTACTTTGAAGTGCTATATTTTTCCTTTAAAGCTGGGATTTGTTCTTTGTCTATGGAGACCAGGGCCGCGGTGGCTACGGAACCCTGGCCAAGCAACTTCAGTAGCGCTTCCCGGTTCATATAGACGTTGGCGCCCAGGTACTGGGGGATGACTCCCGCAACTTGCACCTTTACCGGCGATTCCCTCGCCCACACGCAGGTAAGGCTCAAGACGTCGCCCGCCCCGGCCTTCAGCTGGCGGGCTACCTGTTCGGAGAGGATCAAGCCGTCCGCGGGTATCGGTATCGGGTTCCCCTCCTTGTCACGGGGGGTATAGAGCTCGCCCTCCGGCGCCAAGCCCAGGGCTATTACCTCCGCCTTCCGATGCAGGTTTTGTAGGGTAACCGGTACTTCCAGGACGGGTTCAACTACCTTAACCCCGCCGTTTCTCTGCAGCTCACTCCTCACCGCCTCCAGGGGCAGGGGTTGGGAGAAAGTGATTTTAAGATCGTATTTTTGTACTTTAGTAAATTGGTCCAGGACCATTATGTCCATCATGGCGTACATGGACCATATGGCCGCCATCAGGCTGAAGGTAAAGGCAATGCCGATAAAAGTAAAGAAACTCCGCCCCTTATTCCGCAGCATGTTCCTCACGGCCATACGCCCCGTGACGGTAAAGGCCGCCCAGAACCACGGGGTTCCTTCCGCCCATGATTTCCGGCTAAAAGAGGGCACAGGTGGACGCAGGGCTTCGACCGGCTTCAACTTAAGAACAGACTTGGCTCCCTGGAAGGAGGCTGCCAGGCTGAAGACCACGGACAAGAGTACGCCGCCGGCGAAGTACTTTAAGGAGAAGTTGCCGGTGAGGTCCGGCAGGCTGAAGAATTCCCTGTACACCTCCATCATGGACATAGACAGGGCGGTGCCGAGGAGACCGCCCAGGATGCCTCCGGCCAGGCCGACCAGGAGCCCGTAAGAAAGGTAGTGCCGGAGGATTTCCCCGGGGCGGTAGCCGAAGGCCTGGAGAATCCCTATCTGCCCACGCTGCGATTCTACCAGTCTTTTCAGCATGATGTATAAGATAATGGCCGCAATACTTAAGAACAGGAGGGGCACACTGGTAGAGGTCTTGGCCAGCCCTTTTAGTTCCTCCTCCAGCATGGCATGGCTGGGCTGGTCTTGGCGGGGGATAAGGCTTTCCAGGCCGTATTTTTCCAGGCGGGTCTTTAGCTGCCCTTCTACGTCTTCGAATTCGTACCCCGGTTGAAGGGTGAAAGTTACATCGTTGACTATTCCCTTCAGGTTAAACAGGTTTTCCATCACACTGTAGGGTATGTACGCCACTTCAAAGGCCTGGGGGTCGGCAAAGATATTCCCGCTGTCCCTGATGGCATAAACATATTCGGGGCTCTGGCCGGTGCCAGTAATCGTCAAATCTACTTTTCGGCCCTCGATGATCACAGTGATGGTTTCGCCCAGGTTAAGCCCGTGGGCGGTAAAGAATTTGTCGGCCAGGAGTATTCCGCGCTCCTGTTCCTCGGGAAAGGAGCCCCGCAGCAATTTTACCCCGTTTAGAGGGTACGGCTGTCGGTCGTCGAGGGATATCAGCCTTAGGTATACGTTCTTGTCTTCCGTCAGCCCCAGGACCCGGACGTCTTTTACCAGCCGTCCCCGGACTACGTGGATTCCCGGGATTTCCCTTAATTTTTCCACCTCGGGGTACGGCATGGACCTTACCCCGGCAAAGCCCTCGGCCAGGTGAAATTTCTCATAGAATTCGTCTCGCGCCGTAAACAAGTTGTCCCTGGCCGTTTGCAGGGCGGTGTAGGTGATTAATCCTATCGTTATCACCGCTGTACAGGCGAGATAGGCCATTTTATTGCCGGCGATGTCCCGCAGCATTTTCCTTATCAACATTACCAGGACACCTCTTCCGGAGGTACGGGAACGGCAATCTTTTCAATGCGGTCCAACCTGCCATCTTTGAGGTAAAAAACCCGGTCGGAAATTCGGGCGATGGCCGCGTTATGGGTGATGACGATCACGGTCTTTTTGTACTGCCGGTTGAAATCCTTGAGAACCTTCAACACCTGGATGCCCGTAGCGGAGTCCAGGGCTCCGGTGGGCTCGTCGCACAGCAGTATATCGGGGTTCTTGGCAACGGCCCGGGCAATGGCCACCCTCTGTTGTTCTCCCCCCGACAACTGGGCCGGGAAGTGATCCGCCCGGTCGGCCAGTCCCACTTGTTGCAGCACATTTTTTACCGGCAAGGGGTTCTTGGCTATCTCCACCGCTAGGAGGACGTTTTCGTAAGCCGTGAGGTTGGGCATGAGGTTGTAAAATTGAAACACGAACCCCACAGCATGGCGCCGGTATTCGGTGAGGGCTTTTTCCGAGGCGCGGTGGAGAGGCATGTCCCGGTAATAAATCTCACCGGAAGTGGCCACATCTATGCCGCCGATTAAGTTCAGCAGGGTGCTTTTGCCGGAACCGCTGGGCCCCAGCACCACGATGAATTCTCCCGGGAAAATATCAAAACTCACACCCTTTAAAGCCTCTACAGTTACTTCCCCCATTTGATAGTGCTTGGTGAGGTTGTGGGCCGTAAGAATTGTTTCCATGGTCTTTCCTGCCTTCCCCGGGCCTTTTCTCAACGCCGCAATGAGAACCATACCTTTACCGCCGCCGGTGGGCATCCTCCCCAGCGGGTAATTTTCCGGCCGCGTGCCTATATTATCCCGGCTATACGGGCGGCCGGGCGTGTTCGGGATAATCATATATTGAGGGGTGGCCCTTGTCAACGGTATAAGGCGGTCTGGGGTAAGAAACTTTAAGGGGGCGGTGCCGGGGCGTGGACCTGAGGCCTGAGTATCCCCGGCTTTCAGAGGGTGATTTAGCCCGCAACCGGCTGGGGCCAGGGGGAAGACCAAACTAAGGAAAATGAGGGACGGAGGCGGGGCCGAAGCAGCAAGAGGCCTGCGGCCGGCTCCTGGGGCACGGAAGCCGGAGGAGCCGGGAACCCCGCCGTAGCCCGAAAATTGAGGGCCAGTTTGATCCGTGAGGATGGTGGTGGGAGCTGGAACTAAATCTCGGCCGGTAAAAACTGGGGACCGCTAAAGATCGAAGCCAATTGAATTAGCGCTGGATAAAGGGTATAATTAAAACATTAGGTGGTCAGGCCAGACGAAATTAACAGAGCTTTCTAAACTATGCTGGGAGGAGGGAAGGCTAATGGGGTCCTCGGACTTGTTAACAACCTTCTGCCGCCAGGCGGAGGCCATGGGCGCCCAGACCCTCTGCGTGGCCGAAGGGGAGAAGGCGGCGGACAGGATTATTGCCTCCATGCGGCCGCTGGGCAGCAGGGTTGCCCTGGTAGCCTCGCCCCTGGTGGAGGAAATCGGCCTGGAGGAAGCCCTGGCAGGGGCGGAATTTGAGGTAGAGAAGGAAGGGCGGGACTTCGCCCGGCACGCCGACATCGGAATAGTGGAATTCGATCTGGGTATTGCGGAAACCGGTACTTTAGTCCACGATGCCACCGACCTAAAAAAGCGCCTCGCCTCCATGCTTCCTTTGCACTGCGTGGCCCTGTTGCGGTCCGGGAAGGTGGTACCTGACATGGCGGAGGCCCTGAGCTTTTATCTTAAGAGCGGCCAATGGCCGGGATACTTGGCCATGGTTACCGGCCCGAGCCGTACGGCGGACATAGAGCGCAGCCTCACCATCGGCGTCCATGGCCCGGAAGGATTACTTATCGTCTTGCTCGGCTAGGGGAGGTGGAATAATGGCCAGTAGGGATTTCCAACAGAGGCTTCAAAAGGCCCTTCAAAATCCGAGCCTGCGCGGGGCTCTGGAGCGTTTTGCCGACTCTTATGTGGTTTCCCGGGAACAGGTTTTTGCCGGCCGGGATTTTCAAGCCCTGCGGGAGAGGATAGCGGCCATCAAGGCGGACGCCGCCGGCCGGTATGAAGAGCTGGCCCGGGAATTTGCCCGGCAGGTTACGGAGCGGGGCGGTAAGGTTTTCTTCGCCTCCAGTGCTGCGGCGGCTAGGGACTATATTCTGAAAGTCGCCCAGGAACACAGGGTTACGGAGATAGTTAAATCCAAGTCCTTCGCCACCGAGGAAATTCACCTGAACGAACACCTGGAGGGGCACGGCATCCGCTGCTTCGAAACCGATCTGGCCGAGTGGATACTGCAGCTCATGCCGGGAGAGCGGCCTTCCCACATGGTCATGCCGGCCATCCACCTCCCCAAGGAAGAGGTGGCCCGGGTCTTCAGCAATTACCTCGGGGAACCCGTGGAACCGGACATCAAGAATATGGTGCGCATTGCCCGCCGGGAACTGCGGGAGCGCTTCCTCAGGGCGGGCCTCGGCATAAGCGGGGCCAACATCGCGGTGGCGGAAACGGGCACTGTGATCATCTGTACCAATGAGGGTAACGGCCGCCTGGCCACTACCGTGCCCCCCGTCCACATAGCGGTTTTCGGGTACGAAAAGCTGGTGCCTCGTATGATGGATGTGGTGCCTATCCTGGAGGCCCTTCCCAGGAGCGGGACGGCCCAGCCCATTACCAGCTATGTCACCATGATAACCGGCCCGGTCCCGGTAGAACGGGACGGTAGGGAAGGTCCCAAGGAATTCCACGTGGTTTTGCTGGACAACGGCCGGTTGAAGATGGCGGCAGACCCCGTGTTCAAAGAGGCGCTGCAGTGCATCCGCTGTGCGGCCTGTACCAACGTATGCCCGGTCTTCCAGCTGGTGAGCGGCCAGGTATACGGCTTTATTTATTCCGGGGGAATCGGGAGCATCCTCACGGCCTTCTTTAATTCCCTGGCCGACGCGGCCGATCCCCAGAGCCTCTGCATAGGCTGCCGCCGGTGCGCGGAGGTCTGCCCGGCCCACGTTAATATTCCCGATCTGGTGCTGAGGCTGCGGGAAAGGGTGGTAAAAGAACAGGGCCTGCCGTTATCTTACCGGGCGGCCCTGCGGGGGGTAGTGGCCCACCCGGGGCGGATGTACACCCTGGTTAAAGCGGCCTCCCGGCTCCAGGGCCCCTTGAGCCGCGGCCAGCCTTTTATCCGCCGCCTGCCCTTCTTCGACAACTTCACCCGGGGGAGGAGCCTGCCGGCCCTGGCCCGGGAACCCCTGCGGGACCGCGCCAGGCGCCTGGCCCCACCGCCGGAGCGGCCGCGCCTGCGGGCCGCCTTTTACAGCGGCTGCGTAATCGATTTTATGTACCCGGAGATAGGGGAGGCCATTTTCGCGCTCCTTCGGGAAGCCGGGGCGGAGATAGTTTTTCCCGCAGGTCAGGGATGCTGCGGTGCACCGGCCTCTTACGCCGGCGACCCCGATACAACCCTGCACCTTGCCCGGCTGAACATTGCCTCGCTGGAAGGGGCGGGGGCCGACGTGGTGGTGACGGCCTGTCCCACCTGCGCCGTGGCCCTAAAGTATGATTATCCCCGCCTCCTGGGCCGGGATGAAGTATGGTCCCGGCGGGCCCAGAGCTTGGCGGCCAAAGTCAAGGATTTCACCGAGCTCGTCGGGGAGCTGGGACCCCTCCCGCGGCTCCAGGGGGAGGCGGAAGCTGCGGTAAAGGTTACCTATCATGACTCCTGCCACTACAAGCGCCACCTCCACCTGGATCAGGTAGCCCGGGAGGTGCTGAGAGAACAGGCCGGGGTGGAACTGGTGGAGATGGCCGAGAGCGAGCGGTGCTGTGGCTTCGGCGGTTCTTATACCCTTAAATACCCGGAAATCAGCCGGGCCCTCCTGGAGCGCAAGCTCCGGCGGATACAGGAAACCGGGGCTAAAGTGGTGGCCACGGACTGTCCCGGGTGCCTCATACAACTGCGCGGCGGCCTGGACCAGAAGGGGAGCCCCATCCGGGTCATGCACACCGCGGAAGTTCTTTACCGGGCAGGATTTAAGGCCGAGAGAGTCGAATAATTAGGCAGAATGTAACTTAAGCAGGCGATTTAACAAGTTAGAAGCAAATTATTGAGATAGGTAGGGAGCTACTTTGGAGTTAAAGCCCATCCATACCAGGAAGATCTACGAAGAGATCGTCCGGCAGATTAAAGAGCTGATCGGGGACGGGAACCTGAAACCGGGAGATAGGCTGCCGTCGGAGCGGGAGCTGGCGGAGCGACTGGGTGTCAGCCGGGCTTCGGTCCGGGAGGCCCTGACGGCCCTGGCGGCCATGGGGGTCATTTCAGTGCGACCGGGGGAAGGAACCTTTGTCCAAACGGTGCGCAACGGTGCTATTGTGGAACCCCTGGCCATGGCCCTGCTAATGGACCGCCAGGCCGCCGTGGACCTTTTCGAGGCCCGGGGGGTGCTGGAAAGCGAGGCGGCGGCTTTGGCTGCCCGACGCGGCAGCAAAGAAGATATAGAAAAGCTGGGGGAAATAATAAAGGAGATGGAGCGGCAGCTGGAAGAGAACGACCTGCTGGAGGAGGAAACCGACGTCAGGTTTCACCTGATCATAGCCGAAGCCGCCCATAACAGCGTGCTGGCCCGTTTGATGTATACGGTTTCCGAAACCATGCGCCAGGTATTGCGGGATAGCCGCCGGCGCCTGTATGAGGCCCCGGGCAATTCGGAAAAACTTTTAGAACAGCACCGGCTCATTTACCAGGCCATAGCTTCCCGCGACGGCCGCGCTGCCCGGCGGGCCATGAGCCGGCACCTCCATTTTGTAATCCGCGAGTTGAAGAGGGAAAGGTAAGGAACTCGCCCATGGACATTATCCACCAAAGCTCCTTTTGGGTACAGGCCTGGCAGGAGGCGCGCCGGCAGTCCCTTTACGGTCGCGCGTTACCGGGAAGGCAGGGGAGCGCCTGGTGGGACCGCCGGGCGGCCGGGTTCGCCGCCCGCGGCAGGGGCGGTGAAGCCCAGAAGCGGTTGGCCAAGGTACTACACTTGTTGGGGCACCACGGCGGTCTGGAACCGGAGGCCGAAGTGCTGGATATAGGCTGCGGGCCGGGGAATTATGCCCTCGCCCTGGCCCGCCGCGTTAAAAAGGTGGTGGCCCTAGACCCCTCTCCGGCCATGCTGTCCCTTCTTAAGGCCCGGATGGAGGAAGAGGGCATCCATAATATTGAGCCGGTGCAGCTCCCCTGGGAAGAAGTGGATCTGGATGGGCTGGGCTGGCGGGGGCGCTTCCGGGTGGTGCTTGCTCTAATGACCCCGGGGATTCACGATGTGGCAACCTTAAAGAAAATGATAGACGCCTCCGCGGGAATATGTCTCCTGGCAGGTCACCTGCGCCAGGAGGAAGAAGCCCGGCGGGAACTGTGGTCAAAGGTGATGGGCGGGCCCCTACCTTCTCTGCCGGAGGATGCCCTGTATGTTTTTTCCCTCCTTTATTCCTGGGGGTACTTACCCTCTTTGGAGCTGGAGCTCAGGTCGAGCAGCCGGGAGATACCGGCCGGGGAGGCCGTGGAAGAATTGCTCAATTTCTTTTACCCTTACACGGAGCTGACCGAGAAGGTGCGGCAGGCGGTTGAAGATTATGTAAACGCTCGTTCCCGGGACGGGATTTACCTTCAAAAGAAAGAATTCGTGACGGCCTATCTCTGCTGGTCGGTGGAAATTTCGGGGTGAATAAGGAGCGGGTTCGGCTCTATAATAAAAAGTGTGGGAAAGGGTTAAGTAGAGGGGGAAGAGGGGGTGAGTTAGAAGAAAAGGAGGAAAAGGACGGGGGCACATCCAATTAAAGTTAGTAACCAGAAGCCCCTAGAAGAAAGGAGTGCCCCCATGCATAAGATTAACACGTTCACTCTTGAAGGACAAGAGAATTTTGGGAAAATACTACAGACTATTTTAGAAGCACCTCGCGACCAGGGAGATATTGTGTTAAGGGTGACCATAGACCCTCCAGCCGTATGTCCGGCATGCAACGAAGGCAAATTACATAGACATGGCTTTTTAAAGGGAAGGGAGAAGAAGCCCAAAGAAAGGAAAGTTCGTCATGCTTTTTTATACGGGAGGTGGGTTATTCTCTCTTGGGTGCCGGTACGGTATAAGTGTTATCGTTGTAAGAAGACTTATACCCTTCGTCCTCCGGGTACCAACGCCTGGGCCAGATTTACAAAATTAGGGGTGCAGATAGTAGTTTATTATGCCCAGAGGATGAGCTTTACCGGTGCTGCCCAAATATTAAACCTCACTCCTGGTAGGGTTATAAGAATAGTGGACAAGTATATCCAGCCCGGTCTTCGCGGGGATGATACTCAAGGGCCCGTAGTGTTAACCTTAGATGAGCTATCCTTTAGCGGGAAGGATTTTGTATGCGTAGTAGGGAGGTTAGCACCGGACAAGAGACCTTTGAGTATTTTAGAGGACGTGAGAACGGCTACTATAAGGGCTTATCTAGAGGGGCTCAAAGAAGCCGGGGTGAAAGTAGAGGCGGTAGTAATTGATATGAAAGACTCTTGGCGGAAGTTAATCAAAACGGTTTTTCCTTCAGCCAAGATAATAGTAGACCCCTTCCATGTAATTCAGGACGCCAACCGTCGCCTAAATGAAGCCCGGAAAGTAGAACAAGAAGCAAGCAAGGAGAACATACCTCGCCTACCTTTGATTAAGGCTAAGGAGAGACTTACTCCCAGACAACGAGAGACGTTAGAAAAAATTAGAAATAAATACCCGTCCCTCTATGAACTATACCAGCTAAAGGAAGATTTGCGCCAGATCCTAAAGATGGACCGGGTAGAGGAGGCTCAAGCTGCCTTAAGCCGTTGGCTCATAAATGCCGAATGCGCCGAAGATGCAGAAGGACGGGTATGGGCGCGTACTATCAAGTCTTGGAGGTCAGAAATATTAAATTTGGTAACATATACTCAACAAGGTCGGCGGTATACTAATGGCTATATTGAAGGTAAAAACACCTTAATTAAAATGTTAAAACGCTTAAGTTTTGGCTTTGGCAATCGTACCCATTTCATCAAGAAAATGTTTCTGGGATGCTGCCCCCAAAATCTAATCCCACAACTATTGACATAGAGCCAGCGGGTTCTTGACAGGTGCAAAGGGATGGACTAAAATAAAGATAAACGGGCGGAAGTAGCTCAGTGGTAGAGCATCGGCTTCCCAAGCCGAGGGTCGCGGGTTCGAATCCCGTTTTCCGCTCCAACAAAATCAAGGGTTCCCGGCATCGGCATCGGTGCCGGGAATTGTTTTTCGTGCCATTTCGGTGCCATAGCTAAGGAGGTTATCCGGCGTGCTGACGGCCTGCCTCTTAACCTCCATAACAACGTGCGAAAATATATCTGTTGTGGTGAATATTTTCGAGTGGCCCAGCAACTCCTCCTGGGCTCTTTTTTTGGTCGACCTATTAGGGCGGTCTTTATGTTGGCAGCCGTGCTATTGGCAACCTTGACGTTGACAACTTTGACGGGGAAGTGGCCCGGGATGCCGTGTGCTACCATGATGGAAGCGCACGTATGCCAGAGATCATGGGGACACAGTTCCGGCACGCCTGCTGCTTTGGCTATTTATGGCCCGGTGGACGTTCCTTTAAATAAAGGAAGTTTCATTGGCCGTAAGGGACTGCTACAACAACAAAGGCTGTTGACTTAATAACGCGTCAACAGCCTTTGTATGGCGTAATGCTAGGCGCAGCTTCTCGGGTTAGGAGTCTATTTGTACGGGATTAATCTCAACAGCACAAATACGGCCTGCGGGGATTATGATGGCCCTTAAGATCTGTTGCTCGACAAGCTTGCTGCCGCTGAACACCTTCAATAAAAGGGAATCACCACGGTCCGGAAGCAGGACGGCAAAATTCTTAATAAAGAACAATTTGGACCCGTTTATGACTTTTTTGCAACAATCGCCGCACTCGAACTCAATGCCAAATTTCTTGTCTTGGTCACGTTGCAACTCGTCGAGAACGGACCCGAGTCCTTCCAATGCTGGATCCCTTTCGGGCCAACTCTCTCTAATCTTGTCAAAAATTGCATTCACATCAGCTTGAGACACCGGGATCACTCCTCTCCTTAATCTTTAATAGTATGGGTTTATCTGGAAAATGGTAACACAATAAGCCAACTAACTAAGCTAAAATTTGTTAATGAACGGCTATAGTGCAACCGAGTGGCCGTAGATACAGCCCGTGCCAAGTCTACCCGAGGGGGAATGTAAAATGCCAGCCCCAACTGAAAGCATATGCTTTATTTATGGCAGAGAGTGGGAAGGTCCCGGCGGGGAATTGTGCCCCGACTGCCGGCTAGACATAGCCGTTGCAGAGGTGGCCGTCGATGTTAATCTGCATGAAGGCTAGCCGTGACCTCTATTATGTCGGCGAGTTTATCACCATAGACGCCGCCACGGTCAAAAAATGGATCGCCGCCGGCGTGGCCGAGCCGGCATTGTGTCCGGAGTGCGGTAGCCAATTGGAGGCCGCCGGGATGCCGGGTGTATTGCCCAGACTGCGGGTACAAACATAATTAAGGAGGGATAAGAGAAGCCCCTGGGTCTCACCGGGTCCGGGGGCTTTTGTGCCTATCACACACAAACAGCCCCCTCGAAACAGGGGGCTAAACGACCAGGAATTTTAACAGATTTTAGTCATCCCCAAAGGCCAGCAGGATGAGGATTAGGAACAGTATAAAAGCAAATCTGTGGTGAAAAAAGCCAAAGCCTCCGCCCATAAAGCTCCTCCTTTCCCATTTCTTACTATATCGTATGAAACAGGCGGAGATGTGTGAATGGTATCGCCTGAATTTGGATCTCGTTGAGGACGGTGCAGGGGAGGTGGTGCCTACGGAGACTGCCTGCCTAAAATGAGAGAAGCCCCTGGGCCTGCGGCACTATATGCCTGTGGGTACTTTGCCCGGGGTTTTGCGGCGGTCGGCAACTGCTTGTACGATATAATATCCTCAAGGAGGACCGAACAAAACCCGATAACCTGTGATTGGCGGGACCGGGGCACCCTTAGAGTTCAGCCTGGAGAAGCGTGGAGTAGGTTGCCGGTTTGATGAAACTTTGGGAAAGGGGTTAGAGAATGCACCGGTTGATCACCCTGGCTGAATCTGAAGGCGCGGAAAATGTTAAGATTATCTCTGCCCAAGACGTGGTGGTTGATGAACGCACCCGGCTTAAGTGTCAAGTCCCCCTTTGCCCCAACTATAACCGCGCTTTGCTCTGCCCACCTCATCTTCCGCCTGTCTCATGGTTTAGGTCTGTGTTAGACCGATACGAGCGGGTCCTTCTGCTCCAGGTTCGAACACCGGTTGGCGAAGGAGTTTCTAACCAAGAGGAGGTACTCCAAGGCGCGGTCAAACTTCATAAAATAGTGAACAAGGTAGAGAGAGCCGCTTATAATTTGGGATTTCGTTTTGCTGCTGGCCTCATAGGAGGACACTGCCAGCTGTGCCCGGAATGCGTTGGGGTACATTCTAATCTTCCTTGCCGGCACCCTTATAAGGCCCGTCCTTCTGTGGAGGCCATGGGGATTGATGTAGGTGAGACACTCTCTAAAATAGGCTTGACCTTAAAGCTTCCACTGGAAAAAGAGGTATTCTGGACGGGTACGGTGCTGCTGGATTAAAAAACAACATCAACCCCGTGCCGAGACCCTAAACCTGGGGAGGCGACCTACTAATAACTCTTGATTAACCTTGATTTGGTTTTCTTGTAGGAGACCCACGCTGTTTTCAATTTATTGTGAGAGCGGTGACCTTAGAGATACTTACAGCCCGGCGGCCGGGTAGTTGTTATCGGCGGCCAGGCAGGCATTAAAGCGGCCGAGAGACTTCGCGCCGGGGGCCTTAATGTTCACCTGGTAGTCTCCTCTGGCCGCACTTCTTTCCCAGTTTTTAGATTATACCGGCGCGGAGCTGGTGCGCCGGGTTATGACCGACGCCGGTTTTGCCATCCACCTCCAGGAAGATCTGGTGGCCCTGGAAGACGAGGATAGAGTGACCAATGCAGTCTTAAGCTCTGGGGCTTCGGTACCGGCCGAGAATACCCGCCATATAATATCCGTGGCGTTCGAGAGCATCTGGCCCCGGAATCGGCGGCCGAACAGCCCAAATCCTGGAGCTGGGTCCCTGCGATGCATTGGTCTTTCGTGGTGCCTTTTTCTTCCTAGATGAGGGCGTCCTTGGGGAGATATACCGGGTCTAGAACATGCAGCAACGCCCGGGATGTGTGTGGTAAAGTAAAAAGGACCCACCTTGGGCGGGAATGGTAACAAAAAAGGGGACCACCCTTAACACATCGAACCCCTGTTGCTGGTTGACCAAAAAAACGGCGACAGGGGGTAGAAATAGGTGTTAGGGATGGTCCACATCGAGTAGGAAGCCTTCTTTGAAGCACATAAGCTGGCCTTCGAGTTTTTCGGCGGTGTACCCAAAAGGGTGATCTATGACAACCTGAAGACGGCGGTTAAAAAGGTGCTTAAGGGTATTAAGCGCGAGGAACAGGAAGCTTTTATTGCGTTACGCTGCCATTACGTCTTTGCCGCCGACTTCTGCAATGTAAGGCAGGCCCACGAGAAGGGCCAGGTGGAAAACGGCGTAGGCTTTGTCAGGCGCAACTTCCTGGTGCCCGTGCCGCAGGTGGCTTCCCTGGAGGAATTCAACGCCCTGCTTTTGGACAAGTCCCTGGCCTATGCCGGGGAGCATAAAGTTGCGGGTACCCAGAAGACCGTGGCCGAGGTCTGGGAGGAGGAAAAGAAAGCCCTCTTGGCCCTGCCGACCAAACCCTTTGCCTGCTGCCGCGAGATCGAGGGAAAAAGCGACCGCTATTCCCGGGTCTTTTTTGAGACCAACCGCTACTCGGTACCCGTGGCCTACGCCGGCTCCTTCTTAACCCTGCGGGCCTATGTGGACCGCATTGAAGTCTGGCAGGGCGGGCAATGCCTGGCTAGCCACAAGAGGAGCTACGGCCGCGGCGAAGAAATCCTCGACCCCGTGCACTACCTGCCGGAACTGGCCAAAAAGCCGCGGGCCTGGCAGAACGCCCGGCCGCTAAAAACGGGCAAACTCCCGCCCGTCTACCACACGGGATGGTGCATCTGGCCTTAGAGGGCAAAGAAGGCATCAAAGAGTTTGCCTGCATCATGGTGCTGGAACCCCTCTTTGGCCGGGATATCCTTACCCTGGCCTTGCAGAAGGCCCTGGCGGACCATGTTCTTAAGCCTTGCCGCCGTGCGGGAATACGCGGCAAGCATTGCCCGAGGTAATGGCAATCTCCGTCCCTAAACAAAGCCAAGGTCCTGGCCCTAGCGCAAGGGGAATTTATTGCCAGAAAAGAAACGGTTATTTTTTATCGGGAACTGTGGTACCGGGAAAACGCATCTGGCCATCGCCCTAGGGATGTGTGCTTTGCGCAAAGGCTACAAAGTGCGGTTCTACACTGCTGCCGGGCTGGTCAACGAACTTTTGGAGGCAAGCCAGGAATACCGACTTAAGAAACTGGAAAAGCAGTGGCTGGCCCAGGACCTGATCATCCTGGACGAAGTTGGCTACGTACCCTTCACCAAAACCGGCGCAGAACTCTTATGCCAGTTCTGTGCCAGCCGCTACGAAAGGGGCAGCGTCATCATTACCACCAATCTGGAATTTGCCCAATGGACGGAGGTGTTCGGAGACGAACGGCTGACAGGTGCGCTGCTGGACCGGCTCACCCACCGGGCGCACATCCTGGTGATGAATGGCCAAAGCTACCGGTTTCGGGAGAGCCTACGCAGGCGCGAGCAAGAGCGCGCAAATTCGCGCGAGCCCGCATAGTCTAAGACTAGGCGGGGGTGGTCCCCTTTGCGTTACCACAGCGGTCCCCTTTTCGATTGCCACAAACACCCGGGACTGGCCGCCGCCGGGTCCGGCGATCTCCGGGTGGTTTTCCTGGGCGATCCCATCTCAGCTGGGGAACTCAAAGGGTGATGGAGGTGTTGGAAAGGCAGGTATTTTTGTGGCGTTGCAAATGATGCCTTCAAATGGTGGATGTGGTATAATGCTCGATAAAGATGGCCATCATAAATACTAAAAAAGGAAAAGTAAAATTTTTACTCCTCCGATAGGTTGTGCCGGAGGGGCAATGTTGAAGGATTGGCGAGTTGAAGAAATTGGCAACAAAATGATAGCTTTAACCGCTCGGTAATATCTGTCCGGGCGGCAACGTTTCAAGTTCTCTTGCTGGATAGGGATTAACAATTATACCCAGGGAGACAATTATTGAAAAGAGCCTGCCATGGTGTATTTGTTCTGGTAGGCTACTTATTTTTTATGCCCTCTATGCCATCGCCGTAGTCGGGGGCATGATGGAGCAGATAGGCGTCCTGGTGGAGAGCACCGCAGCCCTCCATACCGACGTGGTCAAAAGCGTCACCCGTCCGGGGGGACGCCGTCTATCGGCGGTTGTTAAGCGTAGAAAGCTGGATGATTGCCGTGCGGCGTGACAAGATAGCTTTAACTTCCTAAAATATATCCTTTCGGGCAGCAACTTTTCGAGGTCTCTTGCTGGATGTTTAACAGTTGTCCCCAATGGATTCTACTCAATGGAGTAAGTCAAAGAAAGAGCCCATATTATCTTTAACTCTCCAATAAATACTTGACATACCCCCTGCTTTCTGCTATTTTAAACTTAAAGAATCTTCGCCGGAAAGGAGAGTTATTATCATGCAAAGCGTCTCAACCCTTTACGAACGCTTAAAGGCCGACCTCTCCGACCGTGGTACAGCAGCTGGAATCACGGTGTCGCAGAAGTTAAGTCCCTTTGAGAGCGGTTTTGATGTTCAACCCCCCACATATTCTACTGGTGAGGAGGGACGGGGTGGACGGCAAACACAGACAAGGCATTTTTCTATCCGGAATATTTCGGGGAAAAGGGCGCTTACAGTTCTCCTGGATTCTATTCCCTCCCAGGCTAACCGCCTCGAGGAAATCATGCGCAACCGCGCTAAAGACCTGGACCTTCCCGTAGTGGGGGTGCGCGTAGGGGGAACAGGTTACCTCATCACCCAGTATGATGCCCCTCATCGTATCTATGATGGCTATTTTAAATTTTCTAAGCTCAACGGGCAGCCTTTTTTTGCCTCTCCCGTAGGGCAGGATATCCTCTGGGCGGATACTTTCTATGCCACCCCCCTTTACCGCTGGTCGCCAAATACGCTCCTTTTTGGCGGGTGGGCTTCCCACGCGGACGAAGCGGTTATGCAGATTTCAGGTTCGGAAGGGCGTTTCCAGCGCGCCCAGGCCAAACTCGAACGGGCCATGGAAGCTACCATCATCGGTGTGGTGACATATTTCCAGGATCATGAACTGGACTTGGCGCGTGGCCCCGAAATAATGAAAGCCCTCAAACAACTTTTTACAGTGGGGCGCACTCAGAGCCGCTATGACCCTCTGAACCCGTCAGCACCCAAGGGGAAAGAGCCGAACAAAGAAAAACTTTCCCAACTCGGCCTCGGACACATTCTCCCTACTATTGAGGAAGACAGCGGCTACGTAAGCGTAGAGGAAATCTTCTACCAGGCCGTTTTGAAATTTGCCTCCTTACGGAAACTTTATTTTCCGCCCGGAAGCTCCGGACAAGTTCCCTATGCCCACGAGCGCGATGTTGCAGGACGGGTAGTTCTCGCTTCCCTCGGCCTCTATCTCCTGGCTATTTACTTGTCCCAGGGTGCCTTGAAGCTTCGTTCCCGCGCAACCCTCATTCCCCGGGACGGGGCTGTCAGGGCAGAGTACCTTACAACTCCCGGGCAGAGGGAGGACTTTATGTTGGAGCCGGGAATCATGAAAGAACTTTACGAGCGGGCTAAGGACGACGCGCAGAAACACGGCCTCACTTTTGCCAAGGAGTGCCTCCTGCTCGAACTCAACGAAAAAGAACTCATGGAAAAGACGAATTTTGTTTTCAAAGTACCCGTTGCACCCAGCTATATTTATGAGATTTGCCCGCAATTAGCCGGTGGCACGCCGCACGAGTAGGAGGGATAAAAGTGGCCTTTATCCTCAGGGTGGACTACTTGAACCACCTAGTCACGGGTTGCGGAGGTCAAAAGGACAAACTAGAATACCCGCCGCACCCGGACCGCCTCTTCATGGCACTGGTAGCGACGGCGGCCAAAACACGCGTTTACGACGCCGGCGCGAAAGAGTACGTCCCCAAGCTAAAATACCCCCTCTACCGCCGCGCCCTGGAGTGGCTTGAAAGTCAGGAACCCCCCGCTATTTACGCGCCGCCGGAACTTTTAGATTCCGGTGTCCTTCACACCTTTGTTCCGGTGAACTACAAAATCCACAACGCAGGAAATAAAATTGTCCTTCCGCCGTACGACCCGGGGGCGCGGTATCGTGTTCCCCGCCTGCGCCCCATCGGCATAATAGACCGGCCCCTCTTTTATGCGTGGCAATCCGACCCGGAAGGGGACATCCGGGAGGCATTGGCCGATCTGGCGAAAGATGTCCCCTACCTGGGTACGACCTGGAGTTCGGTCGCCGTGCGCGTCGTAGCGGAAATCGAGGAGCCCTACCGGAACGGGCCCTGCCTCAGGCCCCTCAAACAAACCGGCACCCCTTATGGAGGCCGACTTGCATTGCAGTCACTCCGTGTCCCTGCTCCGGGACGTATCGACGACCTCGACCGGGAGTACCGGCGGGTTATCGCCTTCCTAAGGAATACTTCAACGAAGCCCTCAGAAGCGCGCGAAATCAGCATGAGGACTTTCATCGGCGCCCCCCAGGTACGCTATATTTGGGACCGGCCCATAAAAGGAGAAGGACACGTCTTTGCACGGAGTGCGGTGGCCCGCTTTGGCGTGCGTCCTTCAATTCCCCTTATCTGGAGCGGCCTTCTTGCCGAAGCGGTACACGCCTCTTTAGCCAGTGCCGTAGCCGGCCTGGGGAAGCGTTTTCCAGACACCGATGTCGAGGGGTACGCCACGGGAAATGGGTGTTTTAAAGAGCGGCCCCATATATTTTTCGTTCCCCTGTCGAACGTAGGCTTCCAGTATTCCGATGGAACCATCAAGGGCTTTGCTCTGCTCTTCCCGGCAAGCGAAGGGATCAGCCGCGCGGCCGTGGAGGCCATCTATTACGCCTTCAAAAATTTCCTCGCCCCCCAAAATGAACTCTACCTCGACTTCGGCCGAGTAAAAAATACCACGACCATCTGGCCGGGAGGCCGGCGTATCTCCCTCTTCGTAGAGCCCCTTGAGGATCAGCCGTACTTTGGATATGTTTTCGGTGATGACGGGCGGAGCTTTCATCCGGAAGCAAGTGGGGGAGAAGGTTACGGGCGGACGGTGCGCGTGCTCGGGCCAACAACCCTTGAATGGTGGCGCTGGCGGCAGGATTCACAGGTCTGGGCTAGCGTCACCCCGGTTATTTTGCCGCGTTTTCCCAAGAAAAATCTCTCGGTGCTCCAGATTGTAAACCATCAGTTAGAAATTCTCGGGCTTCCTCCTGCCCGGCGGGTCACATACCGTTCCCTGGGAGCCCTCAAGGGGACGCCGTCGGTTCACGAGTTTCGCGCCTTCGGCACGCGGTACTTTGAGAACGTCTGGATGCACCTCGTCCTCGAGTTTGGGGAACCGGTTCGGGGGCCGCTCCTCCTCGGGAGGGGGATGTATTTCGGCTACGGCTTTCTAGCACCCATGCTGCCTGGCGAGGACGAGAACTTCGGAAGGCATGCGCATTACGCTGCTTCGGAGGAGAATCCGGGACTCGAAGATGTAGGCGCCAAACAGCCATTCCAGAACAGTCAGGGCCTGGTTTAAAAGGAGGGCACAGGATGACCAGAGAGATTCCAGCTGTAGGCGGGCTCGGCCCCGGGGATTTTGAGACCTTTTTCGCCGAAATAATGGCAAGGGTTTCAGGGGAGAGACATTCTCCCTACCCATGGCAAAAGCGCCTTCTGGCAAGGGTCCTTAAGGAAGGCTGGCCGGAAGCATTGAAGCTGCCCACCGGAACGGGGAAAACTTCCGTCCTTCTTATCTCCATCTTTCTTCTCGCCCTCGATGCCGGTAAATCGGTGACCGAGAGGAAAACCGGTTTAAGGCTCTTTTATGTCGTAGACCGGAGGTTAATTGTCGACCAGGCGGAACGCCTGGCGCTAGAAATGATGAAGGCTATTAACAACGCTGACGAAAACGACGGGAGCATTTTGGGCCGCGTTAAGGGTGCCCTTCTTACCTACGGCGGAGAAAAACCCTTAGATGTCCTCAAGCTGCGCGGCGGGCTCTACAGCCGCCTGCCGTGGATACGCGAACCGAACCAGCCGACAATAGTGCTTACCACAGTCGACCAGATCGGTTCACGGCTCCTTTTTCGCGGCTACGGTACCAGCCCGTTACAGTGGCCGGTCCAGGCGGGACTTGCTGCCCTCGATGCTCTCTATTTCCTGGACGAAGTGCACCTCTCCTGGTCCTTTGCCCGGACGCTCCAACGCCTGCGGGAGTTACTTCAACGAGAGCCCCTTGTTGAGGCCGGCCTTCCCCCTCTTCACCCGGTGATCATGAGCGGGACGCTTCCCGAAACAGGCACGATTGCCCCCGGGAATATCTTCGAGCTTGCAGAAGAGGATTGGGAAGAAGAGCGACTAAAAAAACGCCTCAATGCGAAACGCTATGTGCGTATTGTGGAGAGGAGGCTGGGCGGGAAGCCGGGTGCGCCGGTAGCCCCATCAGAGAGCGGCGGGTCCATAGAAACAGAAGAGACTGGGGAAGGGGAAGAAGGAGCCGACCTTACCTTTTTGGCCCGGGGAGAGATGGAGGGAGAAACCGGTGATGTCCCGGCCCAAAGGGCTTCTGTTCCTGTCAGCGACGGGCAAGACCTCGAGGCGGTTAAAGAGATTGCCGAAGCACTGGCCGAAGAAGCGCGTGAACTTTTGCGACAGGTTGAGGGGCCCATTGCCGTCATTGCCAACCGCGTGGCTACGGCAAGGCTCGTCTTTGATAAGCTCAGACGGCACCTCCGGTCTACCGGCGAAAATGACCTCGTCGGGGTAACGGCAGGGGTGGAAACACCCGGTGGGGAAGAGCAGGCCAGGGTTTTGGAGGATGAAGATATCACGAGTAGCGACATCCTGCTTTTGACGGGTCGGGTGCGACCCTTTGACCGCGAACGGCTCAACAAACGGCTTTTAGACGGCAATAGACCTTTTCCTCGGGTTGTCGTGGCGACCCAGACCATTGAGGTAGGGTTTGATTTTTCCTTCGCAGCCATGGTGACGGAAGTGGCGCCCTGCGACGCCCTTATTCAGCGGCTTGGCCGTTTAAACCGCGACGGAAAATTTGACGGAGACAACTTTCCTCGCTGCATTGTGGTGGTGCCGAAGGGCAAGAGCTATCGGCCTTATCCCTACGGGGAAGAAGAAATTGAAAAATGCGTGCAGGTCCTGGAAAGTCTTCCGTCTACCGAAGACATCGCTGAGGAGGGGACAGGGGCGCAAGGACCGAAACAGCGAAGGAAGAAAAATGCAAACAAAACCCGGGACAAATGGCATGACGTCTCTCACCGGGTGTTGCGTGCCATGGAACCGGAGTTGCCTTTGCCAGAGCCGGGGGATACACCGCCCCTGACCCATGTGGAGATCGAACGCCTTGCCCAGACAAGCTTCGCCGGGGTAGAACCCGACATTTCTCCCTACCTCCACGGGTACGAAAGCCGCCCTCTGGATGTCTACATAGTCTGGCGCGAAGACTTGCATGAGGCTGACCTCGCCGATGCGTCGCCGGACAACCTGCGCCGGCTCAAGGATTATTTCTCATTCATGCCGCCTATGGCCTACGAGATGCTACCTTTGCCTTTTTACACGGCATTAAAATGGCTCCGGCGGGAATGGGCCGACGCCGGTGATGTAGAAGGCGGTGCTTCGACGGATACGCCCCGGATTTCGGGCTTGCGTCCGGCGTACCTCTGGCGTCCCGGCGCCGAAGATTTAAACGTCCTCCTTTCCCAAAGAGAAGCACAGGCCTTATCCGGGAGACCTGAATCTTTCCTTCTTAAACCCGGCGATGTTGTCGTCGTACCTGCCTCTTATGGTGGGGTTGACGCTTTTGGTTGGCGCCCTCCCCGTTCCCTGCGGGGCAAAGGAGGGGGAGAAGCGCTTTCCAGGTACACCGCTGTGTATGCAGCAGGCATCCGCCAAGGACTGGAGTACGTTCCCAGGACAATTTACCTTCCCCTTACGCCGCGCCACATCGAGCGCTATGTAACGGACGAAGAGACCAAGCGCGCCCTCGTCTACGAACTGCGGGAACTTGTGGGCTCCCTGGAACATCTTTCACCCGACGAATTGAAGAAGATACGCATTAAGGACGTAGGGGCTGTTGACGGGCAAGAGGAGGACCCCAAAACTGCCGGCCAGCCTCCCGGCGTCTCCGGGGAGACAACCGGGGCGGGGGCGCTTGCCCGGCGCCTTGCCGCGTTCTTAGAGACTCTTACCCGGGAAGAGGGTGCCGTTCCAGAGTTCAGGGAACTAGCCGGTTTTCTCAGGAAGAGATCTGGTGGCGTGGCCCTGCATCCTTTTCTCGATGCTGGCGTCGACGAAGAGGAAGTTCCGCGCGGTATCCTTTTTGCCGTTTATGCGGAAGATTATCATCCTGATTCCCCGGGATACGAAAGCGAAAGCTTCGACGAGACGGATGAAGAAGCGGGGGTGGTACGGGAGGTGGAGCTGGAAAAGCACCTCGGGGACGTAGAAAAACTGGTGACCCGCTACGTCGAGGATCTGAAGATAGACATGCTCAAAGGATGGGGTGCGCTTCTTACCCGGGCGCTGCCCCTTGCAGCCCGCTACCACGACCTGGGGAAATTAGACCCGCGCCTGCAAAAGATACTTTACGGGGAAGTGGGAATAAGCGCCACAGCAGTCCCTCTGGCAAAATCCGGGAAAGTTACGCGCAACTACAGGGAACGGGAAAGATTCTATCGTAAAGTGGACTATCCCTTCGGCAAGCGCCACGAGTACACGTCTGTTGTCCTCCTCACATCCCCTGCTTCCATTACGGCTCTTGCCCGGGAAACTAATGAAGTTCGGGAGCTTGTCTTATACCTTATCGGCACGCACCATGGCCACGGCCGTCCTTTCTTTCCACCCCTCCGCTGGCGTCCGGATGAGCCCTGGCAACCTGTGGATGCCCGGCTCTTTGATTCTGAAGTTATAAGCTTCGGGCCTGAATTTTTTGCCGGCCTGGCCGAAGCAACTTCCCTCAAGTCTGCGTGGCCGGAACGCTTTTTTGAGCACCTTGAGCGTTACGGCTGTTACGGCCTGGCCTACCTGGAAGCCCTTTTGCGCCTGGCTGACTGGCAGGCATCCAGGAAGGATGGAACCCCTAAACAAAAGCCGAGAGTCAGGAAACGTGAATTTTAACGGGAGGTGTGACAATGGGCGATTGTGAACTTCATCTAACTTCCCTTCGCCTTGCCGACGCTCCCATGAGCGCCATGGCAGCGTACGGAATTTTACGCCTCGCCGCCGAAGAACCGGAGTTTCAGGGCTCCCCTTTTGTGGGTGCCGATATGTCCCCCGGGGCGAATTTCAAGCATAAAGTGTTTTTGAAATGGGTGCAGGATTCCCGGCGAAGAGATCATTACGCCGTTCTTGTCTTTCGTGGCGGGAATTTACCCCCGGACTGCCGGGCGAACTTTCTCCAGGCGTTGCATCAGGTCCTTGAGCGGCGCGCTAAATACCCCCTGAGTTTGTTTACCGCCATGGCTCCTTATAATTTACAGATCCCCGGGGAGATTAAAGAAATATCAAAAAGGGAGAGGCAGGGGGTGTACGACAGGCTCTTTGGTGCCCTTACAACTTCTCATGCCCCTCTATACGCCCTTCTTGCCCTGGGCCGATGGATAATTGGGAGAAAGGGAGAGAAAAAATTTCAGGATACGCCGCTTTTAACCTATGCCGGACAAATTGATCCTTTTGGCACCTATAAAAGTGTACTGGATTATTTAGAAAAGGAGGCAAAGGAAAACCCGCAAAAACTAAGCGATTCCCTTTTCGGTGGGCCCTGGCCTTTTCTCGACAGGGTTAAATCCTTCCGCTTTCACCCCGCTATTGTTCAAGAAGACGCGTACATCAGCTATGAGGCTTCGGGGAAAAAAATGCCCACCGAAGCAGTAGGAGAGTGGCTGGCCTTTGAATCCCTCCCGCTCTATGTTACGTACCTTGGGCGGAGTGGCCGGGATATAGTACTGCCCGGCGTTGTAATGAGAAACGGGGAGGTCATTTTTCGTTTTCCTGTGTGGCACGACCCTATAAGTTTGCCGGTTTTAAGAAGCCTTTTGCACTTCGTTGTGACCGAAAATCTTGCTCTGGAGCAATTCGGCCAGTATGGCATTACCGGTATCTACGAGATCGCCCAGTACAGGGTTGGTAGGGGGGAATACAGGAGCGTTGCCACACCTGTTGTTGTATTGTAAAGTAAAGTTGCATTTTCTTACCAGCGCGAACTTCCAGCGGCGTCGTTTTTACAGGGGGATTCGCGATTCAGCATTATCAAGGCTTCCCGGGCTTTTTTTATGAATTTATGCCTGCAGCTTATCAAGGTGAAAACCGGGTTCGCGAAAACACCTTCGGAAACGCTTGTCTTTCAAAGGATAGCAAGGCCAGAGTTGTAACCGCCTCTAAAGAGGCGGCAACGTTGAAGGAATGCCGGCCGCCACTTTCCAAACGCCCTTTACCCCGTTGTAACCGCCTCTAAAGAGGCGGCAACGTTGAAGGGTGGTTTGAGGAAGTGGCGCCCACAGGGAGCCCGGAACCGTTGTAACCGCCTCTAAAGAGGCGGCAACGTTGAAGCCACATCACCTACAGCCGCCGTATCTGCGGTGTTACGTTGTAACCGCCTCTAAAGAGGCGGCAACGTTGAAGCCACATCACCTACAGCCGCCGTATCTGCGGTGTTACGTTGTAACCGCCTCTAAAGAGGCGGCAACGTTGAAGCATGTTCGATGCCGATTGTTACTTTATTCGGATTTGTGCCGTTGTAACCGCCTCTAAAGAGGCGGCAACGTTGAAGCCCGAACATAAATGTTTTTGGTCGGCATTTTTTTATGTTGTAACCGCCTCTAAAGAGGCGGCAACGTTGAAGCCAAGGAGAGTGTATCAAAAATGGCTAAAGCAAGCAGTTGTAACCGCCTCTAAAGAGGCGGCAACGTTGAAGCTCTACAAAAAAGCCGACCAGAGGGCCGAGAGAACGGTTGTAACCGCCTCTAAAGAGGCGGCAACGTTGAAGCTATTGAAGCCGTCACCAAAGCGGGCCTCATGAGCGGGTTGTAACCGCCTCTAAAGAGGCGGCAACGTTGAAGCACCTCATTGCAGAAGTTTTCAAGAGCCTCGATACGTTGTAACCGCCTCTAAAGAGGCGGCAACGTTGAAGCTTCAAGGATGCGGCTTTCATTTGAAGGCCTGGTATGTTGTAACCGCCTCTAAAGAGGCGGCAACGTTGAAGCGTCTCCCTGGCCGATGATGAGTATGCTGCTTTGCTTGTTGTAACCGCCTCTAAAGAGGCGGCAACGTTGAAGCTTGTATAATCAACCTAGAGGTGAGAACATGAAGAATGTTGTAACCGCCTCTAAAGAGGCGGCAACGTTGAAGTGTAGCTCCTACTTGAGCAGGATTTTACCCAGTGATTTTCGAGGCAAAAGCCTGCCCGGCGGACCGGAGTATGCTATAATTTTGCCATGCTTCCGGAAGGCTTCCCAGCGGGGCAGGTTAGTCCTGCCCCCAAAGCCTGCCCCGGCCGGATTTCATTTTGTGGTGCTTATCCCCCGAGGACAGCAGCAGGTCGGGGTGACCGGCGGAGGCCGGTCGGGGGCGAGCCTTGTAGGCTGCTGAGAAGACCGATCCCGGGGGCGGGCTTAAGGGTAATGAATGCCCGAGGCCGTCACAGAAAGAGGATGTCGGGCATCAAAGGGTACAGGGGGGACGGCAGGTGTGGGCCGTTGTAGGCGGATATTTGCTCATGTTCTTGGCCAGGGTGACCGACGTGACCTTGGCTACCCTGCGGATGTTGTTTCTCGTCAGGGGGAAGCGCTTTCATGCTGCCGCAATTGGGCTTTTTGAGGTTTCCATTTATATAATAGCATTAAAATACGTCATGGAGCGCCTAGACGAGCCGGTAAGCCTGATTTTTTATGCCCTCGGTTTTGCAACGGGCAATATCGTGGGCAGTATGATAGAGGAAAAGGTGGCCCTCGGCCAGGTGAGCGTGCAGGTCATCACGTTGCATCAACCCCTGGAACTGGCCGAAGTTTTTCGCTCTGCTGGTTACGGGGTAACGGTGACCGAGGGATACGGCCGGGAGGGCGTTCACCTTATCCTTAATCTCAGCCTCCCCCGCAAGCGGTTGAGCGAGGTACAGGAGCAGGTGAGGGCATGGGACCCCCAGGCCTTTATGGTTATTAACGAAGTGCGGAGCGTCTACGGCGGCTTTTGCCGGTCCGGGAGGAAGGGTAAATAGGGGAAGGAAGTTTTTGATGGGTTACCGCAGGAGGCGTAAAACAACTGGGAAAAAATTTAGCCGGAGGATACTAAGTCTGCTGGTCATGGCCTTCTTGAGCCTGGCCGGTTACCTCGCTTGGGCCCCCGAAGGGGATTTTCACCCGGCCCGGGTAACGGAAGTGGTGGACGGCGACACCCTCGATGTGGTTCTGCCCGGCGGCAGGGAAGAAAGGGTCCGTTTCATCGGTGTAAACACTCCCGAGAGCCGGGGCAAGGTTGAGCCCTACGGCAAGGAAGCGTCGGCCTATACGGAGAAACGCTTGCGAGGCCGGACCGTGTATCTGGAGATGGATGCAGGGGAGCGGGATAAATACGGCCGCCTTCTGGCCTATGTCTGGCTGGAACGGCCCCGGGACGCCTCGGAGGATGAAGTAAGGGCCAAGATGTTTAATGCCGAGCTCTTGCTCGAAGGTTATGCCCAGGTGATGACGGTGCCCCCCAACGTGAAATACTCCTCCCTTTTTGTCGAATTCCAGCGGGAGGCCCGGGATAAGGGCAAGGGGCTGTGGGGATTGCAGGACTAAGGTTAATCCTGCCGGCTGAAGGACCAGGTGCCCAGGATAACCAGGCCGATGGTTACGAGGAGGAGGATGGAAAGGTCGGTCGTAAGGTTGTAGCGAACGAGAAAGGCCGTTACCCGGGGATCGGCACCGGTGTAGATGACGCGTCGCAAAGCGTCTACCCCGTAGGTCAGGGGATCCAGGCGCATGAGCAAAGCCATCCAGGGGGGCGCGCCCTGCATGGGGAACATGGCCCCGCTAAGGAAGTAGAGGGGCATAACCAGGAAGTTCATGATCATCTGGAAACCTTCCATGGTTTGCATGTGGCTGGCTATGGCCACGCCGAAAGAGGTCAAAGCCAGGGATATGAGGAACAGGATGGCCAGCAGTTTCAGGACCATGATGAAGTTTAAGGAAACCTGGGCTACGGGGGCCAGGCAAAGGAGGATACACGCCTGGGCCATGGCTACGGTGCTGCCGCCTAAAACTTTGCCCAGGGCAGTGGCCCAGCGGGGTACAGGGGCCACCAGGACTTCCTTCAAAAAGCCGAATTCCCGGTCCCAGATGATGGAGATGCCGGAAGAAACGGAAGTAAAGAGAACGGACATGGCCAGGATGCCGGGATACATAAACTGGACGTAATTAAGGGGGAGCCCGGCAGGAGCCCCGCGGAAACCCATGGCGGACGAGATGCCCTGGCCCACGACGAGGAGATACAGGAGGGGCTGGCCTATCATCCCGAAGAGGCGGCTTCGCTCCCGAACAAGGCGTAGGGATTCGCGGTACCACACGGTGTAGATGGCCCGAAGGGCGGCCTCCATAGGCAGAGCATACCCCTTTCTACCTAAAGCTTTAGTGCCGGCGGCGCAGGTGCCCGCGGGGGCTGAAGTGCATGCGGTCGGCGGCCGACACCTTTTCTTCTCGGATGGCGCGGCCCGTAAGACTTAAGAAGACGTCGTCCAGGGTGGGACGGCGCAGGTTGATGCTCTTTATCCGGCCGCGCAAATCGGCAGCCAGTTGGGGAATGAAGGCAGCCCCATCGGCTACCTGCAGGCGCAGCCCCTCCTCGTCGGGTTGGGGCTGCAGGCCGTAACGCTCACCTATGAGGGGGGCGAGGTCTGCGCCGTCCGCAGGTGTAATGATCAGGACGTCTCCGCCCAGCCGCTGCTTTAAATTGGCGGGCGTATCCAGGGCCTGTATGCGGCCGTGGTCTATGATGGCGATCCGGTCGCAGTTTTCGGCTTCTTCCATATAATGGGTGGTCATAAAGATGGTTATGTTCTTCTCCTTCCGCAGGCCGTGAATGTGCTCCCAGATGGCCTTGCGGGTCTGGGGGTCCAGCCCGACGGTAGGCTCGTCCAGGAAGAGGATGCGGGGATGGTGAAGAAGGCCTCGCGCTATTTCCAGGCGGCGCCGCATACCCCCGGAAAAATTGCGGACGAGGTCCTTCTTCCGCCCGGCCAGGTCCACCATCTCCAGGACCTCGTTCATGCGCTGTTTGAGAAGGCGACGGGGAAGGCCGTAGAGAAGGCCGTGAAGGTATAGATTTTCCGCGGCCGTTAAGCGGTCGTCCAGGGAGTTCTCCTGGAAGACTATACCGATGGAGCGGCGGACGGCTTCCGACTCCCGTACCACGTCGAAGCCCGCCAGGAGGGCCCGGCCGCCCGTAGGCCGCAGTAGGGTACAGAGAATTTTGATGGTTGTAGACTTGCCCGCACCGTTGGGCCCCAAGAAGCCGAAAATTTCTCCTTCTTTTACCTCAAAGGATATGTTGTCTACGGCTACTACAGAATGAAAGACCTTCTTCAGGTCGTACACCTCGATAACGGCGCTCATCCTTCTACCCCCGTAGGAGGCCGCCGTTCCGGCAGGCGGTCGGTGTTGGCGACCATTACCGGCACCTTCAGCCTCTTGGCCGTGGTAGAAGCTAAACTGGCCTGGTTTACCAGCTTCTCGGCCAGTTCCTTAAGATCGCGCACCGTATCCATACCATCAACCCGGCGACCTCCCGCTATACCGGCGGAAAGGGTAATATGGATGGGAAGGGACCATTTTTCTCCCTGGACGGCTTTCACCATTTCCCTGGCCAGGCCTTCTGCTGCGGCCAAGGATTGGGGAGTGAGGACGGCAAACTCATCCCCGCCGTAGCGGCACAAAGTGTCCCGTCCCTCCACGGTAAGGCCCTTTAAAATCTGGGCCGTGCGCACCAGGATGTGATCGCCGTGGACATGGCCGTACTGCTTATTAAGGCGGCCGAAGTCGTCCAGATCCAGGAAAATAACGGAGATTTCGCAACCCTTCGTCAACAGCTGTACAGCTCTTTCATAGAGGATTTCTGCTTTATGTAAATTGGTAAGGGAATCCACGTACTTGCCCAGCTCGGCCATGACCTTGGTCCCGGTGATTATACCTATAACCTGCTGGCCTTCCATTACCACCAGCCTTTCCAGATTATGGGTGACCATTAAATGGTGGGCTTCCCAAAGGGAAGCGGAAGGGTTGATGGTAATAACTTGGCGGCTCATGGCATCGGCGACCAGCCGGTTGGGGTGGGAGCCCTTGATATCCCTGGAGGTTATTATTCCCACCAGTTTACCCTCTTCGTCAATTACGGCTAAAGAGCCGATTCCGTGGTATTCCATAACGGCGCCCGCCCGGCGGACGCTGGCCCAGGGCTCAATGGTATAGAGGGCGGTGCTTAAAAGGTCCTCCACCGTGGGCATTACAGGTCCACCGTCCGGGATACCTGGACGGAGATATTCACCTGGGCCTTGATAACCATGTTGGCGTCGGCAATGCGGTTCCCCTCTTCGATTACTACCGGGAGGAGTTTGTCCTTGGGAAGCAGGGTGAGCAGGGATTTCTTTACCACTATAGCTTCGAAAATTTCGTGGTCGAGGGAAATGATCTCGTATTGTTCCGGGGATACCGCATCGACCATGCGCCGGGCGGCTTCCGGTCCGATGGGCGCCTTCCGGCCCACCAGGAGAATATCCTGGGTAGGCGGGATCTCGAATTCGGAGAGTTTGATGACCAGTTCTGCCTTGCGGCTGGGCTCGGGCGACGAGAGTATTTCCCGCGGTGTCACCGTGTATACCCCCTTTTTGGCCGCGGAGCAATCTTTAAGGCAACAGTCAATTCAAACAACATTATAAACTAATCTTACCTCTTCCAACAGCGTAGGAGCAAAATATTAATGGATAATTTCGCCTGATTACTCGGGCCTGCGGTTGCTTGAAGAGGCGAAAAGCGAGGAAATTGTTGGCTGGCCTATTAAGTTCACCACTTTCATATGCATAAGGCAGGGGGTTGGAAGGGGATGGCCGGTCGCCGGAGACGCAAAAATCTTAAGGCCGCAGCGCTAATTTTGCTGACTCTTATACTTTTCGCGGCTGCAACTTATGTTTATGTTGGTAGAGCGTACCGAGAGCGCCAAAGCGTGGAAGCTCTATCCTGGGCGGTGGCCGGCCAGGTGGTGGTGGTGGACCCCGGTCATGGCGGCATCGATGTGGGAGCCCGGGGACCCGGCGGCACCAACGAATCGGAGGTCGTTCTGGCCATAAGCCGGCACCTGGCGGAGTTCCTGCAGCAGGGAGG
This sequence comes from Thermanaeromonas sp. C210, assembly GCF_013167955.1. Lineage (NCBI taxonomy): Bacteria > Bacillati > Bacillota > Clostridia > Neomoorellales > Neomoorellaceae > Thermanaeromonas > Thermanaeromonas sp. C210. Next base: position 213,332 of record NZ_BLWF01000001.1, read on the forward strand.
GGCGCGGGTGTTTCTCACCCGCCAGGATGACAGCGTGACGGAAGGGGAGAGCGGAGACGACCTGTTGGAGCGGGTGAGGTTGGCCCAGAAGGTTAAGGCCGACCTGTTCATATCCGTCCATGCCAATGCCTTCGATGACCGGGAACGGGGCGCCCAGGTATTCTTCGACCCCGCCTCTCAAGAGGGCAGGAAGCTGGCCGAAGCCATCCAGGCCGAAATACGCCGCCTCCTCAAGAACACCGACCGGGAAGCCCTGGGTTTAGATGCCTTCGTTTTACGCACGCAAGAAATTCCGGCCGTGATCGTGGAGGTCGGCTTTCTCTCCAACCCGCAGGAGGAAAAGCTCCTGGCCGATCCTTCCTACCAGCGAGAGATGGCCTTTGCCATTTATGCGGGCATAGCCTCCTACCTGGGAGGATCTTAAATTATCCCCCTTTTTACGGGAGAGGCCTGCCTTGGCTTGAAAGCGAGCGACTAAACCCGAGCGGCTGCCAAACTTCACGAATATGATAAGCGGAGGCGGACCCGAGGCCATGGAGGGCCGAGGCCGGCAACTGAGACAGGATGTCGAATTTGCCGGGAAGTCCGCCTCAAGCTTTCAGGCTGAGTGAAAGTTTGGCCCGCGAGGGTTTCTGGAGCGAGCGCAAGCCAAACAGGCCTAGGCTGGGATGCGCTGGGGCAGAATCCCCTGACGAAGGGAGCGGCGATGTGGTAAATTAAGCTTGAAAGCATTACATTAAAGATGGGGTCTTGAGCCATATTAAGGAATAGTTCCGGACCCCGAAACCCTAAGGAGAAAAGGGATGATGGACATGGGCCAATTACTGGACATCGCCTTCCTCCCCCACCCGCCCATAATGGTACCGGAAGTGGGGCGCGGCGAGCTGGCCGGAGTTGCGGCCACGGTTAAGTCCGCCAGGGAATTGGCCGCCAAGCTCGCGGCCCGCGGCCCCGAAGCGGTGGTCATAATTTCCCCCCACGGCCCGGTCTTCCGGGATGCAGTGGGGCTGTGGGCCGTACCCGAATTAAAGGGTCATTTGGGAGCCTTCGGCGCCCGGGAGGTCGCCTTCCGCTATCCCCTGGACTTGGAATTGACCCGGGCCGTAGCCGATGCCGCCCGGGAGGACGGGATTCCCGTGGCCTGGTTGGATGAAAAGGCCGGCCGGCGGTACGGCCTGGCCCCAGAGCTGGACCACGGCATGATGGTCCCCCTCTATTATCTCCGGGAGGCGGGCATAGAGGTTCCCCTGGTGGCCATGGGTATGGCCCTTCTGGACCGGATGGAGCTTTACGCCTTTGGAGCCGCCCTGGGAAGGGCCATCCGTTCCGGACGCCGCAAGGTGTTGCTATTGGCTAGCGGGGATCTCTCCCACCGCCTCCTCCCGGGAGCGCCCGCCGGCTACGATCCGGCAGGCAGGGTCTTCGACGAACGGCTGAGGGATTCGGTGGCCGCCCTGGATGTGGAGGGCCTGCTGAACCTGCCGGAAGACCTGGCCGAGCGGGCCGGAGAATGCGGGCTGCGCTCCTTTATCATGGCCGTGGGAGCCCTGGACGGATACCGGATTTCGGGGGAGGTCTTATCCTATGAGGGCCCCTTTGGTGTGGGCTATCTGGTGGCCAGGCTTACCCCGGAGAAGGAAGAACCCGGCCGTAGCCTACTTAAGGATAAGGCAAAACCGGAGCTTCCCTTGCCCGTTCGCCTGGCCAGGGACAGCCTGGAGCATTACCTGTTGACGGGACAAGTTCTCCCGGCGCCCGATCCCCCTCCGCCGGGTCTGGACCGCCGGGCCGGAGTCTTTGTATCCATAAAAAAGGGAGGAGAGCTCCGGGGGTGTATCGGCACCATCAGTCCTACCCGCTCTAACATTGCCGAAGAAATCATCTATAACGCCCTGAGCGCCGGGCTGGAAGATCCCCGGTTCCCGCCGGTTACCAGAGAAGAGCTGCCCTTGCTGGAGTATTCCGTGGATATCCTGGAGGAACCCGAACCGGTGAAGGGCCTGAAAGACCTGGACCCCCGCACCTACGGCGTTATTGTCTCCCACGGCTACAAGAGAGGCTTGTTGCTGCCCGACCTGGAGGGGGTGGACACTCCGGAGGAGCAGGTAGCCATTGCCAAGTGCAAGGCCGGCATTGCCCCCGGGGAACCCTGCCGCCTCGAGAGGTTTCGGGTAACCCGATACCGCCAGGAACGCCGTGACCGTGCCTGAAGGGGGTGAGGGTCATACGAGAGGCGAAGTATTATGTTAAGTTAGACGAGGATAGGGTGGAGTGCCGCCTCTGCCCCCACACTTGTATACTGGCCCCCGGGCGCCGGGGCCTCTGCCGGGTGCGGGAAAACCGGGAAGGCCGCCTGTACAGCCGCAATTACGGCCTGTGTTCTTCCCTGGCCGTAGACCCCATCGAAAAGAAACCCCTCTATCATTTCCATCCCGGCCGCCTCATCCTGTCGGTGGGGACCGTGGGGTGCAATTTCGCCTGCCAGTTCTGCCAGAACTGGGAGATCGCCCACGGTGAGCCGGAAGTGGTGCCCCTCACCCCCGAGGTGCTGGTGGAAAAGGCCCGTGACCTGGATACGGTGGGCATAGCCTACACCTACTCGGAGCCGGTGGTATGGTTTGAATTCGTCCTGGATACGGCCGGGCTGGCCCGGGAAAGGGGTTTAAAGAACGTCCTGGTGACCAACGGGTTTATCCGGCCGGAACCTCTCCGGGAATTGCTGCCGGTCATCGATGCCCTGAACATAGATGTTAAGGGATACAATAAGGAATTTTACCGCCGGGTGATCCGTGGCGATTATGAACCGGTACTGCAGACGGCCCGCCTGGCGCGGGAGGCCGGCTGCCATATAGAATTGACCACCCTCCTGGTGACCGGAATGAACGACGACCTGGGGGAACTGGAGGAGCTGGTGAAACGCATAAGGGACGAACTGGGGGAAAGCACACCCCTCCACTTTTCCCGCTATTTTCCCCACTACAAGCTCCATCTGCCGCCCACTCCCCGGGAGACCATGGAGCGCGCCTGGGAAATGGCCCGCGCCCGTCTACATTATGTTTATCTCGGCAATATAGAGCATCCCCGGGCCAGCAATACTTACTGTCCCCGCTGCGGCAGCCTGGTTATAAGAAGGAGGGGCTATACGGTTTCCCCGGCGGGTTTGACGGGAGAAGGGGCCTGCGGCCGGTGCGGCGAGAAGCTGGCGGTAATCATGTAGAATTACCCTAAGGGAAATCCCTCCCGGCGGTTCCCCGGGGCCTCGAGGGGCCGCCGGGGGCAGAAGGCGGGCAATCCCAAGTCCATAGCCTTGTCCAGTTCGCACTGGCCATCGCGGCCGAATTTACACTGGCAGTCACAAACTATAAGGGGCATGGGCGGCTGTCTCCTCCTCGATATGGTATCCTTATCGAATCTATTATGCCCGGGAGGTACAGAGGTAATAATCCATGGCAGACCGTCTTAAGGAGCGCATAGCCCGGGCCATCCGGGAGCGCCGGGAAGAAATTGCCCGCGTGGCGGAGGAAATTTTCGATCACCCGGAGGTGGGCCACCAGGAATTTTTCGCTTCGGACCTGTTAACCCGTATCCTGGCCCGCAACGGTTATGAGGTTACCCGGCCATGGCCCGCCCTCCCTACCGGTTTTTGCGCCGTTCTGAGGGGCGGGGCACCGGGTCCCCGGGTGGCCCTGCTGGCCGAATACGATGCCCTGCCCGGGCTGGGCCATGCCTGCGGGCATAATTTGATTGCCGCCGGGGTGCTGGGGGCAGCTCTGGGCCTTGCGGCCGGCCGGGATGAATTGCCGGGAGAAGTCATCGTCTTCGGCACGCCCGCCGAGGAGAGCAACGGCGGCAAAGTAACCCTGGTGGAAGAAGGGGCCCTGGCCGGAGTCCATGCGGCCCTCATGTTCCATCCGGGGGATGCCAATGTACTGGAGGTATCCTCCCTGGCCCTGGACGCCCTGGAATTTGTTTTTAAAGGTAGACCGACCCATGCCTCTTCCGGACCCCAGGAGGGCATCAACGCCCTGGATGCCGTTGTCCAGTTCTTTAACCTCATTAACAGCCTCCGGCCCTATCTAAAAAATAACGTGCATATAAACGGCATTATTACCGAGGGAGGAGTCACACCCAACATCATTCCCGAGCGGGCGGTGGCCCGCTTTTACATCCGGGCCGAAAACCGGCGGGACCTGAAGGAAGCGATCCGGCGGGTAGAAAACTGTGCCCGGGCGGCGGCCCTGGCCGTGGGGGCCACCTTCACCTACCACCGGTATGAGCTTTCCTATGAGGCCATGGTCACCAATAGGGCCCTGGCCGGAGCCTTCAGGGAAAACCTCCTGGCCCTGGGGGTGACGGAACTCGCCCCTCCCCGGCGCATCCGAGGTTCCCTGGATATGGGCAACGTGAGCCGGGTGGTCCCTTCCATTCATCCCTATTTGGCCCTGGGCCGGGACAAGGTGATTCCCCATACCGGGGAATTTGCCCGGGCTGCCCGGGGAGAAGAAGGGAAGGAGCTGGCCCTTCTGGCCGCCCAGGCCCTGGCCTGGACGGCCGCCGATGTCTTGCTGGACGCGGGTCTCCTTAGCCGGATTCAGGCCGAGTTTCGCGCATACTGCTCCGAAGATTAAGGGCCCCCCGCCCCCACCTTTGCCTATCCTTTTTAGGCTTTCCCCGGAATAAGTATTGAAGTAAGAAGAACGGGCGCAGGCCCGACGGGAGGGAGCCCTATGGCGAAAAGGCGTTTGATCCGGGCGGCGGGACTGCTCTTCCTGGCCCTGGCCTTGCTAGGGGGCCTTTTTTTTGTCCGCGCGCCCCTTCTCGTACCGCCCACGGCCTACGAGGCCCGGGCCCTGGCTGTCATGGCGTCCGAAGGGGCGGCCACGGAGGAGCTCCTGGAGCAGATCCTGCGGGGGGAAAGGGAGGAAGGAGGCCATTTTCGCGTGGAGGGAGATGTGGCGCCGGAGCCCGGACGGGAAATCATTGTCGGCGCGAGCCTTTCTAAAGACCGGGGTGCCGTGGGCATCTTTTCCATGGCCGGAGAGCAGCCGCGACTTCTGGCCTCCCTCGCCACCCTGCCCTTACAGGAGATTAAAGTGGTGGAGATAGAGCCTGGCCTTTGCGGTATCCTGTTGCGCGAACTTTTAGATGAGCGTTTCGGCGCCTATTTTTATACCGTCTTTTACACCCTGTACACGTACGAAGAAGGAGCATGCCGGGAGATCTGGCGGAAGGTGGTAAGTAATGAGGAGTCCTGGCAGAAGAAGTGGTTGGGTGGGGGTGAGGGGTGGCAGGGGGTAAAGGACACGGCGGAAGTGGAATTCGCCCGGGAAGACGGAAGACTGGTCATCAAGACCCGGGAGACGCGGGTCCTGTGGGAGGGGCCGGAGCCCGGCGGTTCCCCTACGGGAACCCGCGAGCGGTCGTGGGCCCGGGTGTACCGCTGGGAACCCCGCTGGAAGGCCATGATCCTGGGAGAAGGCGTGGTGGAAGAGGATACCTTCCTGCAGGCCAGGCAGGGTAACCGGTATGTACCTTTAGAGAAGCTGGCGGCCGGCGAAAGGCTGGCCATTCTTGATGAAGAGGAAGTCTGGGATGCCATGGGCGGGGCGGCTGCCGAGTTTTACCGGGTAAAGACAGCGGCCGGCTCAGTTGGCTTTGTGGGCAAGGAGGCGGTGTCATTCCGGCGGTAAAAATTTCTCTTGCATTTTTATGCAAGTAGGATGTATAATTATACAAAACCGGGGCGCCCGGAGGCCTGCCTACCTTGTGCCGGGGCAGGCCGGCCTGACGGCCGGAGAGCTTGCCGCGGGTCGGTCAGGAGGTGCTCCGGCAGACGGGCATTTTTGGTCAGAGGTTAAAGCCCGGGCAGGCCGGGTATCTCAGGTTACGGCCCGGGAACCCGGCTCTTTAGGAGGGTTGCAGTTGGTCAAAGTTGCTGTCATCGGTGCTACCGGTTATACGGGGGCGGAGCTCGTCCGGCTGCTGGCAAGGCATCCCCACGTCGAACTCGCGGCCCTTACCTCCCATAGTTTTGCCGGCCAGAATATGGATCGGGTGTATCCCTCCCTGCGGGGTTTTACCAGGGCCGCCTGCGAGGACCTGGATCCGGTAGAGGCCCTATCCCGGGCGGAGGTGGTCTTCCTGGCCCTGCCCCACGGCCATGCCGTGGTGGTGGCCGAAGAGGCGGAGAAGCGCGGGGTAAGGGTTATCGACCTGGGAGCCGATTTGCGTTTCCGGGACGCCCGGGTTTATGAAGAGTGGTACGGCTTAAAGCATCCCAATCCCGCCCTGTCGGCCCGGGCGGTGTACGGGCTGCCGGAAATCTACGGCCGGGAAATCGCAGGGGCCCGCGTGGTGGCCAACCCTGGATGTTACCCTACCAGCGCCATCTTGGCCCTGGCGCCCTTGCTGAAGTCGGGCTATGCCGAAATCGGCAGCATTATCATCGATGCCAAATCTGGAGTTTCTGGAGCCGGCCGCAAGGCTCAGCTCACCAGCCTTTTTGTGGAGTGCAATGAGAACGTCCATCCCTACGGCGTGGCCGCCCATCGCCACACCCCCGAAATCGAACAGGAATTGAGCCGCCTGGCGGGAGAAGCGGTGCGGATTTCCTTTACCCCTCACCTTCTCCCTATGAGCCGGGGCATCCTGTGTACTGTTTATGTCAACTTAAAAGAAGGGGTGGAGGAAGAGGAACTGCGGCGGCTTTATGAGGAGTTTTACCGGGAGGCGCCCTTCGTGCACCTGCTACCGCGAGATCAGTGGCCCCATACCCGTTGGGTTTACGGCAGTAACTTGTGCCATTTAAACTTGAAGGTCGACCGCCGGACCCGCAGGGTGATTATAGCTTCGGCCATTGATAATTTGACCAAAGGGGCTTCGGGGCAGGCCGTTCAGAACCTAAACCTCATGTTCGGATGGCCGGAAACCACGGGCCTCGAACACCCGGGACTTTGCCCTTAGAGGATTCGGCGGCTGCCCGACGGCGGGAACCGGGGAGGAACTTATCCTTATTTTAGCTTCTGGAGAAGGAGGACCGGATGACTTTATGGAGTGGGATGTGGTACCGGGCGGTATAACGGCACCCCGGGGTTTCCGGGCGGCCGGGGTGCATGCCGGGTTAAAGAAGGCCAGGAAGGACCTTGCCCTTATCGTAAGCGATAATCTGGCCGCCGCAGCAGCGGTCTATACCACCAATAAGGTGCAGGCGGCGCCCCTGGTGGTGACTAGGGAACACCTCGCCGGCGGCTATGCCAGGGCCGTCGTGGTAAATAGCGGCAATGCCAATGCCTGTACCGGCGAGGAGGGCCTCCGCGATGCCCGCTGTATGGCGGAGGTTACGGCCCGGGAAGTAGGCTGCCGGCCCGAGGAAGTGGTGGTGGCCTCTACCGGGGTAATCGGCGTACCCCTGCCCATGGAGAAGGTAACCTCAGGAATCCGCCAGGCGGCCCGCAACCTCTCGGTGGAGGGCAGCCGGGATGCGGCGGAGGCTATCATGACTACGGACCGGCGGGTAAAGGAAATAGCCGTCCGGTTTAACCTGGGGGGCCGCCAGGTAACCATAGGCGGGGTAGCCAAGGGATCGGGCATGATCCATCCCAACATGGCGACCATGCTGGCCTTCATCACCACGGATGTGGAGATGACCCCGGCCGACCTGAGGAGGGCCCTGGTGGCCGCCGTGGACGCTACTTTCAATATGGTAACCGTGGACGGCGACACCAGTACCAATGACATGGTGGTTATCCTGGCTAATGGTCAGGCCGGTGCCGGGCCGACGGACGACAAGGAGTATGCCTTGTTTGCCGGCGCCCTGGAGTATGTCTGCCGCTACCTGGCCCGGCTCATTGCCCGCGATGGAGAAGGGGCCACCCGCCTTATAGAAGTGGAGGTGCACGGTGCCAGGACCCGGGAGGACGCTCGCACCATTGCCCGGGCCATTGCCCGGTCCAACCTGGTAAAGAGCGCCGTCCACGGGGCCGACGCCAATTGGGGCCGCATCCTCTGCGCCGCGGGGTATTCCGAAGCCGAGCTGGATCCGGAAAAGGTCGATATTTTCATCCAGAGCCCGGCCGGCCGGGAGCAGCTGGCCGCCGGGGGCCGACCCTTCCCCTTCAGCGAGGGAAAGGCCAGGGATATTCTAGCGGCCGAAGAAGTAAAGATCATAGTTTATCTTAACCAGGGTTCGGCCGCAGCCGAAGCCTACGGGTGCGATTTGACATGTGAATATGTTACCATCAATGCCTCCTACCGGACCTGATCCTTACAGCCTTCTTACCGCGGAGTGGAGGGAGGTGCCTCAGCCTTGGAGCTTTCTCCTTTAGAGAAAACCGGTATCCTCATTGAAGCCCTGCCTTATATTCGCCAATTTTACGGCCAGACGGTAGTTATAAAGTACGGCGGCCACGCCATGTTAAACTGCGAGCTGAAACAGGCAGTCATGCAGGATGTGGTCCTCATGCACCTGGTGGGCATGAGGCCGGTCCTGGTGCACGGCGGGGGCCCGGAGATCACCCATATGCTGGAGCGCCTGGGGAAAAAGTCCGAATTCGTCCAGGGCCAGCGGGTGACCGATGCGGAAACCATGGAAATTGTGGAGATGGTCCTGGCAGGCAAGGTGAATAAGGAAATCGTGGCCCAGCTCAACCGCATTGGGGGCAAAGCCATAGGCCTGTGCGGCAAGGACGGCAACCTCATCGAAGCGGCCAAACAGGACGACGGTGGTCAGGACCTGGGCTTTGTCGGCAGGGTGAAGCGGATCAACCCCGATATCATCGAAACGGTGATTGCCGAGGGGTATATACCGGTGGTGGCCCCCGTAGGTGTCGGAGCGGAGGGGGAAAGCTACAACATCAATGCTGATTATGTAGCCGGTGAGCTGGCCATAGCCCTGAAGGCCCACAAGCTGGTGCTGCTCACCGACGTAGAAGGGATCCTGGCCGACCCCCGCGACCCCTCTTCCCTCATCCCCACCGTGGAGGTGGCCAGGGTGCCGGAACTCATCGAAGCCGGTACCATTTCCGGGGGGATGATCCCCAAGGTGCAGTGCTGCGTGCGGGCGCTGGAAGGCGGTGTGGCCACCACCCACATTATAGACGGCCGCCTGCCCCATGCCATACTGCTGGAAATCTTTACAGATAAAGGGATAGGCACCATGGTGGTTTCCTAGGTAGCCCCACCGTTGCGTTGACCCGCGGTATACCTTCGTGGCGCGGACCCGGGAAGGGTCTCATGCAAAGTCTGCCTTAGGGGAGTGTCGCCCGTGAACAATGCTGAGATTATGGCCCTGGGCCAGCAGTACGTGATGCACACCTACAGCCGGTACCCGGTGGCCCTGGTGCGGGGCGAGGGAGTCAGAGTATGGGATGCCGACGGCCGCGAGTACCTTGATTTTGTAGGCGGGCTAGCGGTGAATTCCTTGGGGCACTGCCACCCCCGGGTGGTGGCGGCTGTACGGGAGCAGGCGGGAAGGCTTTTGCATTGCTCCAACCTCTACTGGATCGAACCCCAGGTGAAGCTGGCTCGGCTCCTGGTGGAAAACTCGGATCTGGATAAGGTTTTCTTCTGCAATAGCGGGGCTGAGGCCAACGAGGCGGCCATTAAGCTCGCCCGCAAGTATGCCAAGCTGCACAGGGGAGAGGACTGTTACGAGATCATAACTATGCGCCGCTCTTTTCACGGCCGGACCCTGGCCACCCTTACGGCTACGGGACAGGAGAAATTCCAGCGGGGATTTGAGCCCCTTCCCTCCGGCTTCCGCTATGTACCCTTTAACGATCTGCAAGCCCTGCGGGAGGCCGTTAATGCCCAAACCTGTGCCGTCATGCTGGAGCCGGTACAGGGCGAAGGGGGGGTGTACCCGGCGGACCCCCAGTACCTGCGGGCGGTGGCCGAATTGTGCCGTAAAGAAGGACTGCTCCTGATCTTTGACGAGGTCCAGTGCGGCCTGGGCCGAACCGGCTACCTCTTTGCCTACCAGTATTACGGCGTGCAGCCGGACATCATGACCCTGGCCAAGGCCCTGGCCGGCGGAGTGCCCATCGGCGCCATGCTCGCCCGGGAAGAAGTGGCCGCAGCCTTCGCTCCGGGCGATCACGCCTCCACCTTCGGCGGCAATCCCCTGGCGGCGGCGGCCGGGGTGGCCGCCTTGGAGGCCCTCCTGGAGGAGGGGCTGGTGGAAAACGCGGCCCAACAGGGGGAATACTTAATAACGCGGCTGAAATCCCTGGCTTCTGCCTTCTCTCAGGTAGTGGATATAAGGGGTCGGGGCCTTATGGTGGGCATGGAAATCGAGGGCCCCGCCGACGCAATAGCCGGGGCCTGCCTGGAACGGGGTCTGCTGATCAACTCCTGTCACGGACGGGTGTTGCGCTTCCTGCCTCCCCTGACGGTTAAAAAAGAAGAGATTGACGCCGCCCTGGCCATCCTGGAAGCCGTTATGAAGGAATTCCTTCAGGGCCCGTAAGGGACGGGAGGCGAGGGACGCCTTCGGCAGCCCGCCGGGTTTTCGCTGGGGCCGGCCACGGCTGTAGGTTGTCAAGGCGGCAGTAAGACGAGTAAAATAGTCTCGACAGATACTTCGAGGAAGGGAGCGGTAGAGGTGACAGAGGCGGCCTCCCCCCTGAAGGGGCGCGATTTTCTTTCTTTAAAACATTTCACCCGCGAAGAAATCATCTACCTTCTCGACCTGGCGGCCGACCTAAAGGGTAAGCAAAAGCGGGGCGAGCCCCATCCCCTGCTGGCCGGTAAGACTCTGGGCATGATTTTTACCAAGCCCTCCACCCGCACCCGGGTGGCCTTTGAGGTGGCCATGTACCAGCTGGGCGGTTATGCCCTTTACCTCAGCAGGAACGATCTCCAGCTGGGCCGGGGAGAGACCATCGGCGACACGGCCAGGGTGCTGTCCCGGTACCTGGACGGCATCATGATCCGCACCTATTCCCACGAAGAGGTAGAGGAGCTGGCCCGTTTTGCCACTATCCCGGTCATCAACGGCCTAACGGATTTTCTCCACCCGAGCCAGGTCCTGGCCGACCTGCTTACCATCAGGGAATGGAAGGGGACCCTCCAGGGGTTAAACCTGACCTTCATCGGCGACGGCAACAATGTGGCCCATTCCCTCATGTACGGCGGGGCCCGGGTGGGTATTAATGTTACCATCGCCTGCCCCGCGGGCTACGAACCCCTGCCCCAGGTGGTGGAAGAAGCCAGGCGCATGGCCGCCGACAACGGGAGCAACATTGCGGTGACCAACGATCCTCGGGAGGCGGCCGTGGGGGCCGACATCCTCTATACGGACGTGTGGGCCAGTATGGGCCAGGAGGGGGAGGCCGAAAAACGGCGCCAGGCCTTCCGCGGCTTCCAGTTAAATGCCGAGATACTTAAATTGGCCCAACCGGAAGCCATGGTCCTCCACTGTCTGCCGGCCCACCGGGGAGAAGAGATTACCGACGAAGTCATAGACGGTCCCCAGTCGGCGGTGTGGGACCAGGCGGAAAACCGCCTCCATGCCCATAAGGCCATCCTGGCGGCCTTGCTCTAACGGCTTAATCTTCCATTACCGGCCGGTTCTGGCGACCGGATTCCTCCCGCGCGGCCGGAGCAGAAGCCGGTCTGGCGAGGGAGGATGGAGCCTCCGGATTGTAGGGGCAGGATGGGCTAAAGCTTATACCAAAAAACGAGGGAGGATGCTGTAGTGGCAGAGAAGGTAGTGCTCGCCTATTCCGGCGGCCTGGATACTTCCATCATTATCCCCTGGCTCAAGGAAACTTACCGCTATGAAGTCATCGCCGTGGCCGTAGACCTGGGACAGGGCGAAGAGCTGGCACCCCTGGAGGAAAAGGCCTTGAAGAGCGGGGCCAGCAAAGTCTACATACTGGATAAGAAACGGGAGTTTGTAGTAGATTTTATCTGGCCCACTTTGAAGGCCGGGGCCGTATACGAAGGGAAATACCTCCTGGGCACTTCCTTTGCCCGGCCCCTCATAGCCAAGTGCCTGGTGGAGGTGGCGGAAAAGGAAGGGGCCACGGCTGTGGCCCATGGGGCCACGGGCAAGGGCAATGACCAGGTGCGGTTTGAGCTCGCCATCAAAGCCCTGAAGCCGGAACTCAAGGTAATTGCTCCCTGGCGCGTCTGGTCCATACGGTCCCGGGAGGAAGCCATTGATTATGCTCAGGCCCGGGGCATCCCGGTGCCGGTGGGGAAAGATCGGCCTTACAGCATGGACCGGAACCTGTGGCACTTGAGCCACGAGGGCGCCGACCTGGAAGACCCCTGGAACGAGCCCGGGGAAGACCTGTATTTCATCATCACACCGCCGGAGAAGGCTCCGGATAAGCCCACCTACGTTACCGTTGATTTTGAAAAAGGGGTGCCGGTGGCCGTGGACGGAGAGCGGCTGGACCCCGTTTCCCTGGTGGAAAAACTCAATGAGGTGGCGGCGGCCAACGGCGTGGGCATCGTGGACATAGTAGAAAACCGGCTGGTGGGACTGAAATCCCGCGGGGTCTACGAGTGCCCCGGCGGCACCGTCCTCTATACCGCCCACCGGGAACTGGAGCACCTGACCCTGGACCGCATGACCATGCATTTTAAAGAAATAGTGGCCGCCAAGTACGCCGAACTGGTCTACGACGGGAACTGGTATTCCCCCCTCAAGAAAGCCCTCGATGCCTTTGTGGACAGCACCCAGGAGACGGTAACGGGCACCGTGCGCCTTAAACTCTATAAAGGCAACTGCACCCCGGCGGGAGTAAGGTCGCCCTACTCAATTTACAGTGAAGAACTGGTGACCTTTGGCGCCGGCGGGGACTACGACCACAAGGATGCTACCGGGTTTATCAACCTCTTCGGACTGCCCCTTAAAGTTAGGGCTATGATGGAGGCCAGGACGGGGCTGAGGAAGGGATGAAGCTCTGGGGCGGCCGTTTTCGCAAAGAAACCGACAGGCTGGTGGAGGATTTTCATTCCTCCCTTTCTTTTGATCGGCGCCTTTACCGCCAGGATATAAGGGGTTCCATGGCCCACGCCCGCATGCTGGCTGCGGTGGGGCTCATCAGCCCCGAGGAAGCCGGGGAAATAGTCCGCGGCCTGGAGGAGCTCCTGGCCGATATCGAGGCCGGCCGGGCATCCTTCGAGGTCGGCGCGGAAGACATCCATATGAACATTGAGAAGCTCCTCACGGAGAAAATCGGGGAAGCCGGCAAGAAGCTCCACACCGCCCGCAGCCGCAACGACCAGGTGGCCCTGGACCTGCGCCTCTATCTCAAAGATGAGATCCGGGAAATATCCCGCCTCCTGGCCCGGCTGCAGGAGGTCCTGGTGGATCTGGCGGAGAAACACCTTTTTACCTTGATGCCCGGTTACACCCACCTGCAGAAGGCCCAGCCGGTCACCCTGGCCCATCATCTCTTGGCCTATTTTGAAATGTTTGAGCGCGACCAGGGTCGCCTGGAGGACTGCCTGAAGCGGCTGGATGTATGCCCCCTGGGCTCGGGCGCCCTGGCGGGCACTACTCTGCCCATAGACCGCCGGCTGGTGGCCACGGAGTTGGGGTTTAAGGATATTTCCGCCAATTCCCTGGATGCGGTGAGCGACCGGGATTTTGCCGTAGAATTTTTGGCCGCTGCCAGCCTCATCATGATGCATTTGAGCCGCTTGGGCGAGGAGATAGTCCTCTGGTGTACGGAGGAATTCGGGTTTCTCGAGCTGGACGATGCCTACAGCACCGGCTCCAGCATGATGCCCCAGAAGAAAAATCCCGATGTGGCCGAACTCGTCCGGGGGAAAACCGGGCGGGTTTACGGCCACCTCATGGGACTTTTGACGGTCCTGAAAGGCCTTCCCCTGGCCTACAACAAGGACCTGCAGGAAGATAAAGAGGCCGTCTTCGACACCGTGGACACCCTGAAGGGATGCCTCCTCGTCATGGCCCCCCTGCTGGCTACGGCCCGCTTTAAGGAGGAGCGCCTGGGGGAGGCCGCCCGGCAGGGCTTCAGTAATGCTACCGACGTGGCCGAATACCTGGTAATGAAGGGGGTACCTTTCCGGGAGGCCCATCGCATAGTGGGATCCCTGGTCCTTTACTGCCTGGATAAGGGCTGCGCCCTCAACGACCTGAGCTTGGAAGAGCTCCGGAGATACTCGCCGGCCTTTGAAGAAGACATCTCCGATTACTTGACGGTTGAAGCCTGCGTAAAGCGCCGCAAGGTGCCCGGAGGTCCTGCCCCCGAGGCGGTGCGGGAGGCCCTGGCCCGCGCCCGGAGTATTCTGGCGAGGCGCGAGTAGCGGCCGGCCGGCGTATTGTGCGGAGGAGCCCAGGAAGAGAATAGGAGGCAGGGGATAACTGCCGTGGTCCCCCAGTCGGTGGGATACGGCTAAACAAGAGGCTGGGACCGGGCCGTAAGGGACCTTTTCTGCATCCCTCCGGCCCGGGAGCCCGGCCCTTTACTTATCGACCTCGGGAATCTTAACAACCTTGACGCCCTTCAAGGTGTCGGATACCGGGCAGCGTTCCTCGATCAAATCCAAGAGCCGCTTAATATTGCGCTCCGGAGATGGGGATTCGATGTAAATGCGGTACCTGATCTCCTGGTAACCCTTACGGACGTCCGGGTTTTTCCCCAGGAACCCGTCGGGATCCAGGTCGCCTTCCAGCTCCACCCGGAAATCCTTGAGCTCCACATGGCAGGCCGGGGCAAAGGCGGCGGCACAGATGGACATGCAGCCTCCCAAGGCGCAGAGGAGGAGTTCCACGGGGTTCATGGCTTTATCGGTACCTCCCAACTCTGGGGGCTCGTCTACGGCCACCTTGAATCCCCGCGCTTCCCCCTCGCAATAAAGTCCTTGACCGGACCAGCGGACGGTCGCCGAGAAAGTGGTTTTAGCCATGTCGACATTCCTTTCCTAAGATGATTTGGTGTGCTGTAAATGGTGCACTGTAAAAGATATTACAATCGCTTACCGGTGTCAAATAACGCACGGCATGGGCAGTCAGGCAGCTTTCGTAAACTGTTTACGGTATGGTATAATCTACCTTGGACCTCATGGGTGGTTAATTACCGCATTATAAACGGGAGGCTGGCAGCAGGCAATCTTTTATGGGCGAAGCGAGGAAGGAATTAATCGGCTGGTTTTGCAGCTACACCCCGGTGGAACTGATCCGGGCTCTGGGGTTAACACCCCTGCGCTTGTTGCCCCCGCCGGGCAAAACGCCGAGGGCCGACGCCTACTTTACAGGTAATCTATGCCCCTATGTTAAAGCCATCCTGGAGACCGCCCTGGCCGGAGAATTTCCCGCCCCGGCCGGTATTCTTTTTGTGGCCTCCTGTAACGCCATGATCCATCTGAGCAATATCTGGCGTTCCCTGAAGCTAACGCCCCGGGTGTGGATTCTGGATGTGCCCCGGCGAGCGGACTCCTTGGCAGTGAACTACTGGGCCCGGCGCCTCAAGGAACTGGGAGGGGAGTTGTCCGCCTCTTTTAGCCGTCCCCTGGAAGAAGAGGCTTTATGGCGGGCCCTGGAGGAAGAAAGCCACGGACCCCGGCAGGACGGGTCTCGGGGGGAGCGAGGGCGGGAACGGAATGGCCTTTCCCCGGGACGGAAGACTTCCCGGCCGCGCCTGCTCCTGGTCGGCAGTGTCTTGCCCGACGTCCTCCGGGACATGGTAGAGGAGGCAGGGATGTCCGTGGTCTACGAGGATGCCTGCAATGGCGGGCGGCTGGTGGGGGAGAGAAACGTCACCGGAGCGGGTGAAAGGTCGGGTGGAGACCCCTACCTCTACCTGGCGCAACGGTACCTGTACAAGCCGCCCTGCCCGCGCATGGTTGCCGATAGGGACCGGCGGAGGATCTATTTGCGGGAGGTTGTGAAGACCTATGAGGTTCAGGGCGCGGTTTACCATGCCATGAAGTTCTGCGACCTGGCCATGGTGGATTTTACCCTGGTAAAGGATGAATTGGAAGGGATGGGCATCCCCGTGCTCAAGCTGGAAGGGGATTACGCCGGTGGCAACCGGGGCCAGTGGGCTACCCGCCTTGAAGCCCTGCGGGAGATGCTGTGAGGTGTAGAAGAATTGGACCTTTACCCGAAGCTGCGCTCGGTCCTGGCAGAGCCCTTAAAGCGCAGGGCCCTGCATTCACCTCTGGTGGTTAAGCTGGTAAGACAAATCATCTCCGCCCAGAAACGCGCCTTCCCCTGGGAGGCCTCGCACCGGCTGGCCCTTAAGGCCATCGACCAGGCGGCCGATGCCTTCTTGCGGCGCGGACCGGTGGTATGGCATAATGTGTTTTTCCCCTCCGAGCTGCTCTACGGCCTTGGAGTCGTACCCTTTGCGCCGGAAGCGGCCGCGGCGGTGGCCGTAGGCCTGGGTTTGGTCGACGAAGCCTTCCGGGCGGCCGATGGCCGCTGGTTCGGAAGCGACGGGTGTTCCTTTCACCGGCTGGCCCTGGGCTGTGAACTGGCGGGCTACTTCCCCCGGCCGGATGCGGTGGTCTGTACTTCCCACCTGTGTGATATAGCTCCCCAGTCCCTGGCCCTGACCGCTGCCCGCCACGAGCGGCCCTTCCACCTGGTGGACGTCCCCCGGCGGGCCGGGGTATCGGAAGCCCATTATGTGGCCCGCCAGCTGAAGGGGATATTTTTTTCCCTGGCCGAGGAGCTGGGCCTCAAGCCCGATATGGCAAGGCTGGAGGCGGCCCTGCGCCGGTCCAACGAAGCCCGGGAAGGCCTGCTGCGCGTTTCCCGGCTGCGCCGGGAGGCCCCGGCCGTCATCCGGGGGGAAGAGGCCCATGGCTTTCTTTATCTTATGTTAACCAGCTTCGGCTCCCCGTGGGCGGCGGGGGTATACGATAAGTGGTATGAAGAATTAAGGTACCGCCGGGAGCAGGGCGATTGGGCGGTCCCCCGGGAAAAGGTCCGCCTCCTGTGGCTCCACCTGCGGCCCTATTATGCCAACGATATCTTTAAAATACTGGAACGTGAGGGCGGTGCGGTGGTGGTCTTTGAAGAGATGAACCACGTTTACTGGGAGGAACTGGATCCCCGACATCCCTTCTTCAGCCTGGCCCGTAAAGTGCTGAGCCATCACGGGCTGGGTCCCCTGGAACGGCGCATCGGGGCGCTCATGCAGATGGTGGAAGATTTTAGGACACAGGGGGTTGTCCACTTCGCCCACTGGGGTTGTCGCCAGAGCACGGCGGGAGTGGCCCTCCTGCAGCAGGCCCTCCGGGAACAGGGTATCGCTTTTCTAAATTTGGACGGCGACTGTGTGGACCGACAGAAATATGCTCCGGGGGCCGTGCGCACCCGGCTGGAAGGGTTCCTGGAATTGTTGACATAAAATTCCCGGCCGCGGCCGGCGGGCTTCGCGGGAAAATTTGGGGAGGTGAGGTGCGGGTGACTGTTACGGCAGGACTGGACCTGGGTTCCCTTTCCACCAAGGCGGCCATCGTCAGGGAGGGGCAGCTCATATCCTTTGCCGTGCTGCCGACAGGCCGGGGAGGGGCCCCGGTGGCCGAGAGGGCCCTGGAAGAAGCCCTGGCCAGGGCCGGCTTAGAGAGGAGCGAAGTTCGCAGTATCGTAGCCACCGGTTACGGTCGCATAAGCGTACCCTTTGCCCACCGCCGGGTGACGGAGATAACCTGCCACGCCCGCGGCGTTTATCATTTATGGCCGGATACGGCCACGGTCATAGACATTGGAGGGCAGGATAGCAAGGTTATACGGTTGGGACCGGGCGGTAAAGTCATGGACTTTGTGATGAATGAGAAGTGTGCGGCCGGGACCGGGCGCTTCTTAGAGGTTATGGCCCGGGCCCTGGAGGTGGACATCGAAGAGATGGGGGAACTTTCCCTAAAGGCCCGCAGGGGAGCGGCCATAAGCAATACCTGTACGGTCTTCGCCGAATCCGAAGTGGTGTCCCTTTTGGCTGAGGGCAGGCCGGTAGAGGAAATCATCCGGGGATTGCACGAGGCGGTAGCCGAAAGGGTGGCGTCCATGGCCGAGAGGGTAGGATGGCAGGAACCCGTGGCTATGACCGGCGGGGTGGCCAAGAACCTGGGGGTGGTTAGGAGCCTGGAAGAGAGATTGGCCACTTCCCTGCGCCTGCCGGAAGAACCCCAGATCATGGGGGCCCTGGGTGCCGCCCTGCTGGCCGCCGAAACTTAAAGGGGGCTAGGTTGAGGCCAAAATATCATGCAGCAGCAGGATTTTGAGCTACCATGTGGAATATGTTAAGTTGTTGACAAGGGATTTCAGGACGGGAGGACGGCAGGATGAAATTCGTAATTTTAGGCCTCTATATTGCCACCATGGTGCTGATAGGCTTTTTTAGTCTGAAGCGCTCCCGCGATGTCGGAGGCTTTTTTTTGGGCAATCGCGCCATCGGCCCCTGGGTTTCGGCCTTCGCCTACGGCACCACTTATTTTTCGGCCGTCATTTTCATCGGCTACGCAGGCAAGGTAGGATGGACTTTCGGACTGTCGGGTTTGTGGATCGCCCTGGGCAATGCCCTGGTGGGGACTTTTCTCGCCTGGAAGGTACTGGCGCGGCCTACACGGGCCATGACGGTACGGCTTAACGCCATGACCATGCCGGAGTTTTTGGCCGCCCGTTATGATAGCCCGGCCTTAAGAACGGCCGCGGCGTTTCTCATCTTTATTTTTTTGGTCCCTTATTCCGCTTCGGTCTACCTGGGACTAAGCTACCTTTTCGAGCAAGTCTTTCACCTAGACTTTCACCTGGCCCTATTTTTGATGGCCGGGCTCACCGCCCTCTACCTCGTCCTGGGCGGCTACTTTGCCGTTACCCTTACCGACTTTATCCAAGGCCTGATAATGCTGGTGGGAGTGGCCCTGCTTATTTTTTACGTGGTTACCAGCGAACCGGTGGGGGGCTTGAGGCAGGGGATCGAAAGTCTACGGGCCATTAACCCCCTGCTGGCCTCCCCCGTGGGACCCGACTGGATGTCCCTGCTCTCCCTCGTTATCCTGACCAGCCTGGGGCCCTGGGGGCTTCCCCAAATGGTCCAGAAGTTTTACGCTATCAAGGATGAGCGCTCCATCTGGCCGGCCACCATCGTTTCCACCCTCTTTGCCCTGGTTATTGCTTTCGGCGCTTATTTTTCCGGCGCCTTTGGCCGCCTGTTCTTTAATAACCAGATGCCCCTTTTGAACGGGACCCCCAACCCGGACCTGATTATGCCCTTAATTGTTGACCGGTTCTTGCCGGCTGGCGTAGGTATCATCCTCCTTCTCCTAGTTTTGGCCGCTTCCATGTCCACCCTGGCTTCCCTGGTATTGGTCTCCAGCTCGGCCGTGGCCATAGATCTGCTCCAGGGAGTGGCGCCGCAAATTTCGCGGAGAGCGGTGCTTTTCTGGCTCCGCTTTTTATGCGTCATCTTTATCGGGCTATCCGTATATATCGCCTTAAAACCCACCATCATCCTGGTGCTTATGTCCCTTTCCTGGGGTACGGTGGCCGGGGGCTTCCTGGCGCCCTACCTTTACGGCCTCTACTGGCGCCGGACCACCAAGGCGGGCGCCTGGGCGGGAATGCTAACGGGAGTGGCCCTTTCCCTGGGGCTGTCCTTTTACTATCGCCTGGACGGCGGTCTCATCCCCCTTATCGGTTCCTTGGCCATAATCGTTCCCCTGGCCGTGGTTCCCCTGGTGAGCCTGCTGACTCCCGCCTTTTCCCGGGAACACTTGCAGCAGGTTTTCGGGGAAGAACCCGGCGGGCCTTTCGCCGCCCTTGGGGAGCTGGCCCGCAGCCCTTCGGCCAGTTTAGATTAACATAATATGTGCTGGTAGAATTTATGCTTTAAGGAAGGATAGCTATGATCTGGGATCCAACTAATGAGTGCCGCCCCCGGGAGGAGATCAGGGCTTTGCAGCTGGAGCGGCTCCAAGCCCTGGTACAGTATGTTTACGAACGCGTTCCCTTTTACCGGCAGGCCATGGACGAAAGGGGCCTGCGTCCCAGCGACATCCGCACCCTGGACGACGTCCGCCTTTTGCCCATGACCACTAAAGAGGATTTTCGCCGCCATTATCCCTTCGGTCTTTTCGCCGTTCCCCTGAAGGAGGTAGTGCGCCTGCATGCCTCTTCCGGTACCACCGGGAAGCCGGTGGTGGTGGGTTACACCCGTCGGGATATGGAGACGTGGACGGAAGTGGTGGCCCGTATGGTGACCTGTGCCGGTGTAGAAGAGGGCGATGTGGCTCAGGTGGTGTTTAGCTACGGCCTTTTCACCGGGGGCTTCGGGCTCCATTACGGCCTGGAGAGGGTGGGAGCCACCGTGGTTCCCGCGGCGGCGGGCAATTCCAAGAGGCACATCATGCTCATGCAGGACTTCGGCACCACCGTCCTGGTCGGCACCCCCTCCTACGTACTCCACCTGGCGGAGGTGGCCGAGGAGGAAGGAATAGATCCGCGCTCCCTCCCCGTCCGCCTCGGGCTTTTCGGGGGCGAGGCCTCCAGCCGGGAAATGCTGCGGGAGATCGAGCGCCGCTGGGGTATGCTGGCCACGGATAATTACGGGCTGTCGGAGGTGATGGGCCCGGGAGTTTCCGGCGAGTGCCAGTACCAGGACGGCCAGCATATTGCCGAGGATCATTTCCTGGTGGAGATACTGGACCCCGCTACCGGAGAGCCGTGCCCGCCGGGCGTGCCCGGGGAAGTGGTCATCACCACCTTGACGAAAGAAGCGGTACCGGTCCTGCGCTACCGCACGCGGGATATTTCCTCCATTAATTACGAACCGTGCCGTTGCGGGCGTACCTCAGCCCGCCTGGGCAAGATCCAGGGCCGGACCGATGATATGCTTATCATCCGGGGCATCAACGTCTTCCCCTCCCAGGTAGAAAGCGTTTTGATGGATATCGAAGGGGTGGCACCCCATTATCAGCTGGTGGTATCGCGCCGCGGCTTTTTGGATGAGTTGGAAGTGAGGGTGGAGGTGGATGAACGCTTCTTTACCGACCGCTTCCGGGAGCTGGAAGAACTGGAGGAGAAGGTGGTTGAGCGGCTTCATACTATCCTCCAGCTTAAAGCCCGGGTGCGGCTGGTAGAACCCCACTCCATTGAGCGCAGCGAAGGCAAGGCCCGGCGCATAATAGATTTAAGGCAGTAAAGTTTAAGGCAATAAGGCTTAAGGCAATTAAGGGGTCCGGCTCTGCCGGGCCTTTTTTTGGCCTCTTAGGCCGGCCGGGACAGGCAGGAATTCCGGTTGGCGGTGGCGAAATAGCACAACAAGGCCTAAAAGCACGGGACGGCTCAGGTTCAGCCTTGTTATTGCGTTATTATAGAGGGGAGCGAAGAAGAAGCTATGCAGCAACTTATGCTGGGCAATCACGCAGTAGCCCGGGGAGCCTGGGAGGCGGGCGTGCGAGTCGCGGCAGCCTATCCGGGTACGCCTAGTACGGAGATCATCGAAGCTTTAGCCCGGTACCCGGAAGTATATGCCGAATGGTCGGTGAACGAAAAGGTGGCCCTGGAAGTGGCCATCGGTTCCTCCATCGCCGGGGGGAGGGCCCTGGCGGCCATGAAACACGTGGGGGTCAATGTGGCCGCCGATCCTCTTATGACCCTGGCCTACACCGGGGTAAATGCCGGCCTAGTACTGGTTTCCGCCGACGATCCCAACCTTTACAGTTCCCAGAATGAACAGGACAATCGCTTTTACGCCCGTTTCGCCCAGATTCCCTGTCTGGAGCCCTCCGACAGCCAGGAAGCCAAGGAAATGATCAAGGAGGCCTTTGTCTTAAGCGAAACCTTTGATACAGCGGTAATGCTGCGCCTTACCACCAGGGTGGCCCATTCCCAAGGTGTGGTAGAACTGGGAGAACGGCGGGAAGTGCCCCTCAGGGAGTACATCAAGGCACCTGCCAAATACGTAATGCTGCCCGCCCACGGTCGCGAGCGCCACAAGGCAGTGGAAGAAAGGCGCCGCAGATTAGAGGACTACGTGGAGACGGCTCCTTGGAACCGGGTGGAGTGGGGCGACCGGCGGGTAGGGGTTATTACCTCGGGGATAGCTTACCACTATGTTAAGGAGGCTTTACCAGGGGTCTCAGTTTTGAAATTGGGCGTTTCCTATCCCCTGCCGGCACGGCTGATCCGCGATTTCATCTCTGCGGTGGAAGTATGCTATGTGGTAGAAGAGCTGGAACCCTTCCTGGAAGACCAGATCCGGGCATGGGGCCTAAAAGTTACTGGTAAGGAGCTTCTGCCGCGGATCGGAGAACTGAGCCCCCGCATCGTGGCCGAAGGCATAGGGAGGAAAGTGGCGGCAGTGGACTCCTCCCTGGTGAATTCGTCCCTGTTGCAGGAGCCCGCCTTTAAACCGGCGGCGGGCCTGCCAGGTCGCCCGCCCCTTATGTGCCCCGGCTGTCCCCACCGCGGTGTGTTTTATACCCTGCGGGAATTGAGTTTGACGGTGGCCGGGGATATCGGCTGTTATACCCTGGGCGCCTCACCGCCTCTAAACTCCATGGATACCTGCATCTGCATGGGGGCCAGTGTTGGCGTGGCCCTGGGGATGGAAAAGGCCCGGGGAGGGGAATTTGCCCGCCGCCTGGTGTCCGTTATCGGCGATTCCACCTTCCTGCACTCCGGCATGACCGGCCTCCTGGATATGGTCTACAACCGGGGGACCGGTACCCTCATTATCCTGGATAACGGGACCACGGCCATGACCGGTCACCAGGATCACCCGGGGACGGGCTTTACTGCTGCCCACGACCCCACTTTTAAGGCCGACCTGGAACAGGTTGTCCGGGGCCTGGGAATTAAGCGGGTAAGGGTGGTGGACCCCTATAACCTGGAAGAGACCCGGCAGGCCATAAGCGAGGAAACGGCGGCACCGGAGCCCTCGGTCATTATTGCCCGCAGGAAGTGTGCCCTGCTCACCGGGGGAAGCGGGACCTACGAGGTAGAAAAAGCGGTCTGCGTATCTTGCGGCTCCTGTTTGGAGCTGGGCTGCCCGGCCATTTCCATGGAAGAAGAAGGGGCCCTCATCGACCAGGTGCAGTGCAACGGATGCGGGCTGTGCAGCCAGGTGTGCCCGGCAGAAGCCATAGTAAAGGTAGGTGCCGGTAATGAATAGGGAAGTAACCAGCATTCTCTTGGTAGGTGTAGGAGGTCAGGGCACGGTGCTGGCCGGCCGGGTGCTCGCGCGGGCCGCCATGTCCCTGGGCGGTGAGGTCAAGGTATCCGACATACACGGTATGGCCCAGAGGGGCGGGAGCGTGGTTACCCAGGTCCGCTTCGGTCCTAAAGTCTATGCCCCGGTAGTGGAAACGGGTACGGCGGATTATCTGGTGGCCTTCGAAAAGCTGGAAGCATGCCGTTGGCTGCCCTACCTGCGGGAGGACGGCCAGCTTATAGTCAACAACCAGGAGATACCTCCCCTCCCGGTCCTGACGGGGGCGGCAGTTTACCCCCCAAACCTGCTGGCCGAAATGGGAAAAAGGGTAAAGAACATCTCGGTCATCGATGCCCTGAATTTTGCCCGGCGGGCGGGGAATGTGAAGACCCTCAATATGGTCCTCATGGGTGTCCTGGCCAGGCACCTGCCCATGGACCGGGAGGCCTGGGAAGAAGCCCTGGCGGAATCCGTACCGGAGAGATTTCTTGAAGTAAACAAAAGGGCCTTCCAACTGGGGTGGGAGGCCGCCCTTTAAAGGCAAGGGCGGCAGCCCCGGGGAAGGCCGGTATTTCTAAGGAGCCCCTACGGGGCTTATTTTTTTACCGCTACCTCCCTTTGTAACTGTTCCAGGAGCTCGATAACCCGGCCCGAGGCCTGCTTTAACTGCTCCTGCAGGCGGTCGGCTGTATCCCGGTGGCCATCACGGGCGGCCTGGATGATCTGCCGCGCAAGGTCATGAACCTGGCGGTGGGGTTCATCCAATTGCTTAAAGGCCCGGTGATTGGTCAGGACAGGGTCTTGTTCGGAATGGTACCAGCGGCCCAGGCGACATTCATAGGGGGAGAGCACGGCTTCCGGCGTCAGTTTTTCGCGACCCTGCAGGAAATTATAAACCCGCTGTATCCACAGCAAATGGTCGGTCTTGGCCAGTTCCAGGAGATCCCATGTGCTCAGGTTGAGGCGCAAGCGACCGAGGGACCGGCGCAGGTCTTCTGCCTGGTGGGTGACGCTGACCACCTGGTCCACGGTCCGGCCGGCATCATCGGCCACCCGGTCGGCCAGGGCGGCGATATTGCTGATGGTGTTGGCCAGTTCTTCCACCGTAGAGGCCGTTTCCTCCACCCCGGTGGAAATATGCTGGGTGGCGGCGTTGATTCCTTCAAAAACGGCCAGCATTTCTTCCAGACGGCCGTTAGCATCCTCGGCCAGCCCCGCGCCCCGGCCCGCGGCCTGTACGGCGTTATGGACCATAGCCGTTGCCTCTTCCGCAGTAGAAACCATAGCATTAATGCGGGCGTCGATATCAACGGCCGCGCCGGCCGTGGCCTCGGCCAGCTTTTTGACTTCTTCCGCTACTACGGTAAAGGTTCTTCCGGCCGTTCCGGCCCGGGCGGCTTCGATACTGGCATTGAAGGCCAGCAACCGGGTCTGGGACGCAATATTACTAATAACGGTGATTATCTGCCGGGCGGCTTCGGCCTGTTGCTGCCAGGCCTGTACTCGGTCGGAGAGCTTGGCCATTTCCTGTTTCAGGTTCATAAACTCCTCGAGGGCGGCCCGGATTACCTGGATATTAGCGGCCAGGATTTTTTGCCCTTTTTGTCCTTGCTGGGCCAGGGCCGCGGCCCGGTTGGCTAGGTCGTCGGTGTTGGCCGCTATCTCTTCTACGGCTGCTGTAGCCTCCTGGAGCTGCTCTGCCTGGTCGGCGGCAGCGGAGGCCATTTCGCCGGCAAAAAGATTGACCCTGGCGGCGAAATTAACAATCTGGCTGAGGGCCAGGGCTACTTCGATGAACAGTTTGTTCATGCGTTCCCGGCAGCTCTGGATTCCTTTATATATTCCTTCCAGAGGGCCGCTGGACTCCGGGAAGGAAAGACTTTCGCGGAAGTCACCCTTGTGTACGGTGGACAGGGCTTCCTCGATGAATGTTAAGGTAGCAGAATCAACAGCCGGAAGAGTTTGGTAGGTGCGAGTGCCCTTTCCGGTAAATAAACCCATTGCTGACCTTGCCCCCTGTTCTGGTGGATTCTTTCATTAATTATAGGTTAATAATAATAATCACTTCAATATCCACCTCGTAATTGTCCCACTCTGGGCCGGTCGGGTTCGTTGGACCGGCATCGCCAATTCCAAGGGCGGGGTTCGCCTCGATACCCTAAAGCGTCTTCTGGGAGAAGAACGGTGTTGGTATCAAGAAGAGGCAGGCGGGCCGGACCGGGGGCCTAAGGAGCAACGCTCCGACCCCTAATGGTGCGCCGGATTCGGCCCGCGAGATGGGGAGGGGGCAGGGGGCAAGATACGACAGGCGAAAAAATGAGAATAATCGGCATTAGTGTATTGACAGGTCACCCTTCTCGATGGTATACTGACCCTTAGGAAAACGTTTTCCGCGGAGTGAATTCATGGTTACCATCAAAGACGTTGCCAGGAAAGCCGGAGTATCCGTAACTACCGTCTCACGCGTACTTAACAATAGTCCCCACCCTATAAGTCCGGAGACACGGCAACGGGTTTTAGAAGCGGTCGCCGAGTTGGGCTTCCTCCCTAACGCGGCGGCCCGCAGCCTGCAGCTGCAGGAGACCAAGACCATCGGCTTGATGCTGCCGGACATTGCCAACCCCTATTATCCCGGTATTGTTAGAGGGATCGAAGATGTAGCCCATGAAGAGGGTTATACCATCATCCTGTGTAACACCGACCGCTCCCGCGAGCGCACTTCCAGGTACCTCCGGGTTTTGCGGGAGAAGAGGGTGGACGGGATCATCTTTACCGGAGGAGGTGTGGTGGAGGACGCCTGCCGGGACCGGTTTTTCTGGCGGGAGGAGGAAATACCTACCGTCGTTATCGGGCGGCATTCCGCCGATTTTCCTTCCGTCCAGATCGACAACGTAGCGGCAGCCAAGGGGGCCATAGCCCACTTGATCTCTCAGGGTCACCGGTATATTGCCTGTATTACCGGCCCGGAAACCTCTACTACCGCCCGGGACCGCCTCCAGGGATACCGGGAGGCCCTGGCGGAGGCGGGGCTGGAGTACGACGCCGCAATGGTAGTAGCAGGGGATTTTAGCCCGGCCGGGGGATACAGGGCGTTGGAGGAGCTCCTGGCCCGACCCAGGCTAAAGTTTACCGCCCTCTTCACCCACAACGACCTCATGGCCGTCGGGGCGCTGAAGGCCCTGGCCGACAACGGCCTATCGGTACCCCGGGATGTAGCCGTGGTGGGCTTTGACGATATACCCCTGGCTTCCTACGTGCTGCCGCGCTTGACAACGGTGGCGGTACCCGTGTATGACCTGGGGGTGACGGCCATGCGCCTGCTGCGGGATCTGTTGCAAGGCCGCGAGGTGGCGCCTGTTACAACCCTGCCTACGGAGCTGGTAGTCAGAGAGTCGGGCTAATAGGGGAGCGAGCGGCTGGAAAGTGATGCAAGGGGAAGCAGAAAAAGGGGCGAACATCAGGTAGCGAATGTAAAGGCATTCAACATTTTAAACATTATTCCATAAAACAATATGATTCTGGAGGTTCGCAGTTATGGCTAAACGGTACAACCTGTTGGAATGCTCCTTTGTGGAGGCCCAGGAATGGTTTAAAGAAACGGATGTAGTGCTGGTACCCGTGGGAAGCTGTGAAAAACACGGGGCCCACGTTCCCCTCGGAACGGACAGCTTTACCACTATTTCGGTGACGGAGAGGGCGGCCCGGCTGGCCAACGTGCCCTACACGCCCTTACTGCCCTTCGGCTATTCGCCCCACCATATGGGAGAAGTGGGGGAGGGTTGCGGTACCATTACCCTGGCGGCCGAAACCTTCCGGCGGGTCCTTTACGATATAGCCCGCAGCTTGATCTATCACGGCGCCAACAAGGTGGTTTACGTATCCCACCACGGTTCCAACACTAAACCCATTGACGAGCTCCTGCGCAAGATTCGCTACCAGACGGGAGCCTTCGTGGCCTGGTACAAAACGCCCACCGAAAGGGAATGTGAAGTGGTTAAAGGCATCCTGGAAGGGCCGCCGGAGGAGACCCCCGGTTGGCACGCCGGGGAAATGGAGACGGCCCAGGTTATGGCCTACGATGAGAGCCTGGTGGACATGAGCCGCGCGGTCCGGGACACGGCCCATGCACCGCGGTGGATGGGGCCGGAATTCTCCAAGATCGACGGCACCGCTACCGTCAAGTTCCGGGGCTCGGAAAACATAATCGTCCCCATGGAACACCATGAGTACTCCGATCACGCCACCATCGGGAATCCCTTCCGCGGCACCAAGGAGAAGGGCCTGAAGCTCTTCGAAAAGGAAGCCGAACACCTGGCGGCCTTCATCAATGAGGTTAAGAAGTTCCCCTTCCAGGTCAAGAACCGGGATTTCCCCGAGAGGGCCTAGAGGTGACGGGGCGCAGGCCTAAAGGGCCTACCGGGCTGGCTATCCCCTGCTTTGGTGAGGGTGATTTAGCTCGTAAGCGAGCGACTTGAGCCGAGCGGAAGACCAAACTTAGCGAAATTGAGGCCGGAGGCGGGGTCGAGGCCATGGACGGCCGAGGCCGGCTCCTGAGGCACGGAAGCCGAATGAGCCGGGAACCCCGCCGGAGGCCGAAAATTGAGCTTAAGTATTGGTCCGCGAGGTTCACGGAGCGAGCGAGAGCTAAATCGCGCCCAGCTAAAAGGTGGGGATACGGCAGCCTTCAGGGGGCCTGCGCCCCGAGCTTACCCTTTCGCCGGCACACGGATGGGAGTTAAACTCCGCAATTCTTAGAAGAGGTGCGTTACATTGTTCCCTGACCCAGATTTGGAGCTCCTCAGAAAAGAACTTGTTAATATAACCCGCCGGTTATACCAACGGGGGCTGTCTTCGGGCACCAGCGGGAATACCAGCGCCCGGCTGCCGGATAGGCCCGACCTCGTTTGGATCAAAGCCAGCGGCCGTTGCTTCGGCGAGGTGGAGGAAAAGGACTTTCTGCTGGTAGACCTGGAGGGAAATATATTGGAGGGCCAGGGCCGCCCGTCCAAGGAGATCAGGTTTCACCTGGGCATTTACCGGGAGCGGCCCGAGATCAACGCCGTGATCCACGGCCACTCTCCTTATGCCACGGCTTACGCCACCGCCTTCGGCCGGTTGCCCGTGGTGACGGCCGCGGCGGAAGCGGGGTTAAGCCGTATCGCCGTAGTGGGTTACGAGCTCCCGGGTTCGGAAGAACTGGCCCGCCTGGTGGTAGCTGCCTTCCGGGATAAGGAAGTTAAGGCGGCGGTGCTTATGAAACACGGCTTTGTCACCGTGGGACCCGATATACGGAAGGCCTATTATCTGGCCGATGTGCTGGAGGATAATGCCCGCGTGGCATCTCTGATGGTCCAGTTGAAGGCCGGGCCGGAGTGAAGAAATTAGTTTATAACATATGTCCAGAATTGCCAATTATTAAAATAATTTTTATACAAAGAGGGGTCGGCACCATGCAGGGCTCTATCTACGAGTACATGAAGGTGGGTATCATCCATTTTAAGGCCTTTCCCGCTACGGTTTACGGCACGGGACCCATTCTGGAAACCCTGCGGCGGATTGCGGAGGACGACTTTTTTACTGCCGTGGAGGTGGGCTGGATAAGGGATGTCCAAACGCGCTTGGAGGCCGCCCAGATGCTCAAGGTGGCCCATATGGAGGTCTGCTATGCTACCCAGCCGGCCATGTTCAGCCAGAAGCTCAACCTCAATTCCTTTGATCCCCAGGAACGCAAGAGGGCCATTAAACAAGTTATGAATTGTCTTAAGGAAGCCCTGGATTTGGGGGCCACGTCGGTGCGGATTCCTGCCGGTAAGGACCCGGGACCGGAGAAAAGGGAGGAGGCCAAAAAGTTGCTGGTAGATTCCCTGGCCCAGATCTGCTCCTACGCCCGGGAGATGGGGGATCCCCAGATCACCTTGAAAATCTTTGACCGGGATATCGATAAGGAATCCCTCATCGGCCATTTCCAGGACGCCCTGGACGTGGCCCGCCAGCTCCGGCCGGACTTTCCCCAATTCGGCCTCCTGGCCGATCTTTCCCACTTCCCCCTGCTAAGGGAAAAACCGGAGGACGCCCTGCCCCTGGTCAAGGACTATTTGCAGTCTTTTCACATCGGCAACTGTGTTATGAAAGATCCGCGTCATCCCCTGTATGGCGATCTGCAGCCGCGCTTCGGCGTGGAAGACGGCGAGGTTGGCGTAGAGGATGTCAGTGCTTATTTCCGGCTGTTGGCGGAGTTGGGATTGATCGGCCGGGAGAAGCGGCCGGTGGTGAGCGCCGAGGTGCGACCCCTCCTCCCGGGAGAGACCCCGGAATTGGTCATCGCCAATACCAAGCGGGTGATCAGGGAAGCCTGGGCCCTGGCCTAAGGGAGGACGGAAACAATGCCCGTTCCGGCCATCGCCGTTATAGCCACCGTGGATACCAAGGAAGCGGAAACGCGCTTTTTGCGGGATTTTATCAGGGCCCGGGGGTTTGCCGCTCCTGTACTGGACGTAAGCACCTATCTTCCCCATGGTTTGGAGGCCGAATATCCCCGGGAAACCATAAGCCAGTTGGGCGGGGCGGCCTTTGCCGACCTGGGGAAGCTCCGGCGGGACGCCATGATGGAGGCCATGGGACGGGGAGCCGCCCGCGTCCTCCAGGATCTTTATCGCCGCGGCGAACTCCGGGGAGTGCTGGGCATCGGAGGCAACCAGGGCACGGCTATCGCTTCCATCGCCATGCAGGGCCTGCCCATAGGGGTGCCCAAGGTCATCGTGTCCACCGTGGCCTCCGGCAATGTCCGGCCCTATGTAAAGTACAAAGATATTGTTATGTTTTTCTCGGTAGCCGACCTGCTGGGCGGCCCCAATACCGTTAGCCGCACAATTTTGAGCAATGCGGCGGCGGCGGTCATAGGGATGGCCCGGGACGGGTTGCCCCTTGAGCGGGGGCAAAAATCGGTCATTGCCGTCACGGCCTTCGGCAACACCAACGCCGCCGTCGCCGCGGCCAGGGAGCTCCTGGAAGAAAAGGGCTATGAGGTCATCGCCTTTCATGCCTCGGGGGCCTGCGGTTCGGCCATGGAGGAGCTTATTGAGGAGGGATGGATACAGGGGGTTCTGGACCTGACCACCCATGAGCTCATAGGAGAGGTTTTCGGAGATGACATTTATACGCCCTTAAGGCCCAGGCTGGAAGCGGCGGGCAAAAGGGGCGTTCCCCAGGTGGTGGCGCCCGGGGGCCTGGATTATTTCTGCTTCGGACCGCCGGAGAGCATTCCTCCTAAGTACCGGGGAAGGCCGACCCACTACCATAACCCTTACAACACCAACGTCCGGGCCACGGCCGCTGAACTGGAGCGGGTGGGAAGGGTCATGGCCGCCAAGCTTAACGGGGCCCGGGGACCGGTGGCCGTCCTCATCCCCCTCCGGGGATGGTCGGAGAACGGCAGGGCAGGGGGTCCCCTTTACGATCCGGAAGCGGATGCAGCCCTGATGAGGGCCCTGGAGGAAAACCTGGAGGCCGGCATCGGGCTGGTCAAGGTAGATGCCCATATTAACGATCCGGAGTTTGTGGATACGGCAGTAAGAATTTTGGATGAAATGATGGCTCAGGTGAAGAAAGGGCAAGAACAGGGTTAACTCTGGCGAAGGATTAAATCTTGCGAAAGGAGCATGAGGCCTCTATGGAATTCGCCATTCCGGAAAAAATGAAAGCCCTGGTATTGTTCGGGCCCAACGACGTACGCCTGGTGGAAAAACCGGTGCCCAAGCCCGGCCCGGGAGAGGTCTTGGTCAGGGTAGCCGCCTGCGGTATATGCGGCACCGATGTCAAGATTATAACTAAAGGAATGCCCAAGATGCCCCCCTACGGCGAGTTCACCTTCGGCCATGAGTGGGCCGGTACGGTGGTGGCCGTCGGGGAGACGGTGGACGAATTTAAGGTAGGGGACCGGGTGGCCATCGAAGCCCACAAGGGGTGCGGGCGGTGTGAGAACTGCATTGACGGCAAATATACCGCCTGTTTGAACTACGGCCGCCTGGATAAAGGCCACAGGGCGGCCGGCATGACGGTGGACGGCGGATTTGCCGAGTATGCTGTGCAGCACGTTAATTCGGTCTATAAAATTCCGGACAATATTTCTTTTAATGAAGCCACTTATGTTACTACCGCCGGGTGTGCCCTGTACGCCATTGATGTGAGCGGGGGATACATTGCCGGGGACACAGTGCTGGTTATCGGGCCCGGCCCCATTGGCCTCTCCGTCGTCCAGGGAGCCCGGGCCCTGGGAGCGGAAAAGATTATCCTGGTGGGAACCCGGGAGGATCGTCTCGCCAAGGGGCGGCAGCTCGGGGCCACCCATACCATCAATGTGCGGGAGGAGGCTGCGCCCCTGGAGAAGATCCTGGCCCTGACGGGGGGTAAGGGAGCCGAGCGGGTTTTTGAATGCGCCGGTACTTCGGAGAGCCTGGAGCTGGCCATAAAGTCGGCCAAAAAAGGCGGGGTGGTGGTGCTGGTTTCCTTCTATAAAGAGCCGGTGACCGTCAACCTGGATCATGCGGTAATAAATCAGATCAGCCTTTTGAGCGTGCGGGGGGAAGGCAACCGCAACTGCCAGCGCGCCCTGTCCCTGATGGCCCAGGGCAAGATCGATGCCAAGCCCATCATGACCCACGCCTTTCCCCTGGAGGAATTCCACAAGGCCCTGGATTATTTTGTAAATCGCAAAGACGGGGCTATGAAGGTGGTGATCAATCCTTAATGACCGTAAAACAAAGCTCATAGTTTCAAGGTTCACCCTCAAGCTAAATGAGAATTCTTAAGGAGGTCGGGATGTGCTTATGGGTAAGAATTCCCGGATAATGTTCATAGTGGTCCTGATCCTGGCGGGTTTGTTGGTGGCGGGCGGCTGTGGAGGGGGGCAGGCTGCCCAGGGAGAAGGGGCTCAGGAACAAAAAATAGATTTTCCCACCAAGCCTATAGAAATGACCGTCCTTTTTGCTTCAGGAAGTGGAGCCGACCTTTTGGCCCGTAAAGTGGCGGAGCTGGCCAGTAAAGAGCTGGGGCAGCCTATTAGCGTTGTTAACCGGACCGGTGCCGGCGGCGCCGTAGGATACAGTTATGTAAAGGAACAGAAACCGGACGGTTATTCCATCGTGTGGAACTCCAATTCTATCAATACTGCTTATCATGCGGGGAATATGAATTTCAACTATACTGCCTTCAGTGGGGTGGCCGAACTAACCACCGAACCGGTGAGCATTGCCGTGAGAGCCGATGCACCCTGGAAGGATATAAATGAGTTTGTAGAGTATGCCAAGCAAAACCCCGGTAAAGTACGAATCGGGAATTCGGGCAACGGTAGTTTTACCCACCTGGTAGCGGTGGCCCTGGAAAATGAGACGGGTGCTAAATTCACCCATGTACCCTTTGGTCAGGGAGGATTGGCTATTTCCAGCGTGTTAGGGGGTCAGATCGAAGCCAGCTCCCAGCTGCCGGCAGAGATTATGTCTCAGGTAAAGGCCGGCCAGGTAAGGATCCTGGCTATTACAGGGGAGGAAAGGCTTAAGATTTTACCCGATGTACCGACGTTCCAAGAAAAAGGTATACCCCTTACCCTTTCCTTGTGGCGCGGTATTGCGGTACCGGCTGGTACGCCCGAACCGGTTATTCAAAAGCTGGAGGAAGCCTTCAGGAAGGTTACGGAGAATCCCGAGTTCAGGCAATTTGCCGAGGAGATGGGTGCCAATATCGAGTTCCGCGGAGCCAAGGAATTTGACGAATTCATTGCGGAACAGGATGTTGCACTGGCCAACTTGATGGAACAGATCGGTATGAAAAAGCAGTAGCACCTTGGACGATGACCAGGTAAGTCAGGGGGACATCCTCAGGGGTGTCCCCCTGAACGACCGGGGGGTGGTAAATTGGCCAAGGGAGCTGCCGACAGCCTGGTGGTAGCGGGTATTGGGCTATTTTTCCTGGTTTACTCTTTGCAGTACAATTTAGGCACCCTGGACTCTCCGGGGGAAGGCATTTTCCCCTTGTTGGTAGCCGTGGCGGTTACGGCCATGGCGGGCTGGCTACTGATTACTAGTTTATTGTCTAAAGAATTACAACAGCCGGCCGCAACCAAGGGGGAAAAGGAAGGCCCCCAAGGCAGGATAATAACCCTGATATTGGTGAATGCCGCAGTGCTTTGGGCCATGAAATTGGTGGGTTTTTTCACCGGAAGCTTTGTCCTGGTATGCCTATGCTGTAGATTGCTGGGAGTCAAGGAGTGGGCTAAAGCCATCGGCATAGCTGCCGGAGCCGTCCTGGGAGCTTATCTGATTTTTGCTGTCTGGCTCCAAGTCTCGTTCCCCAAAGGCCTTTTCATTTGAAGGAGGCGCCCTCTGATTATGTCGCTCTTTTCGGCGTTGGAAATAGCCCTTACCCCCTATAACCTTTTTGCTTGCTTTATAGGGGTAGTGGTGGGAACCTTGACCGGAGTTTTGCCGGGTCTGGGCCCTGCTGCAGCCATGGCCCTCTTATTACCTTTAACGGTAAAAATGGGGCCCACCGCCGGTTTGATCATGTTGGCGGGCATCTACTACGGTGCCATGTACGGCGGTTCCACTACCTCTATACTGGTAAACGTGCCCGGAGAGCCGGCCAGTGTAGTTACTTGTTTAGAAGGATATAAGATGGCTAAAAAAGGCAGGGCCGGTGCAGCCCTGGCCGTCAGCGCTATAGGCTCCTTTGTGGCCGGAACTATCGGAATAATCCTACTGCAGGTCTTCGCTCCTCCCCTGGCTAAGGCAGCCTTGGCCTTCGGGCCGGCGGAGTTCTTCGCCTTGACTGTAGTGGGTATTATTTTGCTTTCCAATCTTTCGGGCAAGGGTGGAATAAAAGGGTTCCTGATGATAGCTCTAGGGGTCCTGCTATCTACTGTGGGGTTGGATCCTCTGGGTGGGGTTAATAGATTTACCTTTAACCAGGCTCTGGCGGGTACCGGCTTAAGTTTTATAGCTATTGCTGCTGGTTTGTTCGGAGTGGGCGAAATCCTGTGGTTGGCCAGCCGGCCGGAGGAGAAAGCAGAGGTCGTGGCCCGTGTGCGCTTGCGGGACCTTTATCCGACGAAGGAAGAAATTAAGAGGGCCTTGCCCCCTATCTTTAGGGGAAGCTTTCTGGGTTTCTTAATAGGCCTAATTCCGGGGCCGAGTGCCACCATTGCCTCTTTTACTTCTTATAGTTTAGAAAAAAGTGTTTCTAAACACCGCCGGGAGTTCGGCGACGGCGCCATCGAAGGCGTAGCGGGCCCGGAAGCGGCCAACAATGGTGCCAGTGCCGGGGCCATGGTACCCTTGCTCTCCCTGGGGATACCTTTCTCCCCGGCCATTGCCGTCCTTTTGAGCGGCATGCTGTTGGTGGGGGTTACCCCCGGGCCCCTGTTCCTGCAGGAACATCCCCAGGCCTTTTGGGGGGTCATCGGCAGCATGTATGTGGGCAATATGATGCTGCTGGTTCTAAACCTGCCCTTGGTGGGGATATGGGCCAGCATAACCCGCATCCCCTCCAAATATTTAATGCCGGTGGTCTTGCTCTTCTGCATTGTAGGGGCCTATGCCGATAATAACAACATTTTTGATGTATGGGTTATGTTAGGCGCGGGAGCAGCGGGATATTTAATGCGAAAATACGAATACGATCCTGCTCCCCTCCTCATCGGCCTGGTAATGGGCCCCATCATGGAACGCTCTCTCCGGCAGGCCCTGATTATGGGCCGCGGCGATCTGGCCATCTTTACGGCGTCGCCCATTTCCCTCATAATGTACGGCATGGCGCTGGCCCTGGTTATTTTCATGGCCGTTAAGAAGCCCAGGGTGCTAAGGGCTGACTGAGCTGGGGCAGGCGGATGGGGAGGCAGAGTGCTTTGCAGGGGAGAACAAGCCTTGGGCTTTACGCCCTTCAGTGGGTGGTCTTCCACCTGGGGGTCATGGTTTCCGTACCTGTGATCGTGGGCCCTGCCCTGGGCATGAACACCTTGGAAATAGCCAGGTTAAGCCAGACGATTTTTTTCCTCACCGGCCTGGCGAGTTTGCTGCAGGTCAAGTTCGGCCATGGGGTATTGCTGGTGGAAGGGCCGGCGGCTCCCTGGTGGGTCGCCTATGTGCTTTTGGGCGGTATGGCGGCGGAAATGGGAAGACCACCGGCATTGGTCCGGACCGATATTGGAGGCGCCATGATGGCCGTGGGCCTTATCTTTACCCTTATGGGGTGGGCACGGTTGATCACCAGGTGGCGTTTCTTTTTTACCCCCCGCATCACCGGGGTGCTCCTCACACTATTGGGATTACAGATGGGGGGCGTGGGAGTTAGAGGCCTTGTCGGCGGGGGAACAAAGCTTTTTATAATCGGGCTTCTGACTCTACTAACGGTGATCTACCTCGCCCTGAAGGGCAGGGGCATCCTCAAACAAGGGGCCTTTGTGGCAGGTGTAGCCCTGGGATGGTTGTTGAGCCTGGTGACGGGCTCTTCTTTCATACCACCCGTGAAAGATGTGGCGCTGATGTCCCTACCTTCTCTTTTTCCCTGGGGCCCTCCTACTTTTGATTGGGGAACCCTATTTTCCCTGGTCCTGCTGGGTATACTTCTGGTACCAAACGTAATTGGCAGCCTCTCGGCCTGGGAAGCCGCTGCAGGTGACGGGTTGCCCGCTAACAAATATGACCGGGCCCTGGCCGCCAGCGGTGCGGCGAACCTCCTGAGTGGGGTGGGGGGCGGTGTCGGGACCATTCCCTTTGCCATCTCCGCCGGCCTGGTATCCGTTACGGGGAATACGGAAAAGCGGCCCTTTATCCTGGCCTGCATATTGTTTATGGCCATGGGGTTATTTCCTCCCCTGGGAGGGCTCATAGGAAGTATTCCCCAGCCGGTGGCGGCGGCGGTGTTGCTGGTTTCCGGCAGTTCCTTGGTCGAGATCGGCCTTAAAGACCTGTTGCGGGAGGAAGGTGGCTTGCGGGGGACCTTCATAATTGGATTAAGTCTTTTGTCCGGTGTGGGGGTCATGTTATTACCTGCATCCTACTGGGCAAGGGTGCCGGCCTGGGCGGCGGGGGCCCTGAGCAATGCGGTTATCGTGGGCACGCTGGCCGGTATTTTACTGGAACACGTTGTCCTCAGGGAAAAGGGAGAAAGGAGCCGGGCGACTTAAAGTCCCTTTTCTCGACTAGCCGGCACCGCCCAGGGCAGTTACCCGGGCGTCACCAGCAGATAAGGGTGCGTCCGGGCCCTGCCCTGGCCGGTGCTTTATTTTTGCTGCCGGCTCAAGTAGGGGTATAAATGGCGGCTTTGACGGAAATACTCAAAAACACATGACCATCCTTGCCAATGCTTGCCTTATGTTGGGATAGTAGTATAATTAGGCTTAGCAAGGGGGTGACGCAGAGTGGCATGTCGAATAGGTATACCGCGAGGGCTGGCCTACTATTATTTTTTTCCCTTTATAGAGGGTTTCCTTAAGGCTTTGGGGGCGGAGGTGGTGGTTTCTCCCCCCAGCGACGGGAAAACCTTGCAAGATATGGTGCACTGTCCGACGGATGAGCCCTGCGTGTCGGTGAAGCTTTATTTCGCCCATGCCAAGAGGCTGCTGGACATGGGCGTGGACTACTTATTCATACCTGTTTTATCGAGCGTGGACAAGAGCAATTACTGTTGTCCCAAGCTCATCGGTGCGGCGGCCATGATTAAGAACGGCCTGGGCTTGGAGGACGGGCAGGTGCTGGCTCCGGAATGGAATGAGCGCGAAAGGCCGGGGTTATGGGAGGCAAGTTTAAAGGAAATAGCAGCCCGGCTGGGAGCTGATGAGGAAAGGGCAGCTTTAGCCATCCAGGCGGGAAAGGAAAAACAGGCGGCCTACCACCTGCTTACCCGCCAGCACCTTACGGTCCCCGAAGCTTACCAGAAGCTGGCTGGCCACAGCCGGAGGTCCAAGCGCCGTTTTGACCCTCTGGCCGAATATAACCGGGAAGAGGTTATAGGCGTCTTAGGTCACCCCTACATACTGTACGATATGGTGGGCCACAATGTAGTAGACCGCCTGCGGGAGTACGGGCAGGTCGTTACTTATGAAATGGTACCCGAAGAAGAAGCCCTGCGGGAAGCGGCAAGCCTGATAGAAGGAGAAAGGCTGTGGTTTTTCGAGGCCCGTCTCCTGGGAGCGGGCCTGTACCTCCTGCGCCACGGCCTGGTGAACAAGCTCGTTATGGTAGAAGCCTTTTCCTGCGGGCCCGCTTCGGTTATCGAATCCTTCCTGGAAGCGGAGGCGGAGAAGAGGGGAGTACCCTTCCTTCTGTTAACGGTGGACGAGCATACCGGCGAAGCGGGGTTTGTTACCAGGCTGGAGGCTTTTCTGGATACCAGTGGGGCCAAAAGGGGAAAACAGGAGCAGCAACCGGCCGGCCCCGCCGCAGGGGCGATGGGTGCGACCCCTTACCCAGTGCCTCCCCCTCGCCGGGTGGAGCTTAAAGTGGGTGCCCCGGGAATGGGGCTGCTGGATATCGCCCTGGAAACCGTAATGGCCGAATGCGGGATAGAAATGCTCCCTACCCCGCCGGTATCCAAGACCGTTGTTGAGCTGGGAAAGGAGCTGGCCCCTGAATTCATTTGTTATCCCATGGTGACTACCCTGGGCCAGATGAGAGCCCTCCTGGAAGCAGGGGCCAACACCATCATCATGGTCGGCGGCAAGGGGCGCTGCCGCCTCGGCTGGTACGCCCAGCTGCAGGAGCTACTGTTGAAGCGCCGGGGAAGGGAATTCCAGATGATTATAGTGGATTCTCCCGTCCCCCTGAGGACTAACTGGGGTTCATTTCGGGAGACCCTGCGGCGGGCTACGGGGAATGCCCCCCTCTGGAGAATTGCCAAGGGGTTGTATCTGGGGTATCACAAGATGGCCGCCCTGGACCGGGGCGAGGTTTGGCTGCGCCGTAAAAGGGCCTATGAACAGGATAGGGGAGGGGCGGACAAGGCCTGGCGGCGGTTCGTGCGTCACATCCGGGCGGCGGACGGCGTGGGGCAGGTGAAAAAGATCCTCGCGGATTTCCGGGAAGAGCTCCAGGCCATGCCGGAAGAGGATTGCCGTCCCTTACGGGTTAAAATCGTAGGAGAGATTTATACCGTCTTAGAGAGTTTCGTAAACCAGGAAATCGAGCACTTCCTGGCCTCCCGGCCGGGCTTGAGGGTTGAGGTGGTGCGGGATCTGAGCGCCAGCCAGTGGTTTGATCTTCATGTATTGCACAAGAAGGCCGCCCGGGAGCACCATCAGCGGGTGATCGGAGCTGCGGAGCCCTACCTACCGGTATCCGTGGGCGGACACGGGCAGGAAAGCGTCGGCGAGCTGGTATTGGCGCGGGAAGAAGGTTTTGACGGCGTCATCCATCTCCTTCCCTTCACTTGTATGCCGGAAACGGTTGCCCAGAATATCATGGTGCCTTTGAGCCAAAAATTGGATATCCCCTTTCTCTCCCTGATCATCAACGAGCAAACGGGTACCGCAGGATGGGAAACGAGGTTGGAAGCTTTCCTGGAAGTCCTGGTGGAGAGGCGGGCCAAGGAACCCGCCGGTGGAGGTGAGCCAGTTGGATTGCTTTTTGGGTATTGATGTGGGCAGTGTCAGCAGCAAGATAGTAGCCATAGGACCCGAGAAGGAGCTCCTCTTTGAAACGTATCTTCGCACCCACGGCGGGCCCATCGAAGCCCTCCAGACCGGCTTTAGGCAACTCCAGGAAAAATTGCCCCACGCCCGGGTGCTGGCGGTGGGGACCACCGGTTCTGGCCGCCACCTGGCCGCAGCCATGGTGGGAGCGGATACCATTAAGAACGAGATTACTGCCCATGCCGTGGCCGCGCGGCACGTGAACCCGGAGGTTCGAACGGTAATCGATATCGGGGGTCAGGATTCCAAGATCATCTACCTCAAAGACGGAGTGTCCCGGGGCTTCAACATGAATAGTGTGTGTGCGGCGGGGACGGGCTCCTTTTTGGATCACCAGGCTACGCGCTTGAACATCCCCATTGAAAAGTTCGGCGAGCTGGCCTTAAAGTCCAAAAACCCCGTGCGTATTGCCGGACGGTGCGGGGTTTTTGCCGAATCGGACCTCATAAGTAAACAGCAGATGGGCTACAGCAAAGAGGACTTGATCGCCGGCCTGTGCCTGGCCCTGGCCCGTAACTACCTCACCAATGTGGCCCGCGGCCGGAAGATCGAGCCGGTGGTCCTTTTCCAGGGCGGGGTGGCGGCCAACGTGGGCTTAAGGGCCGCCTTTGAGACCTTGCTGGGCCTGCCCGTGGTGGTTCCCCCCCATTTCCGGGTCATGGGCGCCCTGGGGGCCGCCCTCCTGGCGCGGGAGCGCTGGCTGAAACACGGGGGCACCAGCAAGTTCCGCGGTGTGGCGGCCATTGCCACCTTCCGCTGCACGCCCCGAAGTTTCATCTGCAACGACTGCGCCAACAGCTGCGAGATCAGTGAGCTCTATGTTCGCGGAGAGCTGGTAGGCCGCTGGGGAAGCCGCTGCGGCAAATGGGCCAATTTAAACCTATCCTCGGCGGACCGGGAAGACCAGCGGGAACACAGGTTGGTCCTACTGCGCCCCGGCGCCTGAGCCGGGGCATAAAATTTGTCAACCTGGCCGTACCATGAGTTATTCCCACTTTCAAGCCTAGGCCTGCTTGGCTTTCGCTCGCTCCAGAAACCCTCGCGGGCCAAACTTTCACTCAGCCTGAAAGCTTGAGGCGGACTTCCCGGCAAATTCGACACACGGCTCAGTTGCCGGCCGCAGGCCTCTTTAGGCCTCGGGTCCGCCTCCGCTTATCATATTCGTGAAGTTTGGCAGCCGCTCGGGCTTAGTCGCTCGCTTGCAAGCCAAGGCAGGCCTCTCCCCAGAAAGTGGGGATAACCCAGGACCGTGCCTGCGGGAGCCCTGGCGTAAGATGCCGTGGCAGAAGCCGATATAGGAGATAGGCGGGCCGGAGCGCGGTGACAAAACCCAGGAGGTGGTGCGCCTTGCGGGTGGCAGTTTACCCGGGAACCTTCGATCCCATTACCAACGGGCACCTGGACGTGATTAAACGGTCGTGTAAGCTCTTTGACCGGGTGATCATCGGTGTGGCGCGGGATAACTACAAGAACCCCCTTTTTTCCCTGGAAGAACGAGTGGCGCTGGTGCGGGAAGTGACGCGGGATATCGCCGGGGTGGAGGTCAAGGCCTTTCAGGGCTTGCTCATGGATTTCGTGCGCCGGGAAGGCGCCTGCGCCGTAATCCGGGGATTGAGGGCCGTGTCCGATTTCGAGTACGAGTTTCAGATGTCCATTATGAACAAGAAGTTGGCCGAAGAGGTGGAGACGGTGTTTCTTATGACCGCCACCGAGTATTCCTTCCTGACTTCCAGTATAATCCGCCAGGTAGCCTCCTTGGGCGGCTGCATCCGGGGGCTGGTCCCGCCGGCGGTCGAGATGGCCTTATATGAAAAATTTAATCTGGCCGAGAAATACAGGGTCTAGTAATAAGGGACAACATATTTATCATATATTGAGGGCAGGTTGACGAAACCTGCTTATTTTTTTCTTCGATCAGGCCAAATAACTATTCTACCAAGACCAATAATGTTATATAATATCCCTGTAAGAGGAGAAATAGTATAGCATAATTAGTATACATAAAAAAGGAGGGTTCCGTTTCATGGCCGATAAATTAACCTTGAGCGTAATTAAAGCAGATATCGGGGGCTGTGTCGGGCACTCCGGTGTCCATCCCCGGCTTCTGGATACAGCTAGGCAGGCGCTGGCCGAAAGCGATTTACTGGTGGATTTCCACGTGGCCCACGTGGGGGACGATATCAATCTCATAATGACCCACCGCCGGGGAGTGGACTGCCCGGAAATCCATCACCTCGCCTGGAATACCTTTTTGCGGTGTACTGAGGTGGCCCGCGAGCTCAAGCTCTACGGCGCCGGGCAGGACCTTCTCTCCGACGCCTTCTCGGGCAACGTAAAGGGCATGGGCCCGGGAGTGGCGGAGATGGAATTCGAAGAACGGAAGAGCGAACCGGTTATCGTTTTTATGGCCGACAAAACCGAGCCCGGGGCCTGGAATCTTCCCCTGTATAAAATGTTTGCCGACCCCTTCAACACCATCGGGCTGGTCATCGACCCCAAGATGCACCAGGGCTTCCGCTTCGAAGTCTACGATATGATCGAAAACAAAAAAGTGGTCTTTTCCCTGCCAGAGGAAATGTATGATCTTTTGGTGTTCATAGGAGCTCCGGGCCGCTATGCTATACGGGCCGTCTATTCCAAGGCCACCGGAGAAATGGCCGCGGTGTCCAGCACCCAGCGTTTGAACCTCATGGCCGGCCGCTACGTGGGTAAGGACGATCCGGTCTGTATTGTCCGGTGCCAGAACGGCCTGCCGGCGGTGGGGGAGGCTTTAGAGCCCTTCACTAATCCCCACCTGGTGGCCGGGTGGATGCGCGGCTCTCATACGGGGCCCTTGATGCCGGTATCGGTGGCCAATGCCGTCCCGACACGCTTTGACGGACCGCCACGGGTGGTGGCCCTGGGCTTCCAGCTGGCCAACGGCAAGCTGGTGGGCCCGCAGGACTTCTTTGCCGACGTAGCCTTCGACCGTGCGCGTCAGACCGCCAATGAAATTGCGGATTATCTCCGGCGGCTGGGCCCCTTTGAACCCCACCGGCTCCCCTTGGAGGATATGGAGTATACTACCATGCCGGAAGTAATGTCCCGGCTCCGCCATCGCTTCATCAAGGTGGGAGCGGAAACCCAGGCCGAAGTAGCGGCTGCGCGGGAAGAGCTGGGAGCCAAATAATCCGGACCACCCATAAATAGGCTATCAACCACCCTTTCCCGTATGAGGGACGGGGGAGTTGCCACGTCACGGGGCAGCTCCCCCGTCTTTTTTGTATGG
Organism: Thermanaeromonas sp. C210; assembly: GCF_013167955.1. Classification (NCBI taxonomy): domain Bacteria; kingdom Bacillati; phylum Bacillota; class Clostridia; order Neomoorellales; family Neomoorellaceae; genus Thermanaeromonas; species Thermanaeromonas sp. C210. The sequence continues at coordinate 255,423 of NZ_BLWF01000001.1, forward strand.
CCAGCAGGAAAGGGCCCCGTATCTCACAAAAAAGGTGATATTATATAACAGAAAATGTGATATCATTGAGCGGCTGGGCAGGGGGGATTGCCGCTTTGTAGAACCCATGTTAAGGCCGGGGCCCTTCAGGAAGGATAGGCCGGCCGAACCAACAATTATTGCCGGGCATAAGATAATAAAAGCCGTGCGGTAAATTGGTCTTGCATTCTCGTCAGCTTTATGATGTAATTTATCTTGTTCGCCAGTAGGTAGTGGAGGGTGAGGGCCAAGGTGGACCAGACGAGGACCCCGATATTTACCGCCCTTAAGCAGTATGTCAATGACGGAGTCCTTCCTTTTCACGTGCCAGGCCATAAGCAGGGTCGGGCCCTGGCAGAGCTAAAGGAGTATGTAGGAGAGAAGGTCCTGGCCATGGATTTGACCTGCATGCCGGACCTGGACAATATATGCAATCCCCGCAGCGTGATCCGGGAAGCCGAAGAGCTTACGGCGGCTGCCTACGGGGCGGATTATGCCTTTTTCCTGGTCAACGGTACTACCTCCGGCATCCAGGCCATGATCCTGGCCCTTTGTAAGCCCGGGGACAAGATCATCATCCCGCGCAACGCCCACCGTTCGGCCCTGGGGGGGCTTATTTTGAGCGGTGCGCGGCCCGTCTATATTGAACCGGAAATCAATAGCGATTACGGCATTTCCATGGGCGTTACGCCGGAAAGGGTGGAATGGGCCCTTAAGGAGCACCCCGATGCCAAGGCGGTGTTTATCATCAGCCCCAATTATTACGGTACATTGCCGCCCCTGGCGGATATTGTAAAAGTAGCCCACCGGTACGACGTTCCCGTGTTGGTGGATGAGGCCCACGGAGCCCACCTAAAATTTCATCCAGCCCTCCCCTTATCGTCCATGGAGGCCGGTGCGGATTTGGCGGCTGTAAGCGCCCATAAGCTGGCCGGCTCCCTGACCCAGAGTTCCTTTCTTCTAGCCAAGGGACACCGGATAGACCCCAAACACTTGAAGGCCGTTCTTAATATATCCCAGACCACGAGCCCTTCGTACATTTTGCTGGCTTCCCTGGATGTGGCGCGCAAGCAGATGGCTCTGCACGGGCGGGAACTCCTGGACCGCACCCTGGAAATCGCCGGCTGGATCCGGCAGGAGTTGACCCGGATTGAAGGCTTGCGGGTGCTGGGCAAGGAGGTGATCGGCCTGCCGGGTTGCTCGGACCTCGATCCCACCAAGATCACCGTCAACGTGCAGGAATTAGGCCTTTCGGGCTATGAAATGGAAAACCTTTTGCGGCAGCAGTACGGCATCCAGGTGGAACTCTCCGATTTGTATAACGTCCTTCTATTAATCTCCATTGGGGATGACTGGGAAATGGCCGGGCGGCTGGTGGAGGCCTTCCGGGATATTGCCCGCAGGCGTTCCCCCAAGAATGTGGTGCGCTTCTGCCCGCCTCTGCCGGCCATCCCTCGCATGCTGGTCTCACCCCGGGAAGCCTTTTACAGCCAGACCCACAGTATCGAACTGGAGTATGCCGAAGGAGAGATCAGTGCCGAGGCCATTACCGCCTATCCTCCCGGTATTCCCTTAATTTGTCCCGGCGAAATCATTACCCGGGAGGTTATCGATTACGTCAACCTGTTGAAGAAAGAGCATGCCGACCTCCAGGGGCCGGAAGACCCGGAGCTAAAATATATCCGGGTGCTAAAGGATACGGTGAGCATGGTGGAAAGGGAAACAGTCAGCCGCGCCGGTGGCCTGGCCTAGGCCCTTACGGACATCCGGCGGAGAATATGTTATAATTTTGCCGGGGTGATCCTTAGACATGCTCTACGGTCTCCTCGTCTTAGGCGGTATAGTTTTCACCTTCCTCTATTACCTGCACCGGCAGCGAAGGGAGCCGGGACATGAAGTTTTCCCGCGCAACAAACTCTATACTTCATAGCAGGGGTTAGGTCTTAAAGAGAGGGAAAAAGCATAAAATGTCGAATTACTGGTCGTAAGCGGTGAGAGGAGGGGAAGGATTGCGCAAACTCCCCCTGGATTGCTTACGGCCAGGAATGGAAGTCGCCCGGCCTATATACAGTGCGGAAGGCCGGGTACTCTTAAATAAGGGCGTTATTTTAAAACCGTACTACATCAGGCGTTTGCGGGAATTGGGTGTACCGGCGGTTTACGTAGTGGACGAGCTGGTAGGTGAATGGGAAGTACAGGATGTAGTAGGAGAGACTACGCGTCTGGAGGCCGTGAAACTGGTCAAAGAGGTAATGGAGGCAAGCCGCCGTAACAGGTCGGCGGGCAATGGCCTTATCGCTTCCCCCGGGGTAAGCCGGGTAGTGGAGAACATTCTAGACGATCTTCTCCGCCAAAGGGAGATTATGGTCAACCTGGTGGATATCCGGGCCATTGATGATTACACCTTCGGCCACTCGGTAAACGTATGCATTCTGGCCTTGATAACCGGGATTACCCTGGGGTACCGGCGGCCCAGCCTGATACAATTAGGCATGGGGGCCCTGTTCCACGATATAGGGAAAACCCTGATACCCTTCCAGATTCTCAACAAGCCCGGACCTTTAACGCCGGAAGAATATCAACTGGTGTGCCATCACTGCCGCTACGGCTTTGATATTTTGGCCGGGCAGGAGAATATAGCCCCGGAAGTGGCCATGGTCGCCCTGGAGCACCACGAGCGCTACGATGGGACCGGTTACCCCCAAGGCCTGCGGGGGGAGGAGATCCACGAATTCGCGGCTATTACCGGCATTGTGGATGTTTATGATGCCCTGACGGCCGACCGGGTTTACCGGAGGGCATACCTGCCCCATGAAGCCTACGAGATGTTGGCCGGAGCCGGGAACTTCCGCCATGATTACCGCTTAGTCAGGGCTTTTCTTTTTAATATCGCCGCTTACCCTTCCGGTACCCTGGTGCAGCTCAACACCGGGGAAATAGGGGTGGTGCTCAGCACCCCCCGGGGGCAATCTTACCGGCCGCGGGTGCGGCTGCTGTATAATAAGGATGGCGGTATCCTCAAGGATAAACCGGAGGTAGACCTGTCGGCCGAGCCCCAGCGGTGGGTGAGCCGGGTGATACCGCCCGGCGAGAAGGTCGGGGATTAAACCTGTTTCACGGAGGGATGGTAATATGCCCACCTATGATTTCAAGTGCCTGGAGTGCGGTCACCTATTCACCGAGTTCGTGGCTTTGAAGGATAAGGACAAGGTATCGTGCCCTTCCTGCGGAGGAAAGGTCAGCCAGCGCTTTACCGGTTTTCTCTACACCCGCAAGGGCGGCGACGGCTCTTCATCTTCGGCGGGCAGCGGCTGCAGCGGGGGCAGTTGCAGCGGCTGCAGCGGGTGCCATTAAAGGGCCTGGGGGTGGAAGGGGCTCCGTGACATTATTAATTGCCGGTTGAGGGACGGGGAGGAAGGAAAGAGCGGAGAGGGGGCTTGTGATGAAAAATACTAGCCCCCGCCCGGAACCGGAGTTGCAAGTGTTAGAAGTTGCAAGAAAATTAATGTATTTTGAGGAGGATTTTTTACCTAGTTGTAGAATATATTTACCTGTAAGGTGGCCTAACCACCAGATTATTAAGACTACGGGGAAGGATAAACGTTGCGCCGCAAACCGGAGGGAGGATAGGTCCATCGGGTCGGCTCTTAAGGCGCCCAAGAATAGCCGTCGTGCATACAGTGGGGCAAAGAGCATATCTTATTTTTAGTCAAGTATAATTACCGGGAAATATGATATTAAAATGGCGTGCGAGAATTTTAAGTCACCTTGATAACAGAAGAGGAGGGCACCGAAGAGGAGAGCCCCGTTGAAAGGGGTGATGGGTCTAAGAGGAATGCAATCCCTTGCGGAAGTGTTAATTTTGTTGCAATTAACCCGTAAGTAAAGGAGGTTAATCATGAGTACCGGATTACTAGCCTTCCTGGCCTTCTTGCCTATCTTAGTAGCCATGGTCCTGCTGGTCGGCTTGGGGTGGGGCGCCCGCCAGGCCATGCCCGTGGGCTATATCGTGGTCGTAATTATCGGCTTCCTCGTCTGGAAAATGGACTTGATCACCATACTTGCTGCTTCCATCCAGGGATTATGGATTGCGGCAACCCTTCTCTGGATTATTTTTGGGGCCCTCCTTTTGCTGGCTACCCTTAAATACAGCGGCGCAATCGCCACCATCAGGGCCGGTTTTATGAAGATAAGCCCTGACCGGCGTATCCAGGCCATCATAGTAGGTTTCCTGTTCGGCTGCTTTATCGAGGGGGCCTCGGGATTCGGCACCCCGGCGGCCATAGTGGGCCCGCTCCTCTTGGCCCTTGGCTTCCCTGCCTTTGCCGCGGTGATTGTAGGCATGATTACCCAGAGCGTACCGGTTACCTTCGGTGCGGTGGGTACGCCCATCCTGGTCGGTGTAAACGGCGGTCTGACGGGCGCCAAGGTGGTGGAAGCCCACGCCCAGGCCCTGGGCCTGACGTGGACCGAATATATCGCCAGTATAGGGGCGCGGGCAGGCACTTTCCACGCCCTCATCGGATTCGTCATGCCCCTTATTATTTCCATGATGTTGACGCGGTTCTTCGGCAAGAACAAGTCCTGGAAGGAAGGGCTTGAGGTATGGCCTTTCGCCCTCTTTGCCGGGTTGCTCTTTGTCACCCCCTACGTCCTTCTGGCCAATTTCGTGGGTCCCGAGTTCCCGTCCATGCTGAGCGGTTTGTTGGGTGTGGGTATAAGCAGTTATGCGGCCAGTAAAGGCTTCCTGCAGCCCAAGACCGTGTGGGATTTCCCGCCTCAAGAAGAATGGCCTTCTTACTGGATGGGAACCGTAAGCGGCGATCCGGGCCAGGCCCGGGCCCAAATGTCCCTTGTTAAAGCGTGGATTCCCTATGTTTTGGTGGGTATCATCCTGGTGCTTACCCGCATGCATCCCGGCCTCCAGCAGGCCTTAACTAAGATAACGATAGATCACAATAATATCCTGGGAACGAGTATTAGCCACAGCTGGCAGTGGGTATATTCGCCCGGCGCCCTTATCGGCTTGGTGGCCGTAATTACATGGCTGTTTCACCAAATGAAAGGCCAGGAGATTAAAGCGGCTCTAAAGGAGTCGGCCGGCCAGTTGTTCAATGCCTCCATGGCCCTTATTTTCACCGTTCCCATGGTGCGGGTGTTCATCATGTCCAACCTGAATAATAGCGGCCTTGAAAGCATGCCTATTCTCATGGCCCGCTTCGTAGCCGATTCCGTCGGGGGAGCATGGCCGGCCTTTGCGGCCGTCATCGGTGCCATAGGAGCCATGATCGCGGGTTCCAATACCGTTAGCAACCTGACCTTCTCCTTATTCCAGTGGTCGGTGGCAGACTTTATCGGGGTATCCCAGCGCATCGTGGTTGCCATTCAGGCCGTCGGGGGCGCGGCGGGCAATATGATATGTGTGCATAACGCCGTGGCGGCCGCGGCTGTGGTCGGCATGATCGGTAAAGAGGGGCTGATCTTGCGCCGAACCTTCTTGCCGACCATCTATTATCTGGTGGCAGTCGGAGTATACGGTATGATTGCCATTTACGTTTTAGGCTTTAGTTAAAGCCTGGCCGGAAAGGGAATAGGCATCACCCCGGGGGCGCTGGCCCCCTTTTTTGTGGTGTGTTCGCCTCCCTCGTCCAGCCGGAGGACGGTTTACGGCGGCCGGCCCCGCGGCCCATGGCTACTTCCCGAGGGAGCAACCCCCTCTTTGCCGGCGTGGCAGAGGTGGCGCGGGCGCATAGAGTGCTCCTGCCGGGCCCGAGTTCGACAGTTGCTAGGCAAAAATGGGTGCTTTTTAGATGAAGAAGCCTTATAAATCAAGGGTTTTCGGTTTCGGGGAAGTCCAAAAATGAAAAACTGTATAGGCACACGATTGAGAGTTTATCCCTTGATGATAAGGTAGTACATGGGCTATAATATAGACATGTACATACGAACTGTTTCCCGCAAGAACAAGGACGGCTCTGTTGTCCGTTATATTCAGCTGGCCCACAACGTCTGGGACCCTAAAGCCGGCTACCCGAAAGCTAAAGTACTCTACAACTTCGGCCGTGAAGAGGAGGTAGACCGGGAAGCCCTGGTCCGCCTGGTAAAGAGTATTACGCGTTTTTTGGGACCGGAAGAGGCTTTATGCACCCAGGCAGAGTTAAATGGCGGCACTCCCCTGAAATTCATCTCCAGCCGGCCTATGGGTGGCGTCTGGGTGTTAAACGAGCTCTGGAACCGGCTGGGTATCAACCGGGTTTTGGCCGGATTGCTGGCCAAACGTAAGTTCCAGGCGCCGGTCGAACGGGCCATTTTCGCTATGGTAGCCAACCGGGCTTTGAACCCAGCCAGTAAACTTAAGACCGAGGATTGGGTCAGCCACGATGTTTTCATTCCCGGCCTTGCGGAGGTGCCGGTGCAAAACCTTTACCGGGCCATGGACTTCTTACTGGAAGCTGCTGAAGAACTGCAAAAGGATATCTTCTTCTCCGTGGCCCACCTCTTTAACCTGGAAGTCGATCTCTTATACTTCGATACCACCTCAACCTACTTTGAAGTAGAGGAAGAGGATAATCCTGAAGATAACAAGCAGCACTTACGCCGTAAAGGCAACTTTAAGGACCACCGGCCGGATTTACCGCAAGCTGTAATAGGTCTGGCTGTCACGAGGGGAGGCCTACCGGTACGCTGCTGGGTCTGGCCGGGCAATACCGCCGACATGGCGGTAATCGAGCAAGTCAAAAAGGACCTGGTGGGCTGGCAACTGGGCCGGGTCATCACCGTTGTTGACCGCGGTTTTGCTTCGGAAGATAATCTCCGTTACCTCCAGCGCGCCGGCGGCCATTATATTGCCGGTGAAAAGATGCGCGGCGGCAAAGATACAGTGGCAGAGGCCCTGGCCCGGCCGGGCCGTTACAAAACCGTCAGAGATAACCTTGAAGTTAAAGAAGTTATTGTCGGCGACGGTGAAAAAAGGGTACGGTATATCCTGGTACGCAACCCTAAAGAAGCAGAAAAAGACAGACTGGAGCGTGAGGAAATCCTGGCCCGCCTCAAAGAAGAACTAAGGGCTATCGGGGACCTTAAAGGCGAACCCCATACCAAAGCCTGTTGTCAACTCATCGCCCACCCCACCTATGGCCGCTATCTCAAGACCGACAAGAAGGGTCAACCGTATGTCGATATGGCCAAGGTAAAAGCCGAAGAAAAGCTGGACGGCAAATACCTGTTAAGAACCTCTGACGATACCTTAAGTGCTGAAGACGTAGCCCTGGGATATAAGCAGCTTCTCGAAGTAGAAGACGCCTTCCGCACCATGAAGCAGTCGCTAGAGCTGCGGCCTATTTATCATCGTCTGAGCGACCGCATCCATGCCCACGTCCTCCTGTGCTGGCTAGGGCTGCTCCTAATCCGGGTAGCTGAAACGAAAGTGCAGGATAGCTGGCGGAACATCCGCCAGACCCTAGAACGCATGCACCTGGGCGAATTTGTTGGTCCTGAGGGCAGGGTCCTTCAAAGGACGGAAACAACCCCACCACAGCAGCATATCTTTAAGGCCCTCGGGATAAAGGAGCCGCCGCAAATAATCGCGGTTGAAATAAAAGGCCAAAAGCAGTCCCTAGTAACACAAGCTCAAAAAGCCGATCCCTGAACCCCTTGCGCAACAAGCTGTTGCGCTTATTATTCACCTAGTAACTGTCGAACTCGAGTGTCCGGCTACATGCTTATTATGCCCTCCGCTGGACCCTCCAGGTGGCGAAAATCGCGGGAAGAGAGATAAGAGGAAAAGCCCCTTTACCGGGGCTTTAGCTTTAATAATACTTTTTTCTCTGCAGATAATCGTATACCAAATTTAACGTTTCACCGAAACGCTGGAAATGGACGACCTCCCTTTCGCGTAAGAACTTTAAAGCATCTGTCACATCGGGGTCATCGGAGAGCTGGAACAGGTATTCGTAGGTAGAACGGGCCTTTTGCTCGGCGGCCATATTTTCATAAAGGTCCGTGATGGGATCGCCCTTGGACTGGATGTAGGCGGCCGTCCACGGAGCCCCTTCAGCGTTAACAAAATACAGGGCCCGGTCATGGTCGGCATAGTAGCCGTCCAGCCCGGCTCGCTTAATCTCCTCTAAGGAAGCGTCCTTAATCAAGTTATACACCAGGGCGGCGACAATCTCCATGTGAGCCAGCTCTTCCGTGCCGATGTCCGTTAGTACTGCCTTGGCCTGGGGGATGGGCATGGTGTAGCGCTGGGTCAGATAACGCAGGGAAGCAGCCAGTTCCCCATCGGGTCCGCCATACTTCAACTTTTGATAACGGAGCACTAAGCCTTACCTTTTCGCCAAAAGGTCCGGGTGGATCAGACACCACCCAAAGGGCCTTCTTTCCCTTACGGGGCAGGGAAGTCCTCGCGGCTACTTTAACAGGTATTTAGTTGCTTATTTTATTTAGTGCTACGTTGTGTTATAATATACCACAGGTGAAATCCCTTGAAGATAACATGGTTTATCATGCCGCCCGACCGTATTAGGCACATTGCTAAGCACTCCGTGACTCCTGAAGAAGTGGAGCAGGTAGCGTACGAAGACCGTCACCATATAGTGCAGCGGCTTAAGCCTTCCACGTCCAACCCTAGCGAGAATGTTTACCGCTTACTGGGGAGGACAGAAGCAGGGCGCTACCTGGCAGTAATATTTATCTATAAAGGCCACGGCCGCGCCTATCTCGTCACAGCCCGGGACATGACGTCAGCTGAAAGGAGGTACTACCTTGCGAAAAGAAGTTAATCTTCCCGCCAGCGATGATATAGAAAGGCTTGCCGACTTTTTCGACCGTACTGATACCCAGGCGTTAGATTGGGAGGATACTGATGTTGAATTCGAAAAGCCTGAGCTCGTTCACGTATCGGTACGCTTACCCAAAGAAGATGTAGCCGCCATTAAAAGAGCCGCGAGGAAGAAGGGGCTAGGTTACACCACCTACATCCGGATGGTGCTGCGGGAAGCTATAAAAAGAGAGGCTGGGTCATAAGAGTTCAAAGACACCAAGCTGGCCATTCAGGGAAGGTGTAGAAACAGAGACGACAAAGGGGTGCACCTTACACCGTCCGGCCGCCGTACTTCAACTCTTAATAACGAACTAGGTCAATTTAAAAACTACATCCGAGATGGTGTAGTCGCTGCGGAGGTATATTGCTTCAAAAGTTGTGCTCACATAAGTGATTTTTTCTTCATAGGGGAGCTCGTGGATCTTGTCCAGCTTCTTAGAAATCTTTTCGTAAATCGCGTTCAGCCTGTCCATTAACGTGTCGCTTCTGGCCAACTTTTCGTTAAGGTTCTCCAGTTTTTGCATTAGCAGGTGCCTTTCTTCCCTCAGCTCGGCTATCCTCTCCCGGTACTCCTCCAGGGTGATAACATCCTCCTCGTAAGCCACCTGCTGTTTTCTCATGGCCTTCTCGATTTGGTCGAGCCTCTGCCTGACCTTTTCTCTTTCCCCGGCCAGGGCATCCGTGTCCTGATCGAAGATACTGCTCTGCTCCTTTATAGCCTGCATGAGCTTTTCCTTGTCAGCAAATATACTCTTGAAGAGCTCCATTATGAGGTAATCGACCCTTTCCATATGCCAGTACTTCATAGGCGGGCTGCACTTGCCATTTGTTCCCATGCAACGGTAATAATAGAGATATTTGCCCTCCGCTTTTTTCCCTTTGACCCTTTTGGGGTAGCGGAAGCCGAATATTTTCCCCCCGCACTCAGCACACCGCAAGATGCTAGAACCCAAGTACTTACGGTCGCATGTCCACTCTTTGGTGTCCTTTTCCCGCCTCCTCTGCATTATCTGCTGGACCTTTTCGAACTCTTCCGGGGTAATTAAAGGTTCGTGAGTGCCCTCCCGGATTATCCACTCCTCCTTTGGCCGCATTACTTGCTTCTGCTTACCGGACGAGTCCCTGACCCTGGTAGTAGTATTATAAATCGTTATCCCCAGGTAAACAGGATTGGAAAGTATGGTCTTTATAGCGTTGCTGCACCATTTGCACCCGCGCTTGCTCGGTATCCCTAACTGGTTAAGGTATTTGGCGATTTTGGCCTGGCCCCATCCTTCCAGAAACTTCTCGACTATCAGCCGGTAAATGGGGGCCGTATCTTCGTTCACAACCAGGTGCTGGCCGTCCTCGCTCAGCTTGTAGCCGTAAGCAGGATCGGGCACATTGGTCTTGCCCTCTTTAGCTTTGATGATTTGGGTCACTTTCACCCTGCTGGCAGTCGTCTTGCGCTCCTTCTGCGCCAGGGCGGCGTGCAGGACCAGCAGAAATTCGTCGTCGTCCGTGCGGCTGTCATAGTTCTCCTTAATGGAAATGAAGAAGGCACCGTAGTACGTTATCTCCCTCTTAAGTTCCAGTATATCCATTACGTCCCTGCTGGTCCGCGATATTTCCTTGGTGACCACTCCCTTAATTCTGCCCAGGCGTATATCCTCCCTTAGCTGGTTCATCTCGTCCCGCAGGTAGGCGTACTCGCCTGACTTCACGTCGATATAGAACCGGACCAGGTTGTAGCCGTTGACCTCAGCCCATTGCGAGAGCAGCTTTTTCTGGTTTTCAATGCTGGAGAGCTGGCTGTCCTTACGGGTGGAGATCCTTATATAGCCGCCGATGTTCACCCCCTTTTGCTCTAGGGTATCTTTCGGATCGGTGAGGACCTCCAGCCTCCGGCCAGCCACATGGGCAGGCACGAGGGTCCTCATAACCCCGGTTTCCCCTCCCTTGCAAAGGTCCTTCAGCCTTTCTTGGCTATTTTATTGGCCACCTTAAGCGGTTTTTCCTGCACAACTGACTGAATCAGCATTTTCACCAGCCGCCGGTAAACCTGGTCCGGGACTTCCAACTGGAGTTGGTTCTTGAGGTCTACGTGCTGCACCAAGTAAGACACCTCCCGGTATCAGCATATTGGCGTACAAGGGCAAAGGTTCCGATAGCCATATCTGAAAGTGACCATTATGCGTTGACCCGGGCCGATAAGAGGGCTATACCTCCACAGGCATTAAATGAGAGACAAACAAGCGGTCCTCTCTTTTGGGGTTACAGAGGACCGCTGGTTGCACGCGCCGTCCATGGTTTATACCAGACCTAACTCATGTTATGCACCAGTGCTCTCTTGGCTCCACCCTTACCTTTTTTGAACCCATAGAAGGCGGCTTCTACCGGCCAGATGACCGCCGGTATCTTCTCCGGTATATCGGCTGGCCTAGTTTTTTCATCGAGGGCATATATGTACTCTATGTGACTTACATCTAGCTCATAAGCATTACCGGCCCACCTAAGCAAGTCTCCGTTGCCTACCCTGACCCGGGGACCGGAAATTTCTCTTACCGCTAAAACGTGCTGTTCCCGTAGGCAAAAGGCTATAGCTTCCTCCTCCTCGCTAGACCCGGTACCCCTCGGGCCATGTTGGCCTACTCTCCTGTTGGCGGGCAGGCCCAGGCGCTTGCGGGCCTTGGCTATGGTGCTCCGCTCCATTCCTATTTCAGCAGCTATCTCGGCATCACTTTTCCCTTCACCATGGAGCTGTCTTAGCCTTTCCAGATCTATTACCTCTGGCCGCCCAGGAGATTTTTTCACATTTCCCATGGGCACACTACGGCTAATGTATTGCTCCCCCGGCAATTAGATCCTCTCCCGCAATAAGTTTTTATGCCTTTAGCGCAAGTTACCAGAGGTTTGTTGCCTATTGTGGCGAATATGTATACATATGTGTATATTGGTCACACTTGAACACATAAGGTGAGTATTATGTATCTCATGGCCTAGTGCTATGCATTTTGGTTTTTTACTTTAGGTACTATAAGTACCTAATTCTATCTTGAGTATAAGGTACTAATAGTACCTTGTCAAGACCTTTTTACCAAAGGAGGCAATCGGTTTTGGTGACCCTTGGAGAAAGGCTGCGGAGTCTGCGAAAGGCTAGAAACCTTAAGCGAGAACAATTAGCTGCTGCTATCGGGGTAACTCCAAGGGTAATAACCTTTTACGAAACAAATGATAGGGAACCGAGTTTAAGGGTTCTTATCGCCCTCGCCGACTTTTTCGACGTCTCCCTTGACTACCTTGTGGGCCGCTCGGACAATCCCCGGCGGCGGTAAAGTAGCTTAATGTTTAATTCCAGTTTACTCTATTAGTGTATTAAGGCAAACATAATTTCGGCTAATAGGAGAATATGTTCATGCTTTATATTCTTCTTTCTTCTTATAGCAGAATATAGCTCATACTTTCTCCTAATAGCTGATTGTATTTAGCCCTGTAGAAAGCTACACTAAAATCAGCCACTAGCGGAGTTGACGTATATGGATAATGCCGGTAGGTTAAGGGAGATCAGGGAAAGCAAAGGGTTAAGCGGCACAAAAGTAGCGGAGTTGCTCGGTATATCGCCGCAGTATTATTACGAGCTAGAAAAAGGTAAAAAACGCCTGAACGACGAACTTCTCATGAAGCTAGCGGAGCTGTACAATGTGTCAACGGACTACCTGCTTGGTCGTACCGATGATCCCCGGCCGGTAGACCAGATTACCCTTGAAGCCCAGAAGAGAATAGAAGAAGCGCTACACGGCGATGAAGAGCTCCTCGCCTTCTGGCAGGAGTTAAAGGAGCGCGAGGAGTTGCAGCTACTGTTCAAGCAAACACGACCCCTATCGCCGCTATCGATCAAGAAAATTATCAAGATAATCAAGGCCATAGAGGACGCAGAGGCCATGGAAGACTGAAGCTGCCGTTACTAGGCAGCTTCTTAGCTTATCGTCATTTTTTCGACAGGATGTGACCGAGGTGCTCTTCAGACCACGACGCAAGCTATGCCGCTATGCTTATGTTATTGTACGCACTCTCTTTGATAAAAACCTCGATCCGGGGAGATTATGAGGGCCTACCATATTTACCCCCAATTCGGGGACTTGGAACCCGATGTGGCAGCGTTTGTGTACCGCTCCCGTAAAGACAGGTTCTATATAATCATCAATGCCCGTTTAAATTGCGAAGCGCGTCTTAAGGTATTTTTCCACGAGATATACCACGTATTGGAGCATATGCCGCAGCAAGCTTATATCCTGGGCATGGACATGCAGCGCTGCGAAATCGAGGAAGAGGCGGAGATGTTTGCCAAGGAAGTAGTGGCAAAGTATATGGAAGGTAGAATTAATTATGGAGTGTAAAATACCTCATGCCCAAGTACTTGCTGGATACAGTATAATTTGCCAGCTTCTTAGCTTGGCTAAACCGGTAGAATTCCACAAGCGCTACTGGTTGCCTGGCGAGGTGAGCGCCCCGGTGACTGACAAGGATTTGATATGAAAACATGCGCATTCTCACCAAATGCTAACCACCCTATTGCGCGGCAGCGCTTTGGGACAGTTCATGAGCTAGCCCATCTCTGTCTCAGAAAAGGGGGGACTGCACTTTTGTTCCCCTGGTAACTGGTGCCATGAAGACCCTCTAGAACACAACGAAGACGATAAAACGATCTCACGATTTACGCCAGCAAGGAACAGAAAGGATTTATGCTGGCGGTGTTGGTGGGTGGCAGGTTCGGCGAGCAGCCCAAGTCGGGGCAAGAGCTTATGGAGCATTCCCAGCTAAGTGTCACCCTGGACCCGTGCAGCCACGTCCTGCTGAAGTTTAAGAAGTTGCAGCGGCCAAGCTGAACGACCTATGGCCAAAGAAAAGGTTGTTTTAGTTAGGGAAGCAGATCGAGTAGGAGGGGGCGGCTAGCCCCCGTCCTCTCACACCACCGGACATGCGGGTCCGCATCCGGCGGTTCATCAAGCTTGACGAAGACAAGAATAGCGGTCGGTTAAGCTCATGAGGCCCTGGGACTGCCAATAGGCATTGCCCAGGGCTCTATTCATTGGCCCATGGGCCATCCGCCATGGCCCTTTGCGAGCATTGGCAAATTGATGTACTACCCACTCTGGTAGCCCCAGTGCACGCAGTTCGCGGTATCTTGTCCGTACTCGCTTCCACTGCTTCCAGAGACACATGCGTAGCCTCCTCCGCATCCAGCCTTCTATCTCCTCAAAGACGCTGGGCGTTTCGGCCAGGGCAAAGTATCCTATCCACCCGCCCAAGTAGGCGTTGAGACGCTCTATACGCTCGGCCATACTCACGGGTTTATTCCGGGCAGTTATCTCCCGAATTTTCCCTTTCACCCGCTCGATGGTCTGAGGCGCCAGGCGGATAAGAATTTCTCCTGTCTTGCGTTTGTGCATGCTGAACCCCAGGAATTTCAGTTTCCACGGTCGGTCTACCGCGCTCTTTTGCTCATTAATCTTGAGCTTCAACCGCTCCTGCAGGAAGTTGCGGATACTTGCCATGACCCTTTCTCCCGCTCGTTTGCTTTTGACGTAGATGTTGCAGTCGTCGGCGTAACGGACGAATTTGTGGCCCCTCTTTTCCAGTTCTTTGTCCAGGTCGTCCAGGAGGATGTTGGCCAGTAACGGGCTTAAAGGTCCACCCTGCGGCGTCCCTTCTGCCGTCTCTATGACTATTCCGTTTACCATGACGCCTGCCTGGAGATAACGGCGGATAAGGATGAGTACCCTCTTATCCGTTACTTTTCGGGCCACTCGGGCCATGAGTATGTCGTGGTTTACCCGGTCGAAGTATTTCTCGATGTCCAGGTCCACAGCCCATTCGTATCCTTCTTCTACGTACTGCCGCGCCTTCTTTACCGCGTCGTGGGCTCTCCTTCCGGGTCGAAACCCGAAACTGCCTTCTGAAAACTGCGGTTCGAAGATGGGCGTCAATACCTGCAGGAGGGCCTGCTGGATCAGGCGGTCCATCACTGTGGGTATCCCCAGCTTCCGTTTGCCTCCCCCGGGTTTCGGGATTTCGACCCGGCGCACGGGCTTTGGTCTGTAGGTTCCCGCGAGCAGTTCTCCCCGGATGCGCGGCCTTGTCAAACGCGTATTTGGTCCCGCAACCCTTCGGCCGGGATGCCGTCCACGCCGGGCGCGCCTCCGTTCCGCTCTACCCGCTTTAACGCGGCCAGCATGTTGCTCCTTTCCACCACCTGCTCCATCAGGCCGCTACCTTGGCCTCCGCGAGGTGACGTTCCGCTTTGTGCCGGAGAAGAACTCGGCCCTCCCGCGGTCCCCCGTGGCTTCACCACTTCCTCCCGCGGACAGGCCCCTTGCGGGGTTTTCTGCTGTCTTCGTCCTTCTCGCGAACGCATCGGTTTCACCTCTGACTTGATGTTCGGGCCTTCCCCTGGTGTTCATGACCCCCTGGGTACTATGCCCTCTGCTGACTCCTGCCGGTTCAGCCGTGCCTTCCGACACGGGTTGCCAGCTTTCCCTGGCTTATCCGGCAGGCCTCCCCGGGTAAGAGCGTTAACCTTCGCCCCGCGCCCGCCCCATCTACTCTACCGCCCCTTGGCAGCCTGGGATTTCGCTGTGTGTTGCCAGCTCATCCGAACGGTCTAGCCTCCTATGGGGTTCTTGTTCATCGGGCCGTGGCTTTGCCTCCGGCTTCCTTCGAATCCTACCTCGCGGTAGGCACCCTTGCCTTTGGCTAGCAGACTGTGCTGCCTCGCCTGCAGCGGACTTTCACCACCAAGTTAACGCCCATGCCGGGCGCACAACCTCGCAAGAGGCCGCCGGGAATTACCCCGGCGGCCTCACGTTATCCACAGGTAGGGGCGCCGATCGTACTAGGGTTGTAGTAAATCGCTTTTTGGGAGTAGCCACCCAAGGCCGCAACCCATTGTCATATCTGGTGGAGCCAGGGGGAGCCGAATCCCTGACCTCTTGAATGCCATGCACGCTAGGGCCATTTCAAGAGTTCCGCCAGAATTTACTTGGTGCAGAAAAACCTATTAATAATTTCAAGGCTCCCCAGCCAGGGACATTTTGTCACGTCCCTAGAATTCCGCCCCCTCCGGCAAATGTGAACAACTTTTTGGCCAACCAAAGCTCTTTAAACATTTACCACCACGTGCCCGAGGGTTGTGACGATCAGCCACGCCCCCAGGCACGTGGCGGGACCCCGCTGACGGCCGGAAGGCCGGGCAGCTCCCGCGGCCAAAAAACTAAGTCAGACCAAGGTTATTTGCATGGATACCAGGGCGGTTATTACATACAGTGCCCGCGCGATCGGACCCCGCCGTACCGGGCACGGCGCTCAAAGGCACGCGGTCCCCGGCGTAAGGCGCTAGGTCCTTCGCGCGATCCCCCACCCGAAGCTTACGGCTACCGCCGCCCTCCCCGGGCGCCTTGCCCCGACCCCGGACCGCAAAAGCCCCGGAAGTCGCATGCCTTGCAACGTACCAGAGCCTCTCCGGCGGGCCCGGCGTTGAACTCCCTCCGTTTGATACGGCGCGCCGTTTCCACGAGCGTCTGCCGCGCGGCGTCAAGCGCCGCGTCGTCCAGGGCCACCGCCACCTCGCGGCGGGCCGGGTCGACCTCGCCCAGGTACCTGATCAAACCGCGCTCCGGCTCGTACTGCAACTCCCGCCTGGCGGCAAGCCCGTAGAGGGCAATCTGCAGCCGCATCTCCCCTTCATCCAGGCCGGACGCGGCCTCCGATTCCGGCCCCTCCCCGGACTTGAAGTCGATGAGCGTTACCCGCGGCGGGTCGTCGAGCCGCACGAGGTCTACCGCCCCGGAAACCAGTACCTGCTCCTCCTCGATCAGCGTTTCGAACTCACGCTCCGGCTCGTACACCAAGCGCTCCAGCTCGTGCGCATACGTCATAACATAGTCGGACACCACCTCGGCTCCCTTTCGACGCATGTTCTCGGCCGGCTCGCCGGTCGTGTAGCGGAGGTAAAACAGGCCCCGACGGACGAGCTCTTCCACAGCGGTGAGGACCGCCCCCGGGTCGGAGGCGAGGCCCGCCCATTTCCTGGGGTTCGCGTGCACCTCGCGCAAGAGGTTGTGGATCCCCCTGCCGTAACCGAAGGCCTGACTGATGCTAGGTGCAAAGCCTAGGACCTTGCGGAAGTAAAAATCGTGCGGGCAGCGCAGAAAGTAGCAGAGGTCGGTAAAGGAGGTGGCCAGCCGGAACTCGCGGCGCGCCTCCGACCTCAGGTGGCGGATGCCCTGGGGCACGTCGGTCTGTTCGACGACCCCACCGACCTCGGCGACCAGCCGCGCAATCTCGCGGAAGAAGCGCGACCGGCGCTTCCCCGAGCAGGTGACGAAAAGGTAGCGCTCAGCGCGGGTCAGCGCCACGTACATGAGCCTGCGCTCGTCGTCATAGTTTTCGTTGTCCGCGAGGGCGGCGGGATTTATGCGCTTAAGTATCGGGCCCTCGAAGGGGAGTTCTTTCTCATGTCGCGCTAGCCCGCTGGGGAACCTGTTCGCGCAGACGTCCGCCAGGAACACCGCGGCGAACTCCAGGCCCTTCACCGCGTGAACGGTGGCGATGGTTACCGCGTCGGGCGGAACCAGAAGGGGCGCCTCCTCCGTGCGGGCGTTACGCGCGCCCCACTGGCAAAGGCCGATAATTTGGTTCTTGAGATCTCCCGGGGACGTCCAACCCGGCGTCTCGATCCCCTTGATGAGGGTGCTGAACTGGCCGAGGTGGAACATGACCTTCCGCCCTCCGGCCGACCCGTCGTCCCATCGGGCCGCCCCGGCCTCCTCAAGCAGGAGGTGGTAGAGTGTCTGCGGGAAGACGCGGCGGACCGAGCCGTCCTGCGAAAGCCAATCTCTTAGACGGCGGGCCCGCAGCCGGCCCGCCTCCTGCGGCGAGGGAGGGTCGCCAGCCCGGAGGCCCAGCCTTCTCCCGATCAGGTCGGTCGCCAGAAGCAGGCGCTCCTCCGCGTCCTCATCGAGAGGCAGGCCAGCACGGTGCAGCGCCGCGCAGGCGGCCCGGAGTACCGCCTCCGGCTCCGGTGGGCACCCCAACACGGCCCGGATCCGCGAGGGAAGGCTCTTCGGGTCGTGCGGAGCCCCCATGAACTCATCCATACCCACCGCGCGGGCGAACGCCGCCGTGAACAGGAGTACCTCCGGCCGGGAGAACAGGTCGGGACCGGCACGGAAAACGGCCGGAACCCCCCGTCTCTCCAACGCTTCCATATAGGTCCGCGCGTCGGTGGAGGAGCGCACCAGAATCGCCACGTCGGCGTAGCAGATGCCTCGCCCGCCGTCCTCCGCGTCGTGGAACGCCCCTACGCCCTCCTTCTCCTTAACCAACAGCGCGATCCGATCGGCAATCCACGCCGCCTCCTCCTCCCGGGAGGGAAAGGCCACGACGGCCACGTGCGTCCGGTCCTCATCGTTTCGGCGTTCGTTCCCCGGCTTCATCGGAGGGTTGCCCAGCCCGCCTACGGCCCCGATCGTGTCGGCCCAGGCGTTCGCAAGGGAGACGATTCGGGGCGTCGAGCGGAAATTCTCCTCCAGCTCCACCACCTGGCCGTCGTCCGCCGCCCTAAGCTCCTCGCATAGCCTTGCCATCAACTCCACCCTGGCCCCCCGCCACGCGTATATAGCCTGCCGGTGGTCGCCGACCGCCATAAGGTGTCCGGCGTCGCCTACGATGAGGCAGACCAGTTGATCTTGCACGGGGTTGAGGTCCTGCACCTCGTCCACCACCACGTGGGTCAGCCGGGAGCGAAGGGCCGCGAGGGCCTCTCCGTCCCGCCGCAGCAGGCGCAGCAATTCCGACTGCGACGTGCTGAAGTCCAGGAACCGGCGGCAGCGAAGGTAGGCGTAGTAGCGAGCGGCGGCGTCCGCGAAGGCGCGGGCAAGGGGGCCGGACCCGACGTCGGTGAGGAGCCGGGCCTGCTTGCACCAAGCCGTCTCGGAGGCCTGGTCGAAAGGCGGAGCCGACGGCAGCGCCACCTCCAGCTCCCCGTACTCGTTAAGCAGGTCGTAGGCCTCCAGAAACAACTCGACGGTTTGATACTTCGGCTTGCCGGTTCTTTCTTCCAGGGCGTTCAATCCGAGCACGTCGTAGTACCCGCGCTCCACCAACGCCGGGCGCGCCGCCTCGTCGAGGACGTCGAAGTTGTGGTACTCGGTCGGCCGCAGCTCGCGCAGCACCTTCAGGCAGAACCCGTGTATGGTTCCGACGTACATGCCTCCGAGCGTGGCGTCCTCTCCCGGAGGGGTGACGCGGCCGATGTGCTGCCGAATCCGGAACTTCATCTCCTCGGCCGCCCGTTCCGTAAAGGTGAAGGCGGCGATGGCGCCCTTGGACACGCCCTCGACGGCCGCCCACCAGGCCACGCGCCGCGCCATGACCTCTGTCTTGCCGGATCCCGCCCCAGCGATTACCAGGAGGCGGCGCTTCACCGACGAAACGGCCTCCTGCTGCCGCGGCTTAAGCCCCTGCAGCAGGATTTCTCGTGGTTGCATCTCCGCCCGTCTCTCCCTTCCTTTCGGACTTTACCCCGCGTGCGGCCCTCACGATCTCCCTCAACTCTTCGAGCCCCAGTACCCTGTCCCTCCTGCGGTGGACCATACGGTGGCAGTTCGCGCACAGGACGGTCAGGTCCGCCCGGGGGTCCACGGCGGCAGGCCCCCCGAGGGCGCTCACGGGCTTGAGGTGGTGGACCTCTATGTAGCCCCGGCCTCTTTCGCCGTACGCCTCCTCGAAGTCGAACCCGCAGGCGAGGCACCTCGTTCCGTGCAGTCTTATCGCCGCGCGCCGTAGCTCAGGGTCCCGCTCGTACACGTTTACGTATTGCCTTTTAGGGCTGCCTTCGACGTACGTTTCGGCTTCGAGCGCATCGACGTCCTGGACCTGGAGCGATAGGTCGCTTGCGAAACGGGCCGTGAAGCGGGTCGGCCGGGTTCCCTCATGGGCGACTACTCTACGGGGCCGTAGTAGCGGAAGGCGGCTCCGGCCTCTTTTCCGTACGCATACTTCGAGGGCCTGTAGAAGAGGAGCAGCTCGTACCCGGTCGCCCTGCTATCGATGATCAGCCCGTCGGTCTTTCCCGATAGCTGACCGTCGAAGTACACGTACTCCCCCTCGATGCGGTCTTTGTAGGGCGTCCGATCCGCCTGCTTCTCTCCGGTAAGGAATATCCAGACCGAGTCGTGGCCCGAAGGCTTAAAGATACCGTTGTACAGGGCGGCGTCCGTGATGCCGAACATCCTTTTCAACCGTTCCCTGTTGTACAGCCCGCCTATCACCAAGTGCTCCGAGGTTTTCACCGTAACCCTCCTTTCACGTATCGCCCGCCGACGGCCGGGCAAGCCGTCCCCTTTCGGCAACCCGACCCGGCTGCGTGACCCCCTCGGGCCGCAGCCCACCTCGCTCCCCGCGGGGCCCACGCAGATCGGGGTTCCGGCTACCACGTGTGGGGCCGCCCGTGCGCCCGGAAAATTACTCTTGAGGGCCCCCGGTTTCTTCGGTAGAATAATCGGGAGAGCACGAACGGGGCGGCCCGATTACTTTCTCAAGAAAGGGAGGGCGAATCTTGGGTAGAAAGCGCCTGACTGCGGTGGACCTTTTCGCCGGAGCTGGCGGCGCGGCCCTGGGGCTGAAGGCCGCCGGGTTCGAGATCCTCGCGGCCCTCGAGATAGACCCCGACGCCGCGGCCACCTACGAGAGGAACATCGGCGTGACCCCCCTGGTCGCCGACATCCGCCTGGTGGATCCGGATGCCTGGCGGGACCGCCTCGGGCTGGCCCCCGGCGAGCTGGACCTGATGGTCGGCTGCCCGCCCTGCCAGGGCTTCACCCGCCTCCGGGGACCGAAAGGCGCCTCCGACCCGCGCAACGAGCTGGTCGACGTCTTCGCCCGCTTCGTCCGCTCCTTCCTGCCGAAGATGGTGGCGTTTGAGAACGTACCGGGCCTCATCAAGAGCACCCACGGCCGCGCCTACTACGAGCGGCTGATCGCCGCCCTCGAGGCCGCCGGGTACGAGGTGACGGAACGCGTGCTGGACGCGGCGGACTTCGGCACGCCCCAGCACAGGCCGCGCCTGGTGGTGGTGTCCGCGCACGGGCGGAAACCCCCTCTGCCGGAGCCGACGCACGGCGCTCCCGACGACCCCGAGGTCTTGGCGGGGCGGCGGAAGCCCTGGCGGACCGTAAGGGACGCCATATCGCATTTTCCGCCCTTGGCGGCGGGCGAGAGCTGCCCCAACGTCCCCAACCACTCCGCGTCGTCGATAGGACCGAGGGTCCTTCGTTTCATAGAGATGGTCCCGCGCAACGGCGGCAGCCGCCGCGAGGTGCCGCGGGAGTTCTGGCTACCCTGCCACCTGACGCACGACGGCCATAAGGACGTCTTCGGCCGCCTCGCCTGGGACGAACCGTCGTCGGTGGTCGTAACGTCCGGGTGCATCAACCCCTCGAAAGGCCGCTTCGTCCACCCCGAGCAGGACAGGGCGCTCACGCCGCGCGAGGCTGCGGCGCTGCAGGGCTTTCCGGATCACTTCGCATTTTCCGGCGGCCGCCTTTCGGTAGCCTCGCAGATAGGTAACGCCTTCCCGCCGCCGCTTGCCGAGGCGGTCTTCCGCGCCGCCGCCGCCTTTCTGCGCCGAGGCGCGCGGGACGATGCGCGGAGCTCAACCCGCCAGCAGGGCGGAGCCGCACAGATCGCCTAGAGGGCACTCCCCGCACCGTGGCCTTCTCGGCCGGCAGACGTGCCGCGTGAAGTCGATCAGCCGCCCGGGCTCGGGCCCGCCCTCGGCCGGACCCAACCGGGCCACGAGGCTCCTCAGAGTCGGGCTTCCCTTTGTGGGATGGCCCGACGGCAGGCCGGTCAGCCTGGAAAGGAACCGGAGCACGTTGACGTCCGCCGGCACGACCGGGCGGCCGAACGCGAAGGCGGACACCGCGGCCGCCGTATAAGGACCCATCCCCGGAATCTTTTGAAGCTCGCCCGACTCCTCGGGCAGCCTACCTCCGTACCGCTCCACCACGTGCGCCGCGGCCCGCTTCAACAGCGGAACCCTCTTCCTCAGCCCCAGCGGCGCCACCAGAGCCGCCAGTTCGCCCTCGTCCGCAGCCGCCAGCGCCTCGAAAGAGGGGTAGCGGCGCAGCAACTCCTCCCACACCCTTGCGACAACGTCGGCCCGGGTGCGGACCAGCAGGAACTCCGCGACAAACACGGCATAGGGGTCGGCCTCCGTCCTCCACGGCGGTGGCTCGCCGAAAGGGCCGGAGGCCGCCAATCTGGCCGCGGCCGCGGATACCAGGGCCGCAAGACGTTCGGCCTCGCACGTCATTTCCCCGACCCGTACCTCCTCTTTATCTCAGCAACGATCTGGAGAACCTTGGCCTCCACGCTCCTGCCGTACTCGCGCGCCGTGAACGAGGCGGCCACATGCGCCTCCTTGACAGCCGTCGGGACGATGCGCGGCAGGGCGCTCCAGAGGTCGCCCGTGGCGTCGGTTTCGACCGCGCCCGGCCGCGCCAGCGCCGCCAGCACCCGGGCCACGAGTTTCCTCTCGCCCGCCTCCCCGGGCCCGCCCAGCGCCTCGAAGTCCACGGCCGGAGGCAGTACCTCGAGGCGGGGGAGGGAAAAGGGCGCGTCGGGCGGAGCCTGCGCGGGCAGCGCGAAGAACATCAGCACGCCTATCCGCTTGCACAGCTCCTTAAACACCGTGTATTGGTCCTGTGTCAACGGCCTGCGGGCGCCCTCGTAGAGGGCGTCCCTGCGACGCCGTGCCTCCCTCTGCACAAACAACACGTCCCAATCCTGCATGCTCTTGTAGTCGAGCGGGCGCACCCCGCCGTCCTCGGTTTCCAGCAACGGAGGCATGCCCAGGCCCGATATGTCCGCGAAGCGGCGCAGGGCCCGGAAGGTAACCGGGACGGCGCCACCAGCTCCGGCCGCCTGCCGCGCCGCGGCGAGCAGTGGCCCCGCAAGCGCGGTGTCGACGCAGCCGAGGCGCAGGACGGCCTCCTCCTCCACCTCCTCTCTTCCCGCCTTGAAGCGGGCGTACCAGAGCACCAGGGGCGAGAGGTAGGGCAGCTCGGGCGACTTTACGACCCCCGCGTACACCGGCCTGGCGCCCGTGCCAGCCACCCACAGGAATACCGCGTAGAAGGCCTTCAGGTTCCGCCTGACCATCTCGCCGTAGAAGGTGTCGTCCTCGTAATCGTTTATCTTGTGGTCTATGGGG
Source organism: Thermanaeromonas sp. C210 (assembly GCF_013167955.1). Taxonomy (NCBI): domain Bacteria; kingdom Bacillati; phylum Bacillota; class Clostridia; order Neomoorellales; family Neomoorellaceae; genus Thermanaeromonas; species Thermanaeromonas sp. C210. The sequence goes on from NZ_BLWF01000001.1 coordinate 278,519, forward strand.
AGGATCCGGCCGTTCCTGAACACGACACCGGGCTCCGGCGGCAGCCCGGTGTCGGGGTGGGCCTGCCACCGCGCCGTGCCCCGCATAACCCTCTCGTCGTGAAGGTAATGCCGTAGGTCCATCGCCACGGCCCGAGTGTGCCGCCACCTGGACTCCCCGAGCACGGCGGCCCAGCGGGGCGGTAGGAGCAGGCCCTCGACCGCGGCGGAGTCCTCGTCGTAGGCGAGGAGGCGGTCCGGGTCGACGTCGTAATCGTGGAAAGCCCTCGCGGTGTTGAAGTCCACCAGGGCCGCTGCCGTAGCGGTAAGCACCGCCAGGCCGCCGAGGGCAGCGGGGCCGTAGAGGGGCGAGGTGGCGATGTCGAATACGGAGGCGTCCGTCGCTGCCGTCGCGTCGACATTGCCCTCCGGGGCCATCAGCTCTATCACGGCGTCACCGTAAACCCTCTCGCGAAGGACCGCGTTCAGCGCCGACCGGTCGAGGCTCACGAACCGATCGTCGGGGGCGGACGGGTCCGCGAAGGCGGGGTCGGAAGGGTCCGTCGCCCTGAAGACCCGGCGATCGACCCCGAAGACCTGCCTGAAGTACCGCTCGACGAAAGTCCTGAGAAGCTCCCACCGGGCGCGGGCCCTTCTACGGCGCTCCACGCCGTCCGCGCGCAGTAGCTCGCGCCTGCTGCGGCGCATCTCCTCCGCTGCCCACTCGGCCATCTCCGCCAGCAGGGTCCGCGGGCTTTCCCGGAGCAACCTCGGCGCCACCGCGGCGGCCGCCCGCAAGAGGTCCGCGTCCCTGGCCGCGTCCCAGGCGACCTGCCCCAGGACGCCGAACTCGCGCTCCACCGCCTCCCTGGGGGTGGGGCGCACGACGTCCCCCCTCTCGGCGTACTCCGAGGCTACGTACAGGCGCGCCCTCCGCCCTCCGCCTGCCGGCGGAGGGCCCCAGCGGGCCACGACCTCCCCTTCCTCGACCAGGCGCGCCAGTTGCCTCCTCACGGTTGCCTCCGACGCGCCGGGTCGGGCGCCCTCCTCCACCCTCGCGGCGACCTCGGCGGCGGTAACTCCCTCCCGGCCAGCCGCCCGCACGATCTCCGCTATTTGCCCCTTGAGGTCCTCGACCATAGCTCCACCTCTGCCTTCAGGTCGGGCGTCGGCGCCCCGTGCGTCGTGCGCCTCCGCCTGACCTCCACCATCAGGGTGTGGCGTACCAGCTCAGCCCCGCCGGATAGAACCGCCACGCCCTGCCCGAGCTTGGGTATCCTCTCCCTCATCTGCTCCGGGGCATCCGCGAGGAAGCCCGACATCGCCCGCAGGTCCTCGCCGTCGAGGGCGAAGATAAGCCTCGTGTTGCAAAGGAGCATTACCTGCCGGTCGATGCCCAGCGGGCTCTGCGACACGAGGACCACGCCGACCTTCATGTGGCGGCCCATGCGGACGAACTCGCGGATGACCGCCGTGGAGGGCGATTCCCTTCCTCCAGCCGGGAGGAACAGGTGAGCTTCGTCGAGGCCGAAAACGAAAGGCGGCACTTCTTCCCGCAGCCGCCTTCGCTGGAGCATGCGCGCGGTGGCCGCGACCACGATCTCGCGCTGGGACCTTTTGAGGCCCCCGAGCAGCACGTTGACGAACCGATAGCGGCGGAGCAGGTCGGACCAGTCGCCCAACTCGCCTATTATGGCGTTTTGGCGGATGCCGTAGCCCAGCCGGCGTATCGCCCTGTCCACCACGTCGGCGCGCTGGGCGACGGCGGCGCCCACGCGGCGGATCTCGTCGGCCAGCTCTTCCCAGGTCCACACCTCCCGGCGCTCCGAAAGATCTATATACGCGTCGACGATGAGGTCCTGGTGCGCCTGGGTGAGGTTGGGCTGAAGCGAGAGAAGCTCCGACTCACCGAGGGCCCAGAGCGGAACCTTGTAGTCGACGCCCGGGACGAGGTTGACACCTCCCAGCTCGACCGCGGCCTCGGCCATCTCGCCGTTGGCGTCGAAGTTGACCTGCGGGATCCCGTGCCGCGCGATCTCCTCGGCCAGCACGCCCCGCGCGTAGCTCTTGCCGGTGCCCGGCCGGCCGACGATGAGGATGTGGCGCGGCAGTGCGGACCGCGGGAGGACCACCGCCGCGTCGGCGCCGAAGGCGCGTCCCAGCTCCAGGCCCTCCCCGGGCGGCGGAAAGCCGAGCAGCGCCTCGGCGAGGGCCCCGGCCAGGGGGACGACGGGTTTTCCCGTCTGGGGAAGGTTGGCCGGAGGTTCGACCGCCACCGACACCGGGGAGCCCTCGAGAACCGCAACCTCGCCCAGCACCTCGAGCTCCGCCACGCGATGCAGGAACAGTGAGTCGTCTCCGCGCCGCATTGGCATGTCAAGGTGCAAGGCCCCGGCCTGCTGTAGGCGCGAAGGCGCGGCGTCCTCGTTGCTCTCGTAGCCGCTTACGACCCTGCCGTAGTGCGCACGCCTGCCGTCCGGGTCCGGAACGGCGTAGAGCCCGTTCAGGACGACCTTTTTCCCGGGGCTTATCACGAAGGGTATCGTGTCGAAGGTGGGCCCGGCGCCCGGGCGCGGCGAGGCCGTGTACCCTACCGGCTCGACGTCGAAGACGCCCTGCATTCAGTTGAACCCCCCCGATGAAATTTTCATCGATATTTTATACCAAAAATTCAAGGGTGGCAAGCCCGCGCCCGGCGCGTCGTCGACGCAATCGACCTCTACCGTGGGTGTAGCTATCGGCGGCACAAAAAAAGAGAGACACGCCGCGCTTTCGGCCGGGCCGACGCGGTCTCTCCTCTGGCTCATCACGAGAGGGCCGGTAGGCCAACCGATAAAGAGGCGGGTCGGCCCGCCGACCGCGCCCGCACGGGGCCACCGTAAAGCGCCGAGAGATTTCGGCTTTTTGCCCGTCGGGCGAGACCGTACGCGCGGGCGAACCGGCGGTAGGCCGCGTGGCAGCTTCATCGAAGCCCCCGACCTCCTTTTTCTCCCCCCGCCCGGGCCCTCTGGCCTAATCCCGGCGCGTCGGGGGCCCGGATCAGCCCGGCGACGCGGCCCCGGCCGCGGCCTCGGAGCAGCCCGGCCGCAGCGCCTGCAGTCGCTCGTCGTCCGGGGCGCGCAATCTCAAGACCTCCAGAAATTCCTCCCATTGGGCCGCGGCGCGGGCGAGCAGCGTCTCCCATTCCATAGCCCACATTCCGCTTGACGATAGGTCCTGTAACTTAGATAAGATGTCCGGCTTCTTGCTTAGCCCGTCGGCGATCAGGTAGCCGTTTGCAAACTTGAACGGCCCTCCGGTATCGGCTGCCAGCTTCGCTCTTACCGCGCGAACGTACCGCTCGAATCGGAAAATATGATCCCAATCCGCGGTCAGGCCAGGGCGCATGAATTCGACGATTGCCAGTTGGTCGCCGCTGCCCAGCGCCAAGTCTATCCGCCCCTGCCAGTCCTCGTCTGCTTCCATACCCACCTCGGCGGCGACATCCCTGAGAAGCTTCTCTATCCGTCTCTCCCGCCTGAAGGTTTGCATCTCCGGGCCGAAAAGCCAGGGGTTGTCGGCAATATAATTTCTTATGTCGGGCTCCTTGTCCCGCCTGGCTATCCGCTCCTCCAATCCCTTGATGATGAGCAGCTTAGTTTTCACAACCTCCGCCGTATGAAGCGCCGTTAGGACGTTGGCCTCGAGGAGTATTTCCAAAAACCTCGCCTCGCTCATGTCCGGGCTTTCGGCCAGCTCGCGAATCAGCTCCTTGAGCCTGCCCCCCTCCCAGGCCGTGAGAACGGCCTCGCCGATTTCTTGAAACTGCTCGTCGCTTATGGTCGAAATGCGGGCGAGCTTGTTCAGGGCCTGCTTGATAACTTTTTGCTCGCTGCTGGGAAGCCGCGCCAGGCGCCGGGCAAACGGCGCCAGCCGTGCCTCTATGGCCTCAAGCCTCTTCTCGGCCCGCCGATCCCTCCAGATCCTTAGGAGGCTCTTGACGCGCTCCCGCCCCCACTCGAGCACCAGCTCCGTCTCGGGCAGCTCCCAATTGATCCTCTGCCTCTCGGTTGCGGTCACGTCCGTTGCCAGATCGTCGAGGAAGTCCGCCTCCACCTGGCCGGAAAGGTATTCCATGCCCTGTTGGCCGCCCAGCCCTCCGACGAGGTTAAAAAAGAAAGGAGTCTGGGCGAGCTTTCCCCGGATGAAGACCGCCACGCCGCGCAGCTCTTCCTCGTCGATGGGATCTTTGTAGAAGAGAAAGCGCCAGCGGATCTTGCGCTCCCCTAGCGGCTCCTCGCCCCAGCCGGTCTCGGGCTCGATCCTGATGCCCTCCGGCCTTTGGTCGTCGCGGTAATCCCTCGGAAAGACAAACTCTACCTTCTCCGCGTCCTCGCCTTCCGGAAGCGGCCTGCCGTTGACGAGCACCTTAAAGTCCGCAACGCGCTGATGAAGGAGGAACCTTCGGGCCATGCTCCTCGCAAACGCGTCGGGGGCGGGTCGCTTTGCCAAGGTCAGGCGCCTCAGCCTTATGGCCGTCCCGTGTGCCTCCCTTGCGCGGTTTTCGTCCGGCCCCTCGTACTCGATCACCTCTACGTCCGCAGGCGGCGCCACGTAATCGCCGTCGGACTCCCCGCGCAATTTCGTTATGTCCAGCTCGAAGACCGTTTTTTCGCCGGTTACCTTGCTGACCGTCTCGATGCGGATTACCCCCGCGATTCCGAAGCCGGCAAACTTGCCTATCCCTTTTCTCCCGAGGAGCGGGCGCTTTTTCTCGAGGGACGTCCCGCCGTCCTTTTGCCTGCGATCGTACCCTACCTTCAGGTACCTCTCTTGGCAATCCTCGAACGTCATGCCAATGCCGTTATCTCTGATCACGATCTCGGCCTCCGGACCCAGCTCGGCCGGTAGGGCAACCGACACTTCCTCGGCGTCCGCGTCCCAGGCATTGGCTATCAGCTCGGCGATCGCCGCTACGGGGCTCTGGTACATTTGTATGCCGAGGTGATCGATGATCCGCCCGTGGAAGCTCAGGCGCAGTCTCTTGGCCTCTTCGCTCACGGAAGTCACTGCCCCCTCAAAGTCGGTCTCTTCACAGGTCTCCCTTTACGGCCCTCTATCGACATGGGTACGGGGCACGCCGAGCCGTGCGCTTTGGGGTGTCCGCCGCGGTCATCGGGCGGAATGCTCCGGGTCGTATACTTCTTCCTGGCGCTTTCTGTTGATGACCCTCAGGATGTCGTCGAGGCCCAGCGCTAATATCCGCCTCTCGACCTCTTTCCAGGGGGTCATTTCCGCCTTAACGGATACGTGCACGTTAACCTCGGCATTCGCCCCTGTACCTTAAGCCCGCAAGCCTAATCCCGCGTGCGCCGGGGGTTGGGTCGCAGGATTCGAACGGCCTTCCGCGCCGATATCACATAGAAATCGGTCTCGCGCGCGGCCTCCCTGAACTTCTCCCAATGCCGCCGCACTAGCAACGATCCCAGTTTGGTACGAAAGCTGTAAGCAGTAAGGTTGAACAAAACCTTGGACATCCTGCACCAAAAATAAAGATTGGCCACGTTTACCGTGGTTTACCAGGAATAGCTCCGGGCCGAGAAGGTCTCTAGGAGGACTTATTTAGACACTGCCAGCCATGTAAGGTCTATATTATTCTCTTTTTAGTAAGTAATTCTACGGTTTCCTGGAATGTCCTGCAACCGGAAACCATTTATTGTTTAATAGTTCTGGCAAGGAGCCTATATGTGGTGGCCCAATTATATGGTTTCTACTCGTGTACCCGGTGGATATATTTCTTCCAAAAAACCGCAGGAATTTTACCCCTGCGGTTCTTGAATAAAGACACTATAACCATCATGTTTAAGCTTCTTGGCTAGGGCCTCGGCGTTCGCTTTTTTGGCGAAGGCCCCCACCTCGACCCGCCAGAGGCTGGCGGGGCTGGCGGTGGGCGCGGGCTCCCCGCCAGGACCGCCCTTTCCCCGCACCGCCACTTCCTTATCCTCCAAGACCACGCCTTCCCTCCGGCCGCCGGTTTGCGCCGGTGCCGTTTCCCCGTCTCCGGCGGAGGCGGACGCCTCTGGCCGCAGCCGCTCCATGTCCATAAACCTCCACGGGCAGTCCGTGGCCGCCCCCGGCACTTCTTTGTGGCCGAGGACCCGCTCCGGAGGCACGTCAAACCGGCGGTACAGCTCCCGCACCAGCCCGGTGAGGGCCTGCCACTATTCTTTTGTAGGCGGGCGGTCCATGAGGTTGCCGAGGACGGCAACGCCAGCCGACCTGTAGTTCATCCCCGCGTCCCGGCAGTGGGCGCCGGGTATGTCGAGGCTCCTTCCGGCCACCGCCCTGCCGTCCCGCTCGACTATGTAGTTGTAGCCCACGTCCCGCCAGCCCAGGGAGAGATGGTAGCGCCGCACCTGCTCGGCGTCCTTTTCTTCTGCCCCTGTGTGGTGGACGATGATGTACTGGATTTTCATCTGCTCTAACCTCCGCGATGTTTCTCCCGTGCTGGCGGTCCCACTTCCGGACACGCCGGTCACCCTTCAGCTTCCCGACCCCCGACGTCCGGGCTTTCGTCCCGTCAGCCGCGCCAGGTGAACTAGGTTGCTCCGCGCCTCAAAAGAGAAATTTTTCCCTCAGAGAAACTTTTCCCTCGCAGGGAAAGTTAACGGCGCTAAAATGCCAGCCATTTTCGACTCCGTGAAAAGCTGGCTTGCCGGTCACAAGTTAAGGCCCCGCCTTGCTTTCCTTTTTCGCGGCGGGGCCTATGGCGCACTATTTGCCAGTACCGTTCCCCTCCACCAGCCTGCGGGCTTCCTCGTAGTCCACCCTGCCTTGGCGGGCCACCACCACGGTTAGGACCGTCACTGACTTCTGCAGCTCTTTGATGACTGGCTCCAGCCGCATGAGGACGTAGAAGGCGATGACCATCGGGAAGCCGTAGTTAGCCTGGTCCACCCGCTTACTGTTCACTGTAAAAAGAGGGGGGAAGCCCCCCTAGGATTCGATGAGCTCGGTGATCTCCCTGGTGACTATTCGCGCCCCGGCGACGGCCACCAGGTCCCCGCCGCTGGACGTGAATATGTTTCTGGCGATGACCAGTTCCATAGACGCCATGACGTCCGCCGCACTCAAGTCGCTCCTGGACGCTCCGGCGGGATGAAATGGGCCGCAGATTAGTTCCTGCTAATCCTTTAAGAGCAATTTTGCAGTTATGGTAATCAAGTTGTCCTCCCAACCTTTAGCCGCCAGTTTTCTAATTCTTTCCTTTATCTGGGACGGCGAAATGAATATCCACCCGTTTTTTTGAAAGTAGTCTTGAATTCTTGCTTCGTCATTGGAATAAACATGGCCAGCGGCCAGAGCGTAATTTATCCTGGTAGTGGCGTTTATGAGGCCTTGAGCTAAATAATCTTCCTTCATCTTTCTGGTCACTATCTCTCTGAAGCGAGCATCGGTAAAGAGGCGGTAGCGTTTACCGATATCCCGGTTTTCCCCGGTCACGTCGCAGAAGCGAACTCCAGGAGAATCAAGATAAGATTTGGCCTTGATTAATAAGGGGAGATTTTCCTTGGCCTTGAAGGCGACGAGGTCTATCTCCGGCCTCGGCATGGAAGGCAGGCCAATTAACCTTATTTTCTTCCTTGGAGATGTTGACCTTAACCGATTTCCTGACCCAGTAACCTTCTTCTTCGAAATAATAGGCCACAATATCCTCAAAGGCGTTCATTTTTTCTCCTCGTGGTGTAAGTATTGGTCGTCATTAGTCGTCCTGCCAGACGAGGGCGAATATTTCTTCCGCCAGCTCCTCAATCCGTTCCCGCATGGTGATTTTCTCCCGCCACTCTTCCGGTATGCCGTCCTCGCAGTAGTAGGCGCTGGCGAGCTGGCCGTAGACGGCGCCGGTGGTATCGGCATCCTCGCCCAGGTTTACCGCCAGGAGCGCCCCCTCCCAGAAGGAAGAACTACGATAGAAGGCCCATAGGGCGGCCTCCAAGCAGGCGACCACGTAGCCCGTTCCCCTGATTTCGGGCGGGTTGCGCCTCTTGAAGGAGCTGCGGCCACGGCGGCAACATTTGGCGTCAGGGGGGCCTCCTGCCACAGCCCCGGCTCCGGCTCGTAATGGTCGGACAGGAGCTCTTCTTTCGATGCACCGTTTACGACTCCAACGATCATAGCGGCCAGGTAGCGGCAGGCGTCGAAGGCTTTCACCGCACCGTGAGTGGTGCGGGAGCTTTCCCCGTCCTTGGCGACGGCCTCCCTCGGACTGCGGGCGTAGAAGAGGGCCACCGGCGCCAGCCGCATGAGGGAGCCGTTGCCGGCGGTAAAGGGATCGGTCGAGCCGCAGTAAGGCTCCCGGGTGCGCTCAAAGCGCTCTAAGGCCGCCCGCACCGTGTTGCCGACGTCGAAGCAGTACCCGGTGCTGCTCATATATCCTTCCCGGTACCAGCGCAGGTACCTTCCATCTGGTCAAGGGGGTCGAAGCCCCGGCATTCCACCAGGCTCTCCGCCAGGCACAGGGCCATTGCGGTGTCGTCGGTCCACTGTCCGGGCTTCAGTTTAAAGGGCCCGCCGCCCACCATGTCGCCGATGGGCTCAAAGGACCCGGGCGGCCGGAACTCCAGGGCAGTCCCCAGGGCGTCCCCCACCGCCAGGCCCAGCAGGCTGCCGCAGTAGCGGTGAATCTGGGCCATATAATCCCCTCTCATTTGGTCGATGACTTACCACCAAGGTAACCTCTAAAGAGTTCGGTTTCTATCTTACGACCTATTAAATCGAAACCTTTGCTTTCCGGCGAACTAGCCGCGCGTTTTATCGGGCTTGCTGTTATTTATTTCTATAAACGCGTGACAAATCCCTGCTCCACCGGGCCTAAAGGGCATGCTTCCCTCTCAACCCCCGAACTTCCACTCTTTCTCCAGCCGCCAACGGCCTGTCTGCCGTCAGCCGCCTGCCAGGGCGGACCCGCCTTTCCAGATAAGCCCCCGCCGCACGAAGCGGGAAAAAGGCGTCCCCGCATCCCGGCCGGCGGGTGCCGGAACCACCCCCCGCTCGCTTTTCCGGTCCGGGCTGCCCTTCCCGCCAGAGCCGTGGCGTCGCACGGTAAAGGTGCAGGAAAAAGACGGGAGCGCAACGAATTTCATTTATGCCCCGGCTGGGAAGCCGCAGGAGGGACAGGCGACATATGCCGGGGAAAAAGCACGACCACAAACCCGGGATCTATCCCCGGGGAAGAGACTCCAAAGGGAGGGAAAAATGTGAACAGCTTCCTTTTTATTACACCAGGGAGCTGTTCACAGTGCCGTAAACCCTTGCAGGACCTCAATTTTTCTGGTGGAGCTAATTATTCTTCCGGCAAATGGGTGGCAGAGTTTCCGACCACGGTAGGAGTTGATCCAGGGCTTCTTTATCCTGCGGGTCCAGGTTCGGCAGCCTTTCGAAGAGGTAAGCAAGGTAGTGGAAGGAATTTAACCCGTTTTCCTTGGCCGTCTCTGTGATGCTATAGACAATAGCGCTGGCTTTAGCACCCCGCGGGGTGTTGGCAAATAACCAGTTCTTGCGCCCAGCCCGGGAGCATATGCCGCAGGCCCACTCCCTTATCAACTGGGGCCCTGGCGGCAGTAGCGGCAGTAAAATAAATAAGCGGCCGGAAAGGCTGTACAATTGAGGGACGTACCGCCTTTATTACTTCCTTCTCCAGGGCCATATGCCTTTCTTGGAAGGATTTTTTGCCCGCGGCAATATGGAGCCCAAAAGCCCGGCCAACGGCTCGTCAGCCATTTTAAAGGGTTCAGGTGCATAGGGGAGCTTGTAGGTGGCCGGTACCGCCATTTTCACCCGTCTAAACACGTCTTCCGGCGGGTCTATCAAGGCTATATGGTATGAGCCAATGGACTCCACCATCTCAAAGTCCCTTACCCTCCACCTGGCGGCGCTGGCCACAAGGATGGGGAGGGTGGCCCTCAATGCCTCCCTGTCCCTATTCTTCTCCCAATAGCCCAGGTCGCGCACAACATAGTCATATTGCCCCCGTCTTAAGTCCGGCAGGATACGCTCGAACAGCAAGGTCTTCGGCTTGGGATCAATAACCTCGCTCAGGGGCTCGTCCAGGTTGAAAAGGTAAGCTAAAACTGGTCAAGTGCGAACCTCTGGCTATCCTCCACCAGAGCCACTTTGTAACCTTGCCTGGCAAGGAATGCGCTAATAGCCAAAGCGGTATGGGTACAACCCAAGCCCGGGGCAGCCCCCATTACCGCTATGGTGACTGCCCCTGCCGGTCGCTCTTCGATTATGACCCTCTCTTTTACATGCTCGTCGCCATCCGGCCCCGGCATGACGTGCCACCGGGCAGCCTGGGCGTAGGTAGCAGGAGGACCAACGAGGGCCTTGCCAACGAGAGCCTCCCAATCAGCCTCAATTGGTGCGGCGACTATATCATAAATACCTAGGCCCACCAGCCCGGCCACCGTGGGGTCGCCTGGCTCACGGGCGGGAGCCAAGACGATTATTCTGACATGCGGCCTGGCTATACGGTAGCACCGGGCGGCGGCCACCAGGTCCGGGCCCGGAGCGGCATCTATATCAAGAACCAAGACGTCGGCCGCCACCCTAGCGGCAGACTGGAAGGCATTATGAATACTAAAAGAATCCATAGTCCCGGCCTGATCAAATACCACTTCGCCGTGTCCTATGGCGGCTTTTCTCACCTGCTCCGCCCTGGCCGGGGTAACCAATAGGGCGTAAATCATAAGCGTCCACCTCTTCCCAAGGTTTTTCCACCAATTTCTTATCCTACGTCAAGTACACAGCCACCAAGGAATTCTCCTCACCTATCAGCGGTCAACTCTCGAGCGTTGCCACTAGATCCACCTCTACCACAGGGCTTTTTGCCTTTTCTCCCAAAAACTGGAGTGCCTGGCGTCTCCCCCACGCCGCCGTTCCAGCCGGCCGGACCTCCTGCAGTTGCCAGGGCGTACCCCGCAGGGTTTCACGAAACAAGTCTTCCGGCCTACATTTTATCGGAGCAGACGGGAGGACCCCGAAACGGACCACCAGCCGTGCACCCGGCGCGCAGGCCTTAGCCACATTGGTCCATACCTGCCTTAACCCCTGGACGAAACTGTCGAGCGCGGCGGTAGCTAACTGCCCCTGATAGCCGTACTGGACTTCTGGATTACCGCCGGTGAACCAGTGCCGCAGCCACTGGTCGGGCACATAAGTCCTCATGCCAAAATAGGGAGGCGAAGTCACTACCCAGGTGTAGGGCCCGCCGAGCTCAAGGAGGTCGAACTGCCTGCTGTCGGCCAGGGCCACGCGGCCTTGCGTTGGCGGCGGCAGGCCTTCCAGATAGCAGGGCGCTTTGCGGGCCACTAGGTCCAAGACGCTCACCCTCGGCGGGCTACACAGCCCCTTCTTCCTCCAGAACCGCACAGCATACCCCGGCTTGGGGGCAAAAGTGCGGGGCATCTGGTTGGACAGGTAAGAAGGAGCACCCTTCCTCAAAGGGCCGTGGAGGCGGCCGAGGATGATGAGGCGCAAGAGGCGGCGGGTGTCGCTGTCCTCGCCGTATATGAGGGCCTCTCTCAGTCGGCATACCTCTTCCAGGGTCTCACGGTGGTAGGCCAGTTCCCAGAACTCTCCTTCCGGCACGTCCACAGGAGCAGACCGGGAGCTGAGGATCTGCCCGCAGGCTTTCACCACCTGTTCGGGGGAAGCTCCGGCCAGCACGGCGTCGGAAATGGCTGCCGCTATGGGGCTTACATCCACCCCCGAGGCGGGGAGACCTAAAAGCCTCGCTGCGTACAGGGTCGTCCCCCGCCCGCAGAAAGGGTCCAGGACCCACTCCCCGGGTCGGGCGTTCTTCAGGTGCTCCAAGGGAAAGTCTATGGGAAACATAGTATAGTAAGGGCAGGCCTGGATGAGCACTTCATTCTCCTCCCCTCACTTGAAGTAGTCAGTGGGGTTGACGGGCTGCTGGTGGACTCTGACCTCAAAGTGCAGGTGCGGCCCGGTGGACTTCCCTGTAGACCCGACGTAGCCGATAAGTTCACCGGCCTGGACCACCTGGCCCCTTTTGACTGCAATCCCGGCGAGGTGGGCGTATATTGTCTCCACCCCTCCCTCGTGCTGGAGGAACACCGCCAGGCCGTAGTTGCCTGCTCGCCCGGCGTGGGCAACCACACCGGGGGCAGCAGCCACGACGGGCGTCCCCTGGGGAGCTCCTATGTCCACCCCCGTATGGAAGCCGTCAATGCCCTCCACGAGGTCTATCCGGGGGCCAAAACCTGAAGTAATAACGTAGACACCAGGCACGGGCCACTTGAGGTCCTTCTCTACCGGCACCCATCCCGGCGGCACTTCCGCGCCCACTTCCAGGAGGAAGGACAGGTCCACGGTAAGGATATTCCTTACCTTCTCCTGCTGCGCTTCAGTGAATCCCAAGTCATTTAGGACCTCGCCGAGGTCCCTCAACCTGTAGGTAGGGTAACTCTGTCAGGTGGGCGGGTCCTTGCCCGTGCATACCCGATATGTTCCATTTTGCTCTATGAACACTCCTGGCGAGCTCCCTGGCCCTGGCGGGGGTTGCCTTCCGGAAGTCCGGGTTTAGCCTTGCGGCCTCAATAGCCAAAAGCGGCTGCCATTCGATTTTAACGCCTGGGTCACACGGGGATTTTGTGCTTTCGCTCGCCTCCCTGGCCGCATCAACATAGATTTGCACTTGCGAGGGACTGGCTATGGGCACCCTCTCCCATATAACAATTGGCCCTGCAAAGAGCAGGGCCAGAAGAGCAAGCGGTAGAATTAGTATTATCACCGTCCAAAGGAGCACTCTCTCCGCCTCCAGCAGTAGGGCGCCAGCTATTTTAGCTATTAGTCTAGCCACTACTGGCCACCTCCTGCCAGGTAGGGTATCTCGTACGGCGCAGCCTCAATCCGTACATGCACCCTCTGGGTCCCGGCAACGAGAAGGCCTTCGCCTCGCTTGGCAGTGGCCAGCAAATCCCTCTCGGCTTCGCTCAAGTTCATAAGTTGGGTTATAGCCTCCAGGTCCTTCTCGCCCTGGCCAGGCTCGCCCTGGCCAGGAGGAGCTTATATGTCGGGTTATCGAGGAGGGCCTGGCCGTGGCGCTGCACCTCAGGGGCCAGGAAGTCAATCACGTTCTGGGTTATGACCACCAGACCCCCCATGTATTTGCGGATCCTCTTGCTGGTGTCCCTCAAGAAGGCCAGGGCCTGGGGCGTCTGGGGGTCCACCAAGAGCCAGGCCTCGTCCACCACCAGCAGGGTCCTCTCCTGTCGGTCCCGCTCGATTAAGTCCCAAGCGAAGGAGAGCACATTAAAGTATTGCGCCCTCCTCACTGAGTCGTCGGCGTTTGTCGTGGACGTCTAAGACTATTAAGTCGTTGTCGGCACTGGCCGTAGTAGGCCCGGCCCACAGGGCGGCGTCCGCACCCAGGGCCGCCTTTTTTAACAACACCGCCAGCCTGGAATAAGTCTCGGGCAGCTTCTCTGCCTGTTCAGCTACATAGGTGTGGAGTTCCCTCATGGTGGGCCATTCTTCTGCCGGTATAGAATCAGGGTCCGTCTCCCAAGTAATGCCCGCCCGGCGGTACACTTCCACCAGAGCGTCCTCCAAAGCGGCCTTCTCCAAGTCCACAAGGTCCCGGAGGTAAAGGGAGAAGAAGGTGCGGAGGGTCTGGAGGTGCAGGGCCAGGGGGCCCTGGCCGGACCTCGCGTCCCCTTCTCCATCCTCCTCTAGGGGGACGGGTCTCACCTGGAGGGGGTTAATCCTCCCCTTGCCGCCGGCGCAGTTTATCCAGGTGCCACCTAAGAGGCGGCACATCTCCCGGTACTCGCGCTCGGGTTCGATTATTATCACCTTGGAGCCCTGGGCCAAGTTGCGGAGAGCCAAAAGCTTCACGGCAAAGGATTTACCTGCACCGGGCTTGGCCAGCACCGTCCAATTGGAGTTAGTGCGGTCTCCTCCCCTCTCCCATGTATCCACCAGAACCAAGCCGCCGTCCCTGTCCCTCCCCAGCACTACACCACTGCCGTCGTTAATACCGCTGGCCGTAAAGGGAAAACCGGCCGCCACTGTCTCGGCGGGCATATTTCTCGCCCCGGCTTCTTTGGTATCCTTAGGAAGTATTGCCCAGGGCCCTACGGCCTTAAGGCCTTCTTCCTGGCGGAAGGTGGCGGTCCTGGCCCGCATTCCTGCCGCGGCTAGAGTGGCCTCCACCTGGCGGGTCCTCCGCTCCAGGGTCTCCTGGTCGGGAGCCAGCACTAGGAGCACTACCGTAACGTAGAACACCTGCTGCTGCTCCTGGTCTATCTTCCTCAGCAGCTCTTGGGCGTCCTTTAAGGCCTGCTCCGTTCTTTGCATGACCAGGGCGTTGCCGCCCATCTCAAGCCTAGCTGCATATTCGCCTATGGCCTTGTTTATGCTCAAGATTAACTCGGTAGGGTCAGTGGGTGTTACATGAACCGAGCACACCACGCCTGGTATGGCGGCCACCCGGGCCAGCCAGGCAGGGCCCACCTTGGGGGGATAGTTCGTCACCACCAGGACCCTTGCAAGCTGGTCGCCAAAGGTGACCTGCCTAGCCCCGAACTCCAGTGCCTAAGGGGCCAGGATATCTAGTAAACCGGAAACGCCTGCCGTTTGAGGTTGTGTTTTGGTCTTCATGTAACGGACCCCCTTGTACCTCTGGGGATTACTTAGGACGGTTGATATACCGCATATATGCTATAGTCGGAATATAGATGGTGAATCCTTTACAATGCCGGGAGAGATAAAATAGATGGGCGATGTCCGGCGGCACCTCGAGCAAAACCTGGGTAAGCCCGAGTTCTGCTATGTAAGCGTCAAATACAACCCACCTTGCGGGTTACGGCAGTAAGCATAAAAGAAACCCCTACCTAATCACCTAAGGTAGGGGCTAAAGCAAACCTAATTATTCATCCGGCAAATAGGGGGCAAAGTTTCCGACCACGGCAGGAGTTGTTCCAATGCCTCTTCATCTTGCGGGTCCAGGTTGGGTAGCCTCTCAAAGAGATAAGCAAGGTAGTAGAAGGGATTTAACCCGTTCTCCTTGGCTGTCTCTATAATGCTGTAAACAATAGCGCTGGCTTTAGCACCCCGAGGGGTGTTGGCAAATAACCAGTTCTTGCGCCCAATAACAAAGGGTTTTATAGAACGCTCGCTGCGGTTGTTATCGAGTTCCAAACGCCCGTCTTGTAAAAAGGCGACAAGTTTCTCCCATTGGCTAAGGCAATAGTAAACCGCCTGCCCAAAGGCACTTTTGGGCAGCACCTGCGCTTTCTGCTTCTTAAGCCATGCTAAAAATTCGTCCAGCTCTGGTTTGCTGCGCTCCTGGCGGATTTGATACCGTTCTTCCGGGGTTTTGTCTTTAAGCTCGCTCTCTATGGCAAAGAGCCGGTTGCAGAACTTAAGCCCCTCCCGGGCAGCCACTGCTTTGTTGCGTTTATCTTGCGGCAGGGCTTTTAAGGCTTCGTCGAACTTGCGCCGGGCATGAGCCCAGCAGCCTACCAGGGTGACATCCACAAGCTCATGGTAGCCGGCATAGCCGTCAACGTGTAAATAGCCCTTAAAACCTTTCAGGAACCGGCGGGGGTGTTTGCCGGCCCGGGTGGTCTGGTAGTCGTAGAGGATAATCGGGGGACCGTCCCGCCCGGTACGGTAAAGCCAAAGGAATGATTTGGTGGTAGCTTCCCTTCCCGGTTCATGAAGTACCTGCAACGTGGTCTCATCGGCATGGAGAATGTCTCTTTTAAGAAGGTGTTCATGGAGACGGTCGTAAATAAGGGTTAAGTAGGTGTTAGCTCCATGGAGCACCCAGTTGGCCATGGTCTGCCGGGAAAGGTCTATCCCTAAGCTTTTAAACTGCTGCTCCTGGCGGTAAAGGGGTAATCCTGCCCCGTATTTCTGGGTCATAATGTAGCTAAGAAGCGAGGGAGATACCGGGCTTCCCGGAAGTACAGGAGCAGGCATGGGCGCCGTGATAACAGGAGTGGTTATCTCTTCTTTCTCGCAGCGGCGGCAAGAATAGACGTAGCGCACGTGCTTGACCACTTTCACTTGGGCCGGGATAATTTTGAGCTCCTGCCGCACTTCGGTGCTCATTTCATGTAAAGGGCCACCGCAGCACGGGCAGACCCGCTCCTCTTCCGGCAGGCGGTGCTCTACTACTTCTACCGGCAGCTCTTCCAGGTTCATCTCCCGGCGGCCGCGCGTTTTACGGCGCTGGTAGGTGATGGTCTCCAAATCCGGTTCAACTGCTTCCGGCCGGGCTTCCGCTTCCGCCTCATTAAAAAGCAAAAGCTGCTCTTCTAGTGCGCAAGTCCTCTCGCTGGAAGAACCGAATTGCCGCTTCTTGCTTAAACGGAACTGCTCCATAAACCAGTTTAACTTGGCGGTAAGTTCGGCAACCTGTTGTTCCAATTGAGCACAGTGCTCTCGCAGCTCTTCTATGGTCATGGTAGCTATAGACTTAGCCGTGTCCATGCTTTAATAATTCGACGAATCAGCCCCAATTCCTCTAGAATCAACCATAAGGTAAAAATATTTCTTCCTGAGGCTTTATATTACAAGATGGTGCGCGCTTTTACCTCAGGATGGGCTTTAGGCTGGTTTAAGGGAAGACCATCAAGCAGCCAGCGCAGCTCCCGGCGGCTTATGGTGATGGTAGAAGAAGTATTTCCCACCGGCCATATGAATTTGCCCTTCTCCAGCCGGCGGTAATAAAGCCAAAACCCGTTGTGCTCCCAATGGAGAATCTTCAGTTTGTCCCTCTTACGGTTGCAAAAGACAAAGAGGCAGGAAGAGAAGGGGTCCAGCTCGAAGCCTTCCTTGACCAGCACCGCCAGGCCGTCAATAGATTTACGCAAGTCTGTGGCGCCGCAGGCGAGGTAAACCCGGTCGATACCAACTTCGTTTAGCATAACGCTATCAGCACCCGGACTACCTGGGTGAGCAAGGCCGGGTCAAACCCGGGTCTTACCTCGATGCTGGTCTTGCCTATCCTGACCAGCAAGGAGTTGCCCCCATCCCCAGAAGATGACTCGCTTATTTCTACCGGCAGCCAACGGGTTGGCTTCTCGAGGGAAACTCCGTTTTGGTCTTTATACTTCCGCAGCCAGTACCATAACTGCCTGGGGCTAATGCCCTCATGGGAGGCGCACCATTCTTTAACGCTTTGCCCGCTCGCTTGGTATTCGGCTATCCGGGTTTCCCATAACTTTTGCCGTTCGGCTCTGGTCATAATAAAAAATCCTCCTCAAGCGTATTTTCTGAGAAGGATTATCCCCTGTACTTGGGGTTGGTGCCAAGGTGGGTTGTATTTGACGCTTACTCTGCTATGCCTACACCCTTATGAAGGGACTCAATATCCCTTATTTGCTCCGTAACACACTGTGTGGGAGGCCCTGATATGGTCTAAAGAACACCAATTTAGGACTTGTAGGGACACATTGTCAAGGGTGAAGCAGGTGGAAGCCTTTAAGGAGTGCCAGGGGGTGTTTACCTCTGAGGAATACTCGGAATTCAAAACTTTAAATTCCGGCAGGAAAATTGTCGTCGATGTCTAATAATGCAAAAAGACTGGGGGATCGACGACAAGCTATCAGAAGAAGAAATCCACATCTGAAGCCGGATAAAGGGCTTAAACTTTTTCGTGTGGAAAATAGTACCATCGAGGAGGACGAAATTATTTCGTTAATTTATGCGCCCAAAATGGGTTTCCAGCCTACCTACGAGGGATTGAAACAGGAAAAGGAGGTGGCTTGATGGGGGTTTGCGGAGGTTTCCAGCCTACCTACGAGGGATTGAAACCGGAGCAGGCTCTGGACATAAGCAGACGCCGAAACGGTTTCCAGCCTACCTACGAGGGATTGAAACTTTTTCCTCCTTTTTCCCGCGCCTTGCCCCCGCGCGGGTTTCCAGCCTACCTACGAGGGATTGAAACCTGGGATAAGGCTCCCAGCGGGCTATTTTTTTTTGAGTTTCCAGCCTACCTACGAGGGATTGAAACCGCCTGCTGGAGCAATTTAAGGTAATCCAACGGGCTAAGTTTCCAGCCTACCTACGAGGGATTGAAACCTTATAGCCCTCTCCGGGGCGTTCCCAAATCTGGCTGTTTCCAGCCTACCTACGAGGGATTGAAACGTTGATCGGGGAACATTATGAAGAAGGCGAATGGAAGTTTCCAGCCTACCTACGAGGGATTGAAACAGCGTTAGTGCGGTTATAGATGAATCTCTAATTTTTGTTTCCAGCCTACCTACGAGGGATTGAAACCCCGCCCAGCAGATTTCAGGTTTCAGAACCCAGATTGTTTCCAGCCTACCTACGAGGGATTGAAACCAGATTAATCATTTCGCTCATCTCTTTCCTTGCCAGGTTTCCAGCCTACCTACGAGGGATTGAAACTTAAACTAAAGCATATTTCTATACCACTATCGTCATAGTTTCCAGCCTACCTACGAGGGATTGAAACTGTTTCAAGGCTTGCAGGCATTGCTACTGTCGAAAATCGTTTCCAGCCTACCTACGAGGGATTGAAACCAACCAGCACTGGGTTGCTAAGGTGTGGCCCAGTGGGTTTCCAGCCTACCTACGAGGGATTGAAACCCTGTAACCCGATACGTATACCGGGAAGGGCTAGTAGTTTCCAGCCTACCTACGAGGGATTGAAACATTGGGCCGGATTAAAGGCTCCGGCGGGCCGTATTTGGGGGTTTCCAGCCTACCTACGAGGGATTGAAACTCGTACCGAGGAACAAGTTCATACCAGAGATATAAGTTTCCAGCCTACCTACGAGGGATTGAAACCTAATACAGCAAGTGCGTTTTCATCGCCTAGTTCCGTTTCCAGCCTACCTACGAGGGATTGAAACTATAATTCTTCATAAGCACCCGCACGACGGGTGCCGTTTCCAGCCTACCTACGAGGGATTGAAACCATTAAAAAAGCTTTCAAGAAAGCATTAAGAAAAGCGTTTCCAGCCTACCTACGAGGGATTGAAACGCTCCTACTCTTCAAACATATCCAGGATCAAGTTTAGGTTTCCAGCCTACCTACGAGGGATTGAAACAACTTTATTTTAGACAAACTTACGCCAGAACAACGTGTTTCCAGCCTACCTACGAGGGATTGAAACGCTGATCGGGGAGCATTATGAAGAAGGCGAATGGAAAGTTTCCAGCCTACCTACGAGGGATTGAAACACCACCGGAGGCAATACGCCACCAGGATTTTTGGCAGGTTTCCAGCCTACCTACGAGGGATTGAAACGCGGGAAAGTGGCCATGATTGACACCGAACGTGGAAGCGTTTCCAGCCTACCTACGAGGGATTGAAACATTTCAATGCTTTGGATTTGAGCTTTTACCATACTAGTTTCCAGCCTACCTACGAGGGATTGAAACCGTATCAAGGCATTGCTGGCATTGCTACTGTTGAAGTTTCCAGCCTACCTACGAGGGATTGAAACGCCCTAGCATTTCTGCATGTACCAATGTACATAGATGTTTCCAGCCTACCTACGAGGGATTGAAACTACACCTTCGTCCCCTATGGGGGTAAAAACCCCATAGGGTTTCCAGCCTACCTACGAGGGATTGAAACGCAGCCTCCGCCGCCCGGCGCTCGGCCTCCGCCAGCGCGTTTCCAGCCTACCTACGAGGGATTGAAACTCTAAAGCCCCTTTAACGATGACCTCGTAATATTTTGTTTCCAGCCTACCTACGAGGGATTGAAACGTCGTGGCACCTTGGGGGAACTGGAGGAAGGCACAGGTTTCCAGCCTACCTACGAGGGATTGAAACCCCTTGCGGTTGAGCAGTACCTCCAATCTAGCCCCATCCGTTTCCAGCCTACCTACGAGGGATTGAAACTCAAAAGGAACTATGAACGTGGGTTGTGGAACAAGCGTTTCCAGCCTACCTACGAGGGATTGAAACTACAGCCTGCCCAACTCGTATCCTCCTCCTTGTCGCGTTTCCAGCCTACCTACGAGGGATTGAAACCCGCAGCCAGAATAATCCCCTGTCAAGGGAAAAACCTGTTTCCAGCCTACCTACGAGGGATTGAAACTCATAACAGCCTGGCTCAAGTCGGAGAAGTGCCTGGACCTTCAGCCCCATGAGGGGCCGCAGTAAAACACCTTGGAGGCTCTGACATGTCGAAGAAGACCAAACCCCCGAAAACAGGCTTCCAGCCCAGCCAGGCGAAAGCCCTCAGGGAGTGTTCAGGGATATTTTCTCCTGGCGAATATCCAGAATTTAAGGACCAGGAGAGCATCGAAGCCGGGGTAAGAAGCTTACGACGGGAAGTAGATAAAAGGCTGGCTCAGTGGTTGAAAGAAAGATAGTAACACCCTCTGTCTCAGAAGTAGGTGGGGATCCTCAATTCTATCTTTTTCTGGGTCCTGCTCATCAGATGATAAGAAACTAACCTCTATGCCGCGGCCGCTCAATATAAGCTTAGTCTTCATGTCTTCTCTTATGCCGCCTCCGGCAAAAACAATTATTGTAGGTATAGGGCAGGCCAGGCAATCTTCCAGGGCATAACTCAACTTTTGATATGCGGTCCCCGAACTCTCCTGAAGCTTGGCTTCTATGCCCATGTACCTGCCGCCGTGACGTAACACAATATCCAGTACCCGTGGCGTACCTACAAACCTGTAGCCCACAGGTTTTTCCTTCAAAACCTCAATGTCCTCGCCCCAAGAGTTTATATACCTAATGATGGCATCCCGAAAACGAGCATCTCTAGGTGGCATTAACGTCAGCCGTCCTCACCGGTAATTTCTAATAACTAGTTCTGTTATTGGTCCTCTCCGGTCAGGCCTGCAGTTTATGGCCCTCCTGGCGTAGACCACCCGGATATCGTATCCCGAATAAAGCTCACGTATGAAGGGCGTATCCGAATTGCTCAGCATCACCAGACAGCCACTTCTGTCCAGTTCCCGGAATACGACCGCCAATCTCTTCTGGTCCTCCGGCCCGAAAGCGTCCGGAGTGTAGCCCGTAAAGTTGGCCGTATCGGATAAGGGGTAATAGGGAGGGTCGAAATATACAAAGGCACCAGGCCGGGCGAACTCCAGCACGCGGCTAAAGTCGCCGCAGATTATCTGGGCATGTTTCAAAGCCTCGGCTACCGCCCGGAGGTTGGGCTCGTCTACAATCTTGGGATTCTTATATCTCCCAAAGGGCACGTTATGCTTACCCTGGCTGTTTACCCTCCACAGCCCATTATAAGCCGTCTTGTTGAGATAAAGGAACCGGGAGGCCCTCTCCACGGGCGAAAGCTCCTCGGGATCTAAGGCGCGGACGGAGTAGTAATATTCCCGCGTGTTCTTGTGCTTTCTGAGGTCCCTTAGCAGTTCCTCCAGGTTGTCTCGCACCACCAGGTAAAAGTTGATAAGCTCCTCGTTGCTATCGATAAGGATAGCCTGGTGGGGCAGCAGGTGGAAAAATACCGCCCCGCCCCCCACGAAGGGTTCT